>JAYTZV010000210.1:0-11612 GCA_043741695.1 Burkholderiales bacterium
AAAGTGTAAAGGTCATTCTGGTGCGCGTACAGATTTCTTATCATCATAGTAGAGGTTGTCATGTCTAACGCAGCACAAGCGGGAGTAGTCCCGGGAGCAGTCCCGGGGGCAAGTTATGTCGTCGCCTTTGAAAATTTACGGATGACCGATGTCGATTCCGTTGGCGGCAAAAATGCGTCGCTCGGTGAAATGATCAGTCAATTGGCTGGCGCCGGTGTCCGAGTGCCGGGTGGTTTTGCCACTACAGCACAAGCCTTCCGCGATTTTTTGTCGTACAGCCTGGATGGCGGCCCGACTCTCGCGCAGAAGATCGCTGATCGCCTGGTCACACTCGATATCGACGATGTCCGCGCACTGGCAGTCGCCGGTAACGAAATTCGCGAGTGGATCATCAAGACGCCATTTCAGCCGCGTTTGCAAGAAGAAATCACCACGTTCTACAACAAGCTGGTCGCTGATTCGACCAGCGAAATGTCGTTTGCGGTGCGTTCATCGGCTACTGCTGAAGATTTGCCGGATGCCTCATTCGCCGGTCAGCAAGAGACCTTTTTGAATGTGGTCGGTATCGACAACGTGCTTGAAGCAATGAAGCATGTGTTCGCCTCGCTATACAACGACCGCGCAATTTCGTATCGCGTACACAAAGGTTTTACCCACGCTGAAGTGGCGTTGTCGGCTGGTGTGCAGCGCATGGTGCGCTCCGACCTCGGTTCGGCTGGCGTAATGTTTACACTCGATACCGAATCCGGCTTCAAGGATGTGGTGTTCATTACTTCCAGCTACGGCCTCGGTGAAACCGTGGTGCAGGGCGCGGTCAATCCTGATGAATTTTATGTGCACAAGCCGATGCTGGAGCAGGGCAAGTTGCCGATCATTCGCCGCAATATCGGCTCCAAGCTGATCAAGATGGAATTCACCGGCGAAGCCAAGGCCGGTCGTTCGGTCAAGACAGTCGATGTGCCAATCGAGCTGCGCAATCGCTATTCGCTCAATGATCTTGAAATTGTAGAGCTGTCGAAATACGCAGTGACGATTGAAAAGCATTACGGCCGCCCGATGGATATCGAGTGGGGCAAAGACGGTCGCGATGGCAAGCTCTACATTTTGCAAGCGCGTCCCGAGACGGTAAAGTCGCAGCAAAAAGCGACCGACGCACAGCAACGCTTCAAGCTCAAAGGCACCGGTACCGTGTTGGCGCATGGACGTGCAATTGGCCAAAAGATTGGCGCAGGTCCAGTGCGCGTGATTCACGATCCAGCCGACATGGAGCGCGTGCAACCGGGTGACGTGCTGGTCGCCGACATGACCGACCCGAACTGGGAACCGGTGATGAAGCGGGCTGCAGCGATCGTGACCAATCGCGGTGGACGCACCTGTCACGCGGCGATTATTGCGCGCGAACTTGGCGTACCAGCGGTCGTCGGTTGTGGCGATGCGACTGAATTGCTGAAGGATGGCACGTTCGTTACTGTGTCATGCGCCGAAGGCGATGAAGGCAAAATTTATGATGGTCTGATTGAAACCGAAGTCACTGAGGTGCTGCGCGGCGAGTTGCCGAAACTGCCGCTGAAGATCACGATGAACGTCGGTAATCCACAATTGGCCTTCGACTTCCAGTCGATCCCCAATGCGGGTGTGGGTCTTGCCCGTCTTGAATTCATCATCAACAACAACATCGGTGTGCATCCAAAAGCGATTCTCGAATATCCGAATATCGATGCCGATTTGAAAAAAGCCGTGGAGTCGGTCGCACGTGGCCATGCCTCACCGAAAGCGTTTTACATCGACAAACTCGCCGAAGGTATCGCCACCATCGCTGCGGCCTTCTGGCCAAAGCCGGTGATTGTGCGCTTGTCGGATTTCAAATCGAACGAGTATAAAAAACTGATCGGTGGTTCACGCTACGAACCGGATGAAGAAAATCCGATGCTTGGTTTCCGCGGTGCGGCGCGTTATTTGGCCGCTGATTTTGCCGAGTCGTTCGAGATGGAATGTTCGGCGATGAAGCGGGTGCGTAATGACATGGGTCTGACCAACGTCGAGATCATGGTGCCGTTTGTGCGTACGTTGGGTCAGGCGCAAAAAGTCATTAACCTGCTCGCTAAAAATGATTTGAAGCGTGGTGAAAACGGTCTGCGTTTGATCATGATGTGCGAAGTGCCATCGAATGCGATTCTGGCGGACGAATTCCTTGAGCATTTCGATGGCTTCTCGATTGGTTCGAACGACTTGACGCAGTTGACGTTGGGGCTGGATCGTGATTCCGGCATGGAGTTGCTGGCAGCCGATTTTGATGAACGTGATCCGGCTGTACTGGCACTTTTTTCGAAGGCAATTCGTGCGTGTCGGGCAGCAGGCAAGTACGTTGGCATCTGCGGTCAGGGCCCATCAGACCATCCGGATTTTGCCGAGTGGTTGATGCGTGAGGGGATTGAATCCATGTCGTTGAATCCAGATTCGGTCATTGATACCTGGCAAAAACTGGCGGCGCTTAGTGCGGCTAAATAATCGCTTGCGTGAGTATGAAATGAATCGGCAGAGTCGATTTTGCAACTCCGAAAAAATAAAGCCATGCCGTGCAGCATTTCGGCTAAACTTCATTTCAGTCGGATAGCATAACAACTCAAAAAGTCGGATCGTTAGACGTTCAACCCCCGCCATCCTCGTGATGGTGGGGGTTTTGTTTTTTGGCTAATGAAGACAAGGAGTCACTATGGCGGCATGGATACTGTGGCTGTGCGCAGCGGGGGTGCTCATCATTCTGGAGCTGCTTACCGGTACGTTTTATTTACTGATGATTGCGCTGGGTTTGTGCGCCGGCGCAGCGGCAGCGTATGTTGGGCAATCAATCATCGTGCAGATATTCAGTGCAGCGCTAATTGGCGTTGTGGCGACGTTCTCGCTCAATCGCAGCAGGTTCGGCGCGCTCGCCAGCGTCACACGTGCATCTGATCAAAATCCCAATCTTGATGTCGGCCAATCGGTGACAGTCGATCTCTGGCATCATCGTAGCGACGGCATTTTTACTGCGCGAGCGATGTATCGCGGTGCCTTGTGGGACATCGAATCGATTGATGCAACGGCGCCGGCAGCAGGAACTTTTTTTATTGCCGATATGCGTGGGAGCTGCCTGCTGCTGACGGCTGTGCAACCGGGCACGAATAAATAATCAACAAGCCATCGACGAGCAAACACCAAGCAATCACCAAGCAGTCAACAACTAATCAACAGCAACCAACGAGGTAAGCAGATGGATATCGGAATCGGAAATGTTGCGCTGGTATTTTTTATTCTTGCGGTAGTTTTCGTGGTCAAGACCATCAACGTGGTACCGCAGCAGCATGCGTTGGTCGTCGAGCGTCTCGGTAAATTTCATACGATTCTGGCACCCGGTTTGCACATCGTGATTCCCTTCATCGATCGCATCGCCTACAAACATATGTTGAAAGAAGTGCCGCTCGAAGTGCCGCCGCAGGTGTGTATCACCAAAGATAATACGCAGTTGTCAGTTGACGGTATTTTGTATTTTCAAGTGACTGATCCGATGCGTGCGTCGTACGGATCATCGAACTACATCGCCGCAATCACGCAATTGGCGCAGACTACTTTGCGCTCGGTCATCGGCAAAATGGAGCTCGATAAAACCTTCGAAGAGCGCGACCATATCAACACCGCAATCGTCAATGCGATCGATGAATCAGCCGCGAATTGGGGCGTGAAAGTGCTGCGCTATGAAATCAAGGACCTGACACCACCGAATGAAATTTTGCATGCGATGCAGGCACAGATTACTGCCGAGCGCGAAAAGCGCGCACTGATCGCCGCCTCCGAAGGTCGCAAGCAAGAGCAGATCAATATTGCCACTGGTGAGCGCGAAGCATCGATTGCCAAATCAGAGGGCGAGAAGCAGGCGTCGATCAATCGGGCTGAAGGGCAGGCCGCAGCGATCGTGGCGATTGCCGAAGCCAGCGCGGAAGCCTTGCGCAAGACCGCTGCCGCGATTCGCGAACCGGGTGGTTCCGATGCGGTCAATCTGAAAGTAGCCGAACAATACGTGGCGGCGTTTTCGCAACTGGCGAAGACGAATAATTCGATTATAGTACCGGCAAATTTATCCGATATCAGCGGTCTGATTGCGGGTGCGATGCAGGTGGTGAAATCGCAGCATAAAAGTGGATGAAGCCGGACCCTGGCTGCTGACAAGTGTCAGATTTGTTCTCAATTTGAGCTTGATGAAAGGCTGCATTCTGAATCGGCCTAGGCTGTGTAAAAACAAAAATCTAGTCGTGCCTCGCGGAATTTCGGTCCCACGATCCTCGCAAACTGAGCTAAATCGTCGCTGTGGCGTCGACCGTGAAATTCATTAGTCCGACAATTTTTCTACGAAGCTGCCTGGGACCCGTGCGAGCTGCCGAGTTTGACACTATTTTGGAGGCAAAAAAGGTCCTTAGCCTCTCAACATCCCCATCAAACCGCCGACACCCAATATCGCCATCATGCGCGTTAGATTGTAGGCTGGTACGTGCAGGCTCGTTGCGGTTTACACCCGTTCCAAGCCTTTCGTCAGAAAGTGCGTCCAGCCCATCCAACTCTTGATGGTCCCAAAGGGATGTTCAACGGTGCAATCTTTTGAAGTAGCCTCGGTCGGCGATCGCGGTGAGTGTTTCCATTTCCAGTTCCTCGCGTCCATGTTGTGCCAGCCGATCGGCCGTATCGAGCGCTCCAAGATACTTGCTGATGCTCGCCTCGATCTCTTCCATCCGCCGCGCCAGCTTGGCGCTAGTAAAATTCTGGTCTCGATTGTTGACCGTCTTGAACTTGCTGCCATCAATGGCGACGATCGCCTCGGTAAACAAACCAAGCTGTTGGCATAGAACGATAAACTGACGACAGACATTTCGAATCGCCTTGCCGTTATCTTTGCGGAAGTTGGCAATCGTCTTGAAATCCGGCGCCAGGCGTTCAGTTAGCCACATCAGTTCAACATTACGCTGGGCTTCGCGCTCAAGTCTGCGGCTAGATTGAATGCGGTTGAGGCCGCCGTAGATGTAAATCTTAAGCAGGATTGACGGGTGGTACGCAGGCCGGCCGGTGGCGGACGGGTTGGCGCCGACAAATCCGAGCTGCTCAAAATTGAGTTCATCGACAAAAACGTCGACAACACGCACAGGATTCTGGTCAGTGACGTAGTCATCCAGTGCGGGAAGCAAAATACCCTAGCCGCGATCTTCGCGTTGAACAAACCGTTTCGTTCGCCGACCTCAACGCCGATGAGATGGCTGTTTAACATTTCATCGCTTGCTTCGTTCACAGGAAACAGAAGATCACGCGTTTTATTTGTCGTCAGTTGTGGCGCTGCGCGTTATTACACAGTCTGGGCCAGAAGCGGACATACCGAAATTGCGATCAGCTAAAAGCATCCAACGAATTCCTGCAGAAATGGTCGTATTCATTCAAAAAAATCGAGCATAAATCGCTACTTTTAAGGATGCGTGGACTAGTCGACGACGACGAATTGAAGCCCTTTCTGAATATCAATAACCATTATGAGTATCCTTATGATGATCATTCGTGGGAGACCGGCCGCATGACGCGCAGTACGGGCGGCTGGCCATTTTCTTTCAGTGGAAAGTATGCCTCATGCGTTGAGGTGTCGACTGCTAACGTATGCGCGTTGGGCCCAACAAGCCCTTGTCCGGCAAGCGTTATGCCTGCCGCGCCGACATTAAATATCGATGCAATACCCGATTCGCTTGCCACGTACAGCAGCTTTCGGAGCGCATCATAGGCAAGTACGTCGGGCCCACCGCCGACATGGAACTGCGTTAGGACCTTTTTGGTACGCAGATCAAGCACGATTAAAAGATCGTTTCCCTCGCAGGCGATAAACGCGAGCCGCAGAGTCGGCTCGATGAGCAGTCCGTGGTTTCCATCGGCACCCGGGATCACCATGCGTTGCACCACGGCGTCGGTTGCTGGATCAATTTCGACCAGCTCTTTGGTTCCCTGCACATTGACGAAGATATGCCCTGAAGCGGCATCGTACTGCGTGTTTCCGACCCTGCCGCCTAAGGCAATCGTGGCAACGCTTTTGTTCGATCTAACGTCGACAACCGTCAGACTGCCTCCGTTTTCGTTCGACACGTATATCTTCTGAGCCCGCGGTGCATACGCAATGCCATCAGGATATTTGCCGGTAGGAATGCGCGCCATGATTTTGAGGGTCCGTGCATCAATGCCGACGACCTCATTGGACCCTGTTGCCGAAGCATAGATGCGATCAAGCTCCGGAATTGCCAATACACCGTGGACATCACTGATGTGGTCAACCGTACCGATCACCGCTTTCGTCTTCGTATCTACCACCACAACCGTGCTATCCCCAAGATGGGCAATGACCATCTGCGACCGAGCCACATCGAAACTCATGTAGTCCCACCGCGTCGCTCGTCCCGGCAGCGGGTAGTCTTTTACTACCTGCAAGACGCCAGTAAGCGGCGGCGCAGACAGAGCGCCACTCGGACCAAGGGCAACCAACAGCACGAGTCCGAGCGAAATCCGCGCGATTTTCCACGGCGGCTTGGCCATCATAGAAAGCGTCATCGTATTCATCCAGCTACTGGACTTCAATACCGGATTTGATAAATGACTTCAAAACCGGCTGCAGTTCGTCTTCAACAACAGCGGAGTCGCCATAGACGACTGCTTGATCATCTGTCCCGTCAAACCCAGCCCAGGTATTGATCCCCATGGCGTTACCCATCTTCGTGCCACGCATTTTTGTTTCGCGCCCGAGCGTTACCTTGAACATGCCGTTATTTGCTTCACCCTTGCCTCCACGGATTGCCTCAAGGGGCGCGCCAGTAATATGGCTTTCAGAAGGCACAGGTTTCGCGGTGTGCTTTGTCGCCGGTGTCGAATGGCTGGCTCGAATTCCATCAGGTTTTTGCAGCACTTTCTTGACTGCCGCGCCTAATGCTGCTGAGTCGCCCATACCGCTGATTTGCACGAAGAACACGCGCGGCTGCTCGTAGAAAAAATGGTTGTGCAGGGTGGTCACTTCCAAGGGGTTTTCGAGCGCCGCCCGCATCGTGGGCGCGACCTCATCCTCGAACAGGACGTTGTCACGCACGACCATGACTTGGCCGCTCCCAACGGGCGTTAATGCAGCCGAGGAGTCGATGCCCATGAAAGGAGGAATCTTCCAGCCATCGATGCTGGCATTCATATTCGGCCGTGGCTTCGACACCTTGTAGACGTTTTCCTTCTGGTTGAGCTTGCCTTTCATGCCGATCGCTTTTTCGATCGGCGCCGAGTCGAACATGGGCATTGGGGCCTGTGTATGCGTTTCAGCTTGCGTCAACCCAAGTTGAACAGCAGAGGGCAAGAGGGGGAGGGATACAGGAGTAGCTTTTAACATGGGAGTTCCTTTAAACGGTGCGATGGGAAAATACGATCAGGTCGATAATCGCAGCCGCTGCAATGACGATCGATTCTGCACTTTTTTCAACTTCCGAAGAATCAACATCGCGATCAAACCAATCAAAATCGTTGGTACATCGACACTAGAGCGTTTCGCAATGACGATGACGGAACCGCTTATCGTGCCAGTGGCCGCTTCGGTAATGTCGTCAACAAAAGCAAGGACGCCTGGGACCTTGCCGTATTTTTTAAGTAACGTGCGGGAACGATCGTAAATAAATAGCAGGGAATATAAGTACCGGGTGCAGCACCGACTGCTCGTGGCAGTCCTGCGACCAAATAGCCAATAAAACCCACGGTAATGACGACCGGCCCTGGCGTAATCATCGCAACTGCTACCGCGTCAACAAACTCTTTGTCGTTCAACCAGTGATGCTCGGTTACCACGCCGCTGTGTAAAAAAAAGCACGATTGCAGGTCCAGACACGAATAGAAACGCGCCTGCTTTTGTGAAGAATACGCCGATCGGCACAAGGAGCCCGGTATCAATTGATCCTAAAACTCAAGTGTCATGGGCGCTTGGGTCATAGCTGCCGTATTCAAATTTCGATACCCCATCTACGATGGTCGTGAGGGACGGGAAGTCTGGCTTACATGACAAATCCAGGATCGATTTTGATTAAGTGGCTGCGCATGCTGGGCGATGTTGTTTTCATTGTATTCGGTGCAATTACTCGCGTGATCGCGGCGGTGAACGCGTATATTGCGGCACGCCGCGCATCTAAATCAACGCTTAGTGGTTGATGAATTGGTCAGTCAGCACGTCAATGAACTAAACGTTTTTTTCTTGAACGCGCGACTTTGGTTCGACTTGTTAAGAGGTCGGCTCGATCTCGACTGGTAGATGACTCCAAACGCGTCAACGGCTGCGCATTCACGCCGTGTAATCGACCTGCGTACATGCGCGGCTCAAATTTAAGCGCCAAAAAGTTCGATCGACTTGATTCGATCAGGGTAGGCAAGGACATCGTTTTCAAATTGCGTTACGGTCTTGTCGAGGTCGTCAAATGACAGGCCTTCCCAGCCCCAGTCTTCGCGCGCAGCGCTATCGTCAAGAATGCCGAAGGAACTGACCGTATCCGTCAGCTTTTGATTCACCTTGAAAGTGATTGTCGCCCCGGATTTTTTCACCAGCACCGCCGCCTTGATCTCGTCCGCACGCGGTGCCTTGCTATTGATGCGAATGCCCGCAATGTTGTAGACGCGCCTTTTTAAGTTTGCAGAGTCGGTATCGTGCAGCGCCATCAATGCTTTTACTGCATCGCCAACATACAAAATATCGAGTCGTGTCTCTTCTTTCACGTAGGCCTCGTACGCTTTGTCACGCAATGGCTCCTGAATCATCAGCGTTGAATACACGGTAGTACCACCTGGCCCTCGACTCGCACCGAGCACGGAGGGAAATCGAACCGACCGGAAGTCGACCCATTCTCGACCTTTGGCTGAGTAGTATTCACCAAGGCGTTCGGCCGATACTTTTGCGGCGCCGTACATTGTCGTCGGCATTTGTATGTCTTCATTTTTTACTGCGGCTCCGGCTGCGATGAACGAACCGAACGATGCGATCGTGCTGGGAAACATGACTTTGATCGGCGCAGCTTTCTTGTGCTGGCAATAGAGTCGGGTCGCTTCAAGCACATTCCATACGCCCACCAGATCGACCTGAAAGCCCATGGTCGGATTCGATTCTGCACCCGCCGACAGCAAGGCTCCGAGATGAAACACGCTTTTGGGCGCGTGATTATCGAACACTGCAATAGTGTGCGCCAGCAGGCTAAGATCACCCTGCACAACGGTTAGCCGGTCTTTGTGTTGCTCAAATTTATCTCCGAAACCAGTGAGGCGTCGCGTGTCGGGATCGCGATCGAAGATGACGACGTGCTCTCCTTTTTCCAATAGTGCCATCGCTACATAGGAGCCGATGAAGCCAGACCCTCCGGTAACGAGAATCGGTGTTTTATTTTGGTGCGATGTCATGCTGTGTCTCCTTTTGTTTATGCAACGACTTGGGCCATATTTCAACGGAAGATTCGTTCGGCGCTTGTCCTTGCCCCAAACTTCCGCGCGGTTTTTAGCTTTGTGATTTTAAGAATCACATTGTTCTTCCGGTTGAAGTTTGACGTTTGTCACGCTGCACCGAGAAATACATAAACGAGCCAAATTTTTATTGCCGGGCCGGGGATCCAGTTTTAAGAAGGCGCTGAATTATTCGGCGATAGCGAGGTGACACGGCATCTGCACGCAAACGTCGGAGTGTTCAAACGACGATAATGCAAAGCAGTTTCTATAGCGCCGAATTTGCCAACAAGAAGTGTCAGGCGCGGCGTAAGAAATTTCTGGGGGATACAGGCAAGTAGTGCCTTGGGAAAACTGGAAGCCGTGATCGCACCGATCTATCCGACGGTAGTTCCCCCGATCAACGAAGACAACTGCGGCAAGAGAAATATCTACCGTTGATCGACGATTTCGAGCAATGGCCGCGGGCGCCCATGCTGAAGCTCTCGAGTAAATCCGACACCACGGCGGCGATCATGTACGCGCTCAATTTATGGCTGGCGCTGAAACTGTACTGCGCAGACGTTCGGGTGGAAATCGACAATTCCGCCGCCGAGTGCGCATTACGTGGGTTTGCCATCGACCGGAGCAATTATCTGTTTGCCGGTGCCGACACTGGTGGCGAGCGGGCTGCGGTAATGTACTCGCTCATTGGAACTGCAAAACTTAACGGCATCGATCCCGAAGCATGGCTGCGCCATGTCATCCCACTGATTGCTGATCATCCGGTCAATCGTGTCTATGAATTCCTGCCTTGGCATTTGGCGGAACAGTTCGCAGCAACTCCACCAGCCAAATAATCTTTCATAGCGTCTGAAAGTCACTGCGCTTACCCAACCCGGTGAAATTTGTAAGACGGCATTGGGTACACTCTTACGGTATTCCCTCCGTCATAACAAATGGACTGGCGATCAGCATGGCTACGTCAGCAAACCGAACGTTAAAAGACTTAATTCCGGGGAAACACCTAAGGATGGTCTGCATAACCGTCGCAACAGCATGAACTGAGCGACGGGAATTCGTAAAACAAAGAGGAGAACGCGTTTTCGTACAAATTCGATTTAATTCGCACGGAAATTTCAACGTTATTGGCCCGTTTTAGGGCATCGCTCCGCATCGCGGACGGAGTCATCCCCTCGCTCCGTCAATGAGCACTCGGCGCGCCATCCACAAATTGCTCAACGCGAACAGCGTGACCAGTTGGGCAGTATTTTTCGCCAAGCCGCGACACCACACTTTTGTGAATCCGAACTGGCGCTTGATGACGCGGAATGGATGCTCAACCTTGGCGCGCACACTCGCCTTGAGCTTCTCGATGTTGTCGAGCAGTGCACCAAGCTTCGTGGCTCTGTTCAACACCCTGCGCTTGCCCGGGCGCATGGCGATATGCCACTTGACCTCTGTCGCCTCCGGACGCTTCTCGGTACCTTGGTATCCCGCGTCGGCGAATACCTCGGCTTGTTCACTGTGCAACAGTGCGTGGCCTTGCGTGACGTCGTTGACATTGGCGGGGGGTGCCAACAACGGTGTGTACCAGTCCCGAATCGGCATCCACACCAATGTGCGCCTTCATGCCGAAGTGCCACTGGTTTCCCTTCTTGGCTTGGTGCATTTCGGGGTCGCGTTCGCCCGTGCTGTTCTTGGTCGAACTGGGCGCGGCAATCAGCGTGGCGTCAACCACCGTTCCGGTCTTGAGTAAAAGGCCTCGCTTGGCCAGCGTGCCGTTAATGGTGGCCAGCAGTGGCGCACTGAGTTCGTGTTTTTCCAGCAGATGGCGAAACCGCAGAATGGTGGATTCGTCGGGCAACCGGCTCACACCAGCGTCCAGTTCTGCAAACTCGCGATACAGCGGCACATCGTGCAACGACTCCTCCATCGCCGGGTCACTGAAGCCAAACCACTGCTGCATGAAGTGGATGCGAAGCATGGTCGATAGGGCGAAAGGCGGTCGTCCAGTTTTACCTTTCGGCGCATGCGGTTCAATCAGTGACACCAACTCGGCCCATGGAACAACCAGGTTCATTTCCTCAAGAAATTCACGCTTGCGCGTCTTCTTGTGGGCCAGTTCAAATCCA
>JAYTZV010000211.1:0-1338 GCA_043741695.1 Burkholderiales bacterium
ATTTTGAGGCAGCGATTGCAGCATCCAATGCTACCGCCTACGGGCTAGCGGCTGGTTTGTTGAGCGATGACGCAACGCTGTGGCAGCGCTTTCTCGATGGCGTGCGCGCTGGTATCGTCAACTGGAATCGACCAACCACGGGTGCGGCTAGCACTGCCCCGTTCGGTGGCATCGGCCAGTCAGGCAACCATCGTCCGAGCGCGTATTACGCGGCCGATTATTGTGCCTATCCAGTCGCATCGATCGAGAATGCGGTGCTGTCGATGCCAGCGCAACTCGCGCCCGGTTTGTATTTTTAATCCACACGAATCCATTTCATGTCGACAGCACGCGAATTCAATTTTGATGGTCTGGTCGGACCGACCCATAACTACGCCGGTCTGTCGTTCGGCAATGTCGCTTCTTTCAACAACGTCAAGAGTGTGTCGAATCCGAAGCAGGCTGCGCTGCAAGGTTTGGCAAAAATGCGCGCGCTGGCCGCACGCGGATTTGCGCAAGCGGTACTGCCACCGCAGCGGCGACCCAATCTGGCGCTGCTGCGCAGTATTGGCTTTGGTGGCAACGACGCTGACGTGATCGATAATGCATTTCGTCAGGCGCCTGCGTTGCTGGCAAGTGCGTATTCGGCGTCGTCGATGTGGACAGCCAATGCGGCCACAGTCAGTCCGTCTGCGGATACAGCGGATGGCCGCGCGCATTTCACGGTCGCTAATTTGAATAGCAAATTGCATCGCTCGCATGAGCCTGCGCAAACGGCGCGCATATTGCGTGCGATCTTTGCTGACCCGCGCTATTTTGCAATACATGATGCGCTACCTGCCACGCCAGCTTTTGGTGACGAGGGTGCTGCCAATCACACGCGACTCGCAGCGCATCATGGCGCAACCGGTGTCGAATTATTTGTCTACGGTCGTGTTGAATTCAACTCCGATGCACCAGCGCCACGCCGGTTTCCAGCGCGTCAAACGCTGGAAGCCAGCGAGGCAGTCGCGCGCCTGCACGGTCTTGATTTGGCACATACTGTTTTCATTGCACAGGACCCCACTGTGATCGATCAAGGTGTCTTTCACAATGACGTGATCGCGGTGGGTAATGGCAATGTGCTGTTCTATCACGAGCAGGCGTTTTCGCAGGAACAGACAACGCTCGATACAGTGCAACGTGCGATGGCGCGAGTCGATACGCAATTGGTCGCAATCAAAGTCGCGGCGCAGGACGTGTCGCTGACAGACGCAGTATCAAGCTATCTGTTCAACAGTCAGCTGCTGACAAAACCCGATGGCCGCATGGCGTTGGTGGTGCCTCAAGAGTGTCAGGAAAATCGCGCAGTGGCGCGTT
>JAYTZV010000212.1:0-11541 GCA_043741695.1 Burkholderiales bacterium
AGCCACAGTAATTTTGAAAGCATTTATGAATAAAAAAACCGTACCGCTATTCGTAGGCATTGCATTGCTGGCCGCGTTACCTGTATTGGCCAAAGCGCCGTCGAGTGAGGCGGTTCCTACCAATAGCATCAACACCGATTCTGTCATCAGCGGCATGAGTGCGTATGAGCGCACGCGGCCTTTCCCGGTTGCGGCCAAGCTGGTGTATTTCGTCAATATCAAGGATGGCGACAAAGTCACGTCACCGTTTCGGGTCGCATTTGTCGTATCAGGTATGGGTGTAGCACCAGTCAAGGCTGGCAAGCTTGACGGTACAGGGCATCATCATATTTTGATCGACATGCCGCTGCCGGTCGATATCAAGACGCCTGTGCCGTTCGATAAGCCAGATGAAGTGCTGCACCAGCACTACAAGCATTTTGGTAAAGGCGAAACCGAGACCGTACTGTCGCTTCCGCCCGGGAAGCACACGCTGCGCCTCTTGTTTGCAGACTATGCGCATGTACCGTATTACATCGATAGCAAAGAAATTTCGATTGAGGTGTTGAAGCCGGGAAGTTGAGCGGGGACGGACGCGCTGCCTTCAAGTTAACAGATTACCAACGCAATCAAAGCGCAACAGTGTGCCGGCATTGTCGATGCCGACCCAGCCACCGCGCGGTGTGACGTCACCGCCTGGAAGGCTGGAGCGCAGGCTGAGGCTGGCCTCATGGTTGTCTGCGTCGCAATCCCAGTCGGGCAATACCACCCGGACTCTCTGATTTTCACCTGTGCCAGTGACATGCAGTGCTGGTCGGTGCGTATGGCCATGAATCATCATGGTCGTACCGCTCTCATCAAACAGATGTTCGATCGCGTCAGGATTCACATCCATGATCTGTGCAGCTTTGGCGCGTTGGGCGGTGCGGCTTTGCGTGCGCATGCCGTTGATGATGGTCTTGCGTTTTTCCAGGGGTTGCGACAGAAAACGTTGCTGCCAGTCGGATTCGCGCACCTGTTTGCGAAACGCGATGTAATCGACATCATCGGTACACTGCGCATCGCCATGGGCAAGCACGATATTTTTTCCGGCGATCTGGACCACACAGCCGTCGTTGAGCAATCGACACCCTGACGCCTCGGCAAATCCAGTGCCAATCAGAAAGTCGCGATTGCCTCCAATCCAGAATAGCGCGGTGCCTTTGTCGTGCAATGCGCGCAGCGCGTCAATGATCTGGCGATGCAGCGGCGCCTCGATATCATCGTCACCTGCCCAGTATTCGAACAAATCCCCGAGGATGTACAACGCGTCGGCCTGGGTTGCCTGCTGGTGCAGAAAGCGCAAAAACGCGGCAGTTGTGGCTGGCATCGAATCCTGCAAATGCACGTCCGAGACAAACAGCGCCCGCATTCGGCGCTGTGTGGACGACGGTTCTGCTACGGATGTCATGGTACGGATGTCATGCCAGACCTGCGTGCTGCGTAGCGATCAGACTACCGTGGCTTTTTCAATCACGACATCTTCTACCGGTACATCGGCAAACATTCCAGTGCGCGTGGTTTTGACTGCACGAATTTTGTCGACCACATCGAAGCCGTCAGTGACTTTCCCGAACACGCAATAGCCCCAGCCGTCTTGTCCTGGATAGTCAAGAAACGTATTGTTCTTGATGTTGATGAAAAATTGCGCGGATGCAGAATGCGGCGCATTGGTGCGCGCCATTGCCACGCTGTACTCGACGTTTTTCAAACCATTTTTTGCTTCGTTGTCGATCGGCTCGTTGGTCGGTTTTTGTTTCATGCCAGAGGTGAAGCCGCCGCCCTGGATCATGAAGCCATCGATGACGCGATGAAAAATTGTGTTTTCGTAGTGGCCGGAAGCCACGTAAGCAAGGAAATTGGCAACGGTCTTCGGCGCTTTTTCTGCGTCGAGTTCCAGGGTGATATTGCCGTGATTGGTGGTGATGATGACTGCCATAATAGACCTCGAAGCAAGTTAAAAATAGTGAGTGAATCACGTTGCGCTGCCATTCACATCAAAGCAGGTAGCGACAAAAAAGCGCGCCGCAAATGGTGGACGCAACGCGCGTCGATATTATTTGGTGAGTGTCGCACTTTCGATCACGACTGGCGCGCGCGGCACGTCTTGATAGCCGCCTGTACTCGTGGTTGGTACCGTGCGAATTTTATCGACCACGTCCTGACCTGAAATGACGCGACCGAATACCGCATAGCCATAACCGTCGCGGCTTGGATAATCGAGCGAGGCGTTATCGTTGACGTTGATGAAAAACTGCGCGGTTGCAGAATCAGGGTCACCGGTACGTGCCATCGCGATCGAGTACGGCATATTTTTTAAACCGTTGCGGCCTTCATTCTTGATCGGCGCTTCGGTGGGCTTTTGCATCATGTTCTTGTCGAAGCCGCCGCCCTGAATCATGAAGCCGTCAATGACGCGATGAAAAATCGTGCCGTTGTAGTGGCCGTTTTTGACGTATTTCAAAAAATTTTCGACTGATTGCGGCGCTTTTTGTGGTTCAAGTTCAAGCACGATGTTACCCATGCTGGTTTTCAGCAGCACATGCGGTAAGCCGGCTGCACCGACCGAAAAGCTGGCAACCTGCAAAAGAATAACTGTGCTGAGACCGGCTATGCGGCCAGCGAAACGGCGACGTGAAATTTGCATTGAAAAATCCTCAGATATTGCCTTCATAAACCACTTTCCAGTCCTTGGCTTTGCCTTTGCCCTCATTGAGCCAGTACTGGCGCTTGCGCTGCTGCAGGTGTCGTTTGCCGATCGTGACATTTTGCGTGAAGGTGGCAACGATCAGATCGTGCCGGTCGGGATAGGCAAACAGCGTTTCATCCTGCAGTTTGATCGACATTTCTTTCACACCGGCCATCGCTTGCAGCTGCTTGACTGACCAGGTCGCCAGGTCCTCACCCGTCGCAGATTTGAACTGTGCAGAATAATGCTGCAGGAAAGTCTGCATATTCAGACTCTCCAGATCGCGCCGCCAGCGCTCGATAATCTGGTCGACTACTTCACGTTCTTTAGCCCACTGCTGCTTGCTGACGAATTCTACTTCCTCGCCAATCACCACCGGTGTTTTGCCAATGACTACCGAGCCGAACAGCTTTTGTAAATCGGGATTCGTCAGAACCACGCAACCGTCAGACGCAAGAGGCGGGCGGCTGTAGCTGCCAGTTGGTGTACCGTGTAGCCAGATGCCGGAGCCACTACGACCATTTACGCGATCCCATTCGTTCGGGTAATTGATCGGCAACGCGCCGACACCATAAAAATCCGGCAGGCGGGCACGGCTTAGGTGGCTGGTGATGTAGTACACGCCGATCGGCGTTTTCTGATCACCTTCTTTTGATTTGTGCACACCAAGCTTGCCTTGCGTGATGTAGTAGTCCGAGATCAGTTTTAGTTGACCGTGCAGATTTTCATACACAAACAGACGCGAGTGTTTCGTGTCAGCCAGCAGCGCATAGCGCTGATCGTCACGCAGCTTGAGCAACGCGCGTGGCACCATCTCCGGGCCCGGACGTTCGCGTAGCGACTGCAGTCGCACCATTGCCTCGTTGCGTAAATCGGCTAGCTGGTTCGGCGTGGCGTTGGCGCCTGAGCCCAGTCCGGTAATCGGGCGGCTGTGCATTAGCAACAAGTCGCCACGTACCAGCTGCGCGAGCAGAAAATTCGGATACGCAGCCACCAGCGCATCGGCCTTGGCTTGCGCCTGCCGCAAATTGTTGGCGCCGAGGTCTTTATAAATGGCGATCAGGGACGCGTCGGGGTCGGGTGGTCCGGCCACCGGTCGACGCGCCGCGGCGTTGGCGGCGGGTATGGCAACGCTGCTAATTGACAGCATCGTTGCGAACATCGCTACCAACAAAACCTGACGGCCTCGAAACTGCTCGCCCTGCCTGCAAAAGTCAGAAACAACCATTAGCTACCCGCGTGCTCCTGCCGGATCTGCCACTTGCCTGCCTGCTTCGACAAGACCAAGGTTTTTGGACCATTGGAACGCAACTGGTTCGATACATATTGCTGGCGGAATCGTACCGTTGCGGTGTTGCCATTAATAGTGACTTTTGGTGCATCGACTTTTACGCTGATGCTGCCCTTGTCTTCAATGCGTATGCGACGATCTTCAGCCCATGCTTTATGTGATTGCTTGTTGGCAGGCTGGTAATCGCTGACGTAGTAGTTTAAATAGCCAGGCACATCTTTTGCGCTCCACGCCTTCGCCCAACCATTGACCGCGCCGACAACTTCATCGCGCTGAGCATCAACAACGGCGGCATTGGCGTTTGGCTTCTCATCGGTTTTCGGCTCGGTTTTAACCTCGGCTTTACTTTCGACCTTGACCTCCGGTTTGACATCGGTTTTTACCGGTTCGACTTTCGCTTGTGGCTTGGCTAGTGCTACTGTGGCCACCTTTGTCGCTGGTGCAGCGTTCGCTGCAGTCTTAGCCGGCGTACTCGCCGCTGCGGTCTTCGCATCGGTGGTGCTGCCAGCACTGCCGACTAATGTGCGAATCATGGTCAATTTTGATTTTGCCGTGGTGTTACTGGAGTCAAGTTGCAGGGCTTTGTCGTACGCCTGGCTAGCTAGTTTGGCGTACACGTCGCCAAGATTTTCATGCGCAGTGGCGTAGGTCGGGTTGGTACGTATCGCCATTTCGAGTGCTGCACGCGCCTTGTCGTACTGACCGTTGGCGGCGAACAGTACGGCGAGGTTATTGTAGGGCTCAGGCAGCTCAGGAAAATCTTCCGTCAATTTGGTGAATACGACGATGGCGTCAGATGGACGATTCAGTTCAGTGAGCAAAACGCCTTTTAAAAATCGGAGCTGTTTGTCACGCGGTGACTGTGCCAGTGCGGCATCGGCTTTCGTCAGCGCCTCACTATATTGGCCAGCCTTCATCGACAGATTGATGTCGCTGATTGCATCGGCGCGCACCGGTGCAGAAAACGCGATCGCACACACCAGAGCGATGCGACTTGCAACGGCAGCGGTGCGTAGAGACGTTGGTGTGTGATGCGGTGAAATAGCGGGCTGACAGATGGCGAATTGACTTTTCATCGATGTTATACTCGGGCGAAAACCAACATACTATCAAAATTGAACAACAAAAAGGTGTTGACCTTCATCATGTCCAACTCTTTTTGTAGATGCGATTTGCATCCCACCCGATTGGTGCGCGATCCTCCGGTTCTTCTTGCCAAACCAACTTCTCTTGCATGCAATCCCTGAAAATCTACAACTCGCTGACGCGCAAAAAACAGAATTTCGTTCCGATCGAGCCGGGCTGCGTGCGCATGTACGTGTGCGGCATGACGATCTATGATTATTGCCACATCGGTCACGGCCGCATGATGATGGCGTATGACGTGGTTGTGCGCTGGTTGCGGCAACGTGATCTCAACGTCACTTACGTCTGCAACATTACCGATATCGATGACAAAATCATCCGCCGCGCGAGTGAGAATGCTGAATCAATTTCCACGCTGACCAACCGCTTCATCGGCTATATGGCTGAAGACGCTGCTGCACTCGGCATCGTGCCACCCGACCATGCACCACGCGCTACAGCGTACGTACCGCAGATGCTTTCGCTAATCGGTCAGCTTGAGCAACGTGGACTTGCGTATCAGGGCAGCGATGGCGACGTGAATTTTTCGGTACGCGATTTTCCGGGTTACGGCAAATTATCTGGCAAGTCGCTCGATGATTTGCGTGCCGGTGAACGCATCGATATCAATACTGGCAAGCGAGATCCGCTTGACTTCGTGCTGTGGAAATCCGCCAAGAAAAGTGAACCTGCCGAAGCCAAATGGGATTCGCCATGGGGCGCGGGCCGACCCGGCTGGCATATCGAATGCTCGGCCATGTCATGTGCGCTGCTTGGCGAACAATTCGACATACACGGTGGCGGCATCGATCTGCAATTTCCGCATCATGAAAATGAAATTGCGCAGTCGGAAGGCGCGCATGGCAAGCCGTTGGCGAATGTCTGGATGCACAACGGCCATGTCCGTATCGACGATGAAAAAATGTCGAAGTCGCTCGGCAATTTCTTTTTGATTCGGGATGTGCTAGCCAAATACGACGCCGAAGTTGTTCGGTTTTTCATGTTGCGCGTGCACTATCGCAGCCCACTGAATTATTCAGACGTACATCTCGATGACGCGCGGTTGGCGCTGACGCGTTTGTACACCGCGCTGAAAGAAATCTCTGCCGACGTTACCTCGGCGGCTGTCGCTATTGATTGGTCCGCCCCGTACCCAAGCCGCTTTGCAGATGCGATGAACGATGACTTCAATACGCCGCTGGCGGTTGCGGTGTTATTCGATATGGTGACTGAACTCAATCGCGAACGCAGCCCAACGCTGGCGGTGCAATTGCGCGCGTTGGGTCGCGTCCTCGGTTTGCTCGAACGTGCGCCGCAGGTGTTTTTGCAAGGCGCGCACGGTGCTGCCGACGTTGACGGCGAGCATATCGACGCACAGATCGCAGCGCGCATCGCCGCCAAACAAGCGCGCAACTTTGCCGAAGCCGATCGCATTCGCGACACTTTGCTCGCAGCCGGTATCATGCTCGAAGACAAGCCGGGTGGCGTAACCGAATGGCGGAGGGCGTAGCGAGCATGGCGAAATCGAACGGGGCGGAAAATCGTTTGTGTATTCCGGCGTATTGGGAAGACGCCAAAAACGAATTGATGAAGCGCGATCGCATTTTGCGCAAGCTGATTCCGCAATTCGGCGACTTGCATTTGACCGGACGGGGCGAAGCCTTCATGACGCTGGCACGCTCAATTATTGGTCAGCAGATTTCAGTGAAAGCTGCAGAGACAGTCTGGCAGCGCTTCTTGCTGGTTTGTCCGGCATGCACCCCAGCGCAAGTGGTTAAAGCCGGCGCGGTGGCACTGGCTGGTTGCGGGCTCTCCAAACGCAAGGCAGATTACATTCTCGATCTGGCCGAACACTTCAAAGCCAAGCGCGTGCATGCCGACAAGTGGGCCGAAATGGAAGACGAAGCGGTTATTGCCGAGCTGATCCAGATACGTGGCATCGGTCGCTGGACCGCCGAGATGTTCTTGATTTTTAATCTGATGCGGCCCAATATTTTGCCGATGGACGATGTCGGATTATTGAACAGCATCAGTCTGAATTATTTTTCCGGCGAGCCGGTTTCGCGTAGCGATATTCGCGAAGTGGCTGCCAACTGGGAACCGTGGCGCACGGTCGCTACTTGGTATCTATGGCGCAGCCTGGAACCAGTGCCCGTAGCGTACTGAGTGGTGGCGCTGGCCATTTTCTATTTGCCGATGTCGAGGAAACACCAAGGAAATCACGATGACAAAAACAACTTTCCTGAGCTTCGAACAACCGATTGCCGAACTCGATTCGAAAATCGATGAACTGCGTTTTGTGCAGGATGATTCGGCGGTCGACATTTCTGAAGAGATCGACCGTCTCTCGAAAAAAAGCCAGCAACTGACCAAAGATATTTACGCCAAGCTGACGCCGTGGCAGGTGTCGCAAATCGCGCGGCATCCGCAGCGGCCGTACACGATGGATTATGTAAACGAGATATTCACCGACTTTCATGAGTTGCACGGTGACCGCAGCTACGCCGACGACCAGTCGATTGTCGGTGGACTGGCACGCTTCAACGGGCAAGCCTGTATGGTGATCGGCCATCAAAAAGGACGCGATACCAAAGAGCGCGCAATGCGCAATTTCGGTATGCCGAAGCCGGAAGGCTATCGCAAGGCATTGCGGCTGATGAAGGTCGCAGAAAAATTCGGCCTGCCGATTTTTACCTTCGTTGATACACCCGGTGCGTTTCCTGGTATCGATGCCGAAGAGCGCGGACAGTCCGAAGCGATCGGCCACAATTTGTACGCGATGGCTGAATTGAAAGTGCCGCTGATTGCGACCATCATCGGTGAAGGTGGCTCGGGTGGCGCGTTGGCGATTGCGGTGGGTGATGCGGTCTTGATGCTGCAGTACGCCACCTACTCGGTGATTTCACCCGAAGGCTGCGCCTCGATTTTGTGGAAGACAGCCGAGCGCGCGTCGGATGCCGCCGAAGCACTCGGCTTGACTGCGCACCGGCTGAAAGCGATCAACCTTATCGACAAGATCGTCAACGAGCCGCTCGGTGGTGCGCACCGTGATCCGAAGTTGATGGCGTCGATGTTGAAGCGTGCACTTGCCGATACACTGCGCCAGTTTCAGGGTGTGAAAACCAAGGAACTGATCGCTGCGCGGCATGACAAGTTGATGAGTTACGGTAAATTCAAGGAAATTATTCCTTCCGAATGAGCGGATACTACGGCGATCGGAATGACGCAAACCCAGACGCACAAGCAAAAGCAAAAGCAAAAATAGACGCACAAGCAAAAGCAAAGGTCGACGCAAAAATTGTCCGCATGGAATCGGACTTTGCCAGCAATATGGCTGCGGTTCTGGCGCAGGTACCAACTGCGCGCCAGGTCATTGGCGTGGCGTACAGCGGTGGCTTGGATTCCTCGGCGCTACTCCATCTGATGCATCACTACGCGCAGCATCACGCTATCAAACTGTTTGCGTTTCATGTTCACCATGGCTTAAGTCCGCAAGCCGATCAGTGGCTCGATCATTGCGCTGCCGAATGCGCGCGATTGACGATTGTTTTTGCAGCGCGGCGAGTGCAAGTCTCTGGCATCGCTGCATCCGGCCTCGAAGCTGCAGCGCGCAGCAGCCGTTATGCGGCGTTGGGTGCGATGTGCCGCGAGCATGAGATACCACTGTTATTGACCGCGCATCATCAGGATGATCAGGCCGAAACCGTGCTGCTGCAGTTGTTGCGTGGCTCCGGTGTGGCGGGCTTGTCGGGCATGGACGCGGCTAACAGTGCTCCAGAATTACTGGGTGACGCGTCGCAGATGATGGCGCGACCGCTCTTGACCGAGTCGCGGCGAGACCTGGCTGATTACGTTGCGGCGAAGTCAATCAGCCATGTCGACGACGCCTCCAACAACGATCCGCGCTATGCACGCAACGCACTACGTCATCAGGTCATGCCGGCGCTGGCACACGCCTTCCCCGATTTTCAGGCGCGCATCGCACGCAGTGCGCACCATGCACAGTCGGCACAACGGCTGTTGATCGCCTTGGCCGCGATCGATCATGGGCAGTGTGCCGATGGCGATGCGCTGGTGATATCGCGCATGCAGACACTGGATACGGATCGTATCGACAACCTGCTGCGCTACTGGTTCGGTACCCAAAAAATTCGCATGCCGTCGACTGCCTGGCTGGCAGAAATGCGCGACCAACTCTTCACGGCGAAAGCCGACGCACAGTTGTGCGTCACGCACGCGGATTGCCACGTGCGACGCCATCGTGACCGCGTTTTTATTACACCACGGCAGGCAGAAATTGATCCGGAAGACAAACCGCAGATCGCATTCCGCTGGAACGGTGAATCGGAAATTTCGTTTGCGGCATTAGGTGGACGCGTCGTGTTCGCGACATCGGAGTGTGGCTTTGCCGCGCAATGGCTACGCCAGCAAGCGCTGGTGATTGGCCTGCGCAGCGGTGGCGAACGACTCAAACCAGCAGCAAATCGACCAACGCGCGCACTGAAATATCATTATCAAGCAGGTGATGTGCCTGCGTGGGAACGCGAGCGCTTACCTGTGATTCGATCCACCACGATCAAGCATCTGCTATTTGCTGCGGGCATTGGCATGGATTGTGTTCATCTTGGTACCACCGATGAACCGCGCATAGCGTTGCAGTGGGAGTTTGATCGCATCTGAAAAAGGTGTGGCGTGCGTTGCTCGCGGAGCGGGCGTCAGGTGTGGCTGCACGTGACTAAATACGTTACACGATCGTGATTACCACCTGATTTCAACTGCGACTGCTACCGGGGCAATCCGCGCCGATACTTGTCATATCGACCCGCAGCAGGTAAGCTTGCGGACTTTGCTTTTCAACGCTGGTCGCTCATTTTTTACTCCTATGGCTTTAATCGTTCATAAATATGGCGGCACGTCGATGGGCTCAACCGAGCGCATCAAAAACGTTGCTCGCCGCGTCGCCAAATGGCATGACGCTGGCTATCAGGTGGTGGTGGTGCCATCAGCAATGTCTGGTGAAACCAATCGACTGATTGGTCTGGCCAAAGAATTGATGCCGCAACCGGATCCACGCGAACTCGACATGCTGGCGTCGACCGGCGAACAAGTCTCGGTTGCGTTGCTCGCAATGGCGCTGAAGTCGATCGGCAAAGACGCAATTTCGTACGCGGGTTGGCAAGTCGCCATTCAAACCGACTCGGCATTTACCAAGGCACGCATCCAGTCGATTGATGACGCCAAGGTGCGTAAAGATCTGGACGCTGGCCGCATCGTCATCATCACAGGATTTCAGGGCGTCGATGGCGAAGGTAACATTGCTACGCTCGGACGCGGCGGCTCGGACACCTCGGCAGTTGCCGTTGCGGTTGCGATGAAAGCACAGGAATGCCTGATCTATACCGACGTCGACGGCGTCTACACCACTGATCCGCGCGTGGTCTCCGAGGCGCGTAAATTGAACACGGTTACGTTTGAAGAGATGCTCGAAATGGCGTCACTCGGTTCGAAGGTATTGCAGATTCGCTCGGTGGAATTCGCAGGCAATTACAAGATGCCAACGCGTGTGCTGTCGTCACTGACCGACCCGTTGATGCCACTTGAAATTGAAGCCCGCTCCGGCACCCTGATTTCGTTTGAGGAAGATAAAAATATGGAACAAGCCGCCATCACCGGCATCGCCTTCAATCGCGACGAAGCCAAGATCACCGTACTCGGTGTACCCGATCGACCGGGCATTGCATATCAAATTCTTGGCCCGGTTGCCGACGCCAATATCGAAGTCGACATGATTATCCAGAATCAATCGGTCGACGGCAAAACTGACTTCACCTTCACCGTGCCACGCGGCGACTATACAAAATCGATGGACGTGTTGACCGGCAGCGTGCAAAACCATATCGGTGCGGCTAGCATCATCGGCGACGCCAAGGTATCGAAAGTCTCGGTGGTTGGTGTCGGCATGCGCAGCCATGTCGGTATTGCGTCGCAGATGTTCCGCACGCTGTCGGAAGAGGGCATCAACATCTTGATGATCTCGACGTCCGAGATAAAAATTTCGGTGTTGATCGACGAAAAGTACATGGAGTTGGCGGTGCGTGCGTTGCACAAGGCATTTGACCTGGACAAAGATAGGTAAGATTTAGCGATGTGCTGTTATGTTCGTGGGTCATTGTTTCGATGGTTCAACGTATTACTGATTCAACATTTGATCAGTTGCAGTTTGTACAGACCGCATAATCGCCGATTGACCCGGACTGGCTGAAAAGCTATGATGCTGGGCTTGTAGTAAGGCTCAAAGTTGTTGAGCTTTTTGCGGTTTCAAGTGTGGAGACGTGGCCGAGTGGTCGAAGGCACTCCCCTGCTAAGGGAGCATATAGTTTAAAGCTGTATCAAGGGTTCGAATCCCTTCGTCTCCGCC
>JAYTZV010000213.1:0-4156 GCA_043741695.1 Burkholderiales bacterium
GTAAAGATTTTCAAGATGCGTCGCCGTAAGCACTACCAGAAACACCAAGGCCATCGCCAAAACTATACCGAATTGCAAATCGTCTCGATCCTCGGTTAACCCTGCGGGTTAATTTTCCGAATCGAGCCAACCAGAATCTCAGGAGTTAAACATGGCACACAAAAAAGGCGGCGGCACTACGCGCAATGGTCGTGACTCGGAATCAAAGCGCTTAGGCGTCAAGGTTTACGGCGGTCAGGCCATTAATGCTGGCGGCATCATCATTCGTCAGCGCGGTACCAAGACCCACCCAGGCGTGAACGTCGGTATGGGCAAGGATCACACCCTATTCGCGCTTGTTCCAGGCAAGGTGCAGTTTTTGGTCAAGGGTCCAACCCAACGCCAGTACGTTACAGTCGTTGCCGCTTAATAGTTTTAAGCAGCAAATTTAAGCAGAGCACGAACACGTAGTAGCAGGCAATAGTAGCGTAGTAGTAAGTAATAGTAGGTAAGGCGCAAGCCTTCAATCAAAAGGCTCCGCCACTGGTGGAGCCTTTTTAGTTTATGGCGGTGCAAAATGAAATTTATCGACGAAGCAAAAATCGAAGTCATCGCCGGTGACGGCGGCAACGGTTGCGCATCATTCTGTCGTGAAAAATTCAGGCCGTTCGGTGGTCCGGACGGTGGCGATGGCGGCAAGGGCGGCACGATCTGGGCTGTGGCCGATCGTAATATCAACACGCTGGTCGACTATCGTTTCTCAAAAATGCATAAGGCACGCAACGGCGAAAGTGGCCGTGGCGCTGATTGTTACGGCAGGGGCGCGGATGATATTTTCCTGCGCATGCCGGTTGGCACACTGATCATCGATCACGCTAGCGGCGAAATCGTCGCCGATCTGACCGAGCATGGTCAGCAAATCGTGCTTGCCAAGGGTGGCGAAGGTGGTTGGGGCAATATCCATTTCAAAACTTCGACCAACCGCGCGCCGCGTCAAAAAGGTGACGGTAAAGAGGGCGAACGGCGTGAGTTGCGACTTGAGTTGAAAGTGTTAGCCGATGTCGGTTTGCTCGGTATGCCGAACGCCGGCAAATCAACGTTCATCTCCGCAGTTTCGAATGCGCGGCCGAAGATTGCCGACTACCCGTTCACCACACTGCATCCAAATCTCGGGATGGTGCGCGTTAGTCATGAAAAAAGTTTTGTCATTGCCGATATCCCGGGCTTGATCGAAGGCGCAGCCGAAGGTGCTGGACTCGGCGTGCAGTTTTTACGCCATCTGCAGCGCACACGGTTGTTGTTGCACATCGTCGATCTGGCACCGTTTGATCATGTCGATCCGGTCAAGGAAGCCAAGGCAATCGTCAAGGAACTGAAAAAATACGACGAATCGCTGTTCGACAAGCCACGCTGGCTGGTGCTGAACAAGCTCGACATGGTTCCGGAAGACGAGCGCAAAAAGCGCGTCAAGGATTTCATCAAACGCTTTGGCTGGAAAGGCCCGGTGTTTGAAATCTCAGCGTTGAATCACGACGGTTGTCCAGACCTGGTACTGGCGATTTATGAATATCTGGCGCAGCAACGTGCACTCGAATACCGTGCCGAAGAAACCCAGATGACCGAAGAGGCCCGCGGAATTGTGTCGATCGATGCGGATGATCCGCGTTTCAAGGTGATGGAATAAAGCGGTCTGCAGCCGACAGCGCGAGACGTTCTCGCGCTTTTTTTACGTCTGCGGTAGATGTCGGTATGCTAAGCGCAGATACCTAACAACCTGCAACAACGCCAATCAAGATGAGTGAACCAACCAATCTGCCGTCCTTAATTCAAAACGCAAAGCGCTTGATCGTGAAAGTTGGTTCGTCACTCGTGACCAACGATGGCAAAGGCCTCGACCACGCGGCGATTGCCAGATGGGCCGCGCAAATCGCGCAGTTGCGTTCGCTTGGCAAAGAAGTTGTACTGGTCAGTTCAGGTGCGATTGCCGAGGGCATGCAGCGGCTCGGCTTTGACAAGCGACCGACTGGTATTCATGAATTGCAGGCCTGCGCCGCGGTCGGTCAGATGGGCCTGGCGCAAGTGTATGAAACCAGTTTCCGTGCGCACAATTTGCAAACCGCGCAAGTGCTGCTAACGCATGCCGATCTGGCTGATCGCGAACGCTATCTGAACGCGCGTTCCACCTTATTTACGCTGCTGCGCTTTGGCGTCGTGCCGATCATTAATGAAAACGATACGGTCGTCACCGATGAAATCAAATTTGGTGACAACGATACGCTCGGAGCACTCGTCGCGAATTTGATCGAAGGCGATGCACTGATTATTCTGACTGATCAGCAAGGTTTGTTTACCGCCGATCCGCGCAAAGATCCGACAGCCCAGTTTGTCAATCATGCCAAGGCAGGCGATAACAGGCTCGAAGCGATGGCAGGCGGTGCCGGATCAAGTTTGGGACGTGGTGGCATGCTGACTAAAATTTTGGCCGCCAAACGGGCAGCGACGTCCGGTGCCCACACCGTGATTGCATCGGGTCGCGAAGATAATGTGTTGGTCCGTCTGGCTGCCGGCGAAGCGATCGGTACGCATCTGGGCGCACAAACTGCGCAGCTAACCGCGCGCAAACAATGGATGGCAGACCATCTGCAAACAGCCGGCAAGGTTGTGCTGGATGCCGGTGCAGTAAAAAAATTATCGGAAGAAGGCAAGTCGCTGCTGCCGATCGGTGTGACCGCAGTGACCGGCGAATTCGGTCGCGGTGAAGTCATCACCTGCGTCGATCAAAACGATCGCCCGATTGCCCGCGGCATCACCAACTATGCCAGTTCGGAAGCGCGTCGCATCATGCGTCGACCCTCAGCGGATATTGCTGCGATCCTCGGTTATGTCGAGGGGCCGGAACTCATTCATCGCGATAATCTGGTGCTGTTGTAAATCGCAACGCCGCGGGAAGCGTTGCGATTTTCGTTGTGATCATCGAACGATCACCGAACGATCACTGAACGATCACCGCCATAACGATTAATCTACTTACCGCAGCACGCGCCCGCTTTTCAAGCGCTTGACCATATCACTAGCTTGACCGGCGACCAGGTGGCCATCGCAAAAATAACTTTCTGCCAGCGCGGCATGTTGGCGATTTGCACCGCTACCGCTGATCGGCACCCAGTCGGTGCGGCGCGAACGCGTCCAGCTGCCATCGGCATGGCCAAAGGCGTAAGATTTATGTTCGAGCGAAGTGCAGCGCAATCCTTCATAGCTGGTGTTGTCAGCGCCGCTTGCGCTGCGCGCGACCAGCACATAGCGCACCACATCGTCGCTGCCGACAGATACCGTTTCAGGCGCTACTGAAAACGTCTGGGTTGCAGTGGGGCTGACATAGACCGGTACAAGCGTGGCACGATCAGGCATCGCCGGTAACTGCACCGCGATTTCTTGCCACGGTTTGGTGGTGTCGTCGAAATCTTCTTCGAACTGCGCTTGTGCGCAAGCGGCGCCGCCATGCAGCAACGCTGACATCAACGCTGAAAGCAGGGCCCCATGCAGCACCACACTGCGTTGATTCCGGATTACTCGCGTCATTGGCTTATTCACTGTCAGGTTTGATTTCAGTTTCGATCGGTAGCATTACTGGCGAACTGGGTTCGATGCACGGTTCAGCGCGCGTCGCTGCGCGTTGTGCAGAGTCGGGAATCGATCCTGTCAAGAATCGCGATAATTCCTGAAGCGCGCGCTGATACACGTCACGTTTGAATTCAATGACAACGTCCAGCGGCACCCAATACTCATGCCAGCGCCATGCATCAAATTCTGGATGCGCAGTCAAGCGCAGGTTGACGTCGCAATCGCGTCCGACCATGCGCAACAAAAACCAGATCTGTTTTTGACCGCGATAGTGGCCGCGAATATCGCGCTTGATGAAGCGATCAGGCACTTCATAGCGTAGCCAATCGCGAGTACGACCGACGATTTTGACATGCTCCGCACGCAAGCCGATTTCTTCTTCGAGCTCGCGAAACATCGCCTGTTCAGGCGTCTCGCCATATTTGATTCCACCCTGCGGAAATTGCCACGAATGCTCACGCACCCGTTTTCCCCACCACACTTCATTGTGGTGATTCAGCAGAATGATGCCGACGTTCGGGCGAAAGCCTTCACGGTCCAGCATGATGCACCCCAA
>JAYTZV010000214.1:0-1328 GCA_043741695.1 Burkholderiales bacterium
GACTTGGCGCGGGTACTGACCGGCAACGTGCTCATCAGCGACTGGTCTAAACAAAACCGTACCTGGTTTGCCGCCGTACAAACTGAAAAACGGATGATGTTCATCATCCTCACGTTGATCATCGCAGTGGCGGCTTTTAATCTGGTATCGACATTAGTGATGACGGTGACTGACAAGCAGGCCGACATCGCCATACTGCGCACCCTCGGCGCGTCGCCGCGTTCGATCATGAAAATCTTCATGATTCAAGGTGCGCTGGTTGGCTTGATCGGCACGGCGATTGGTATCACACTGGGAGTGTTGATTGCGTTGAATGTGGACGTCATTGTGCCGGTGATCGAGCATCTGCTCGGTGTGCAGTTTCTCCCGCGCGACATTTATCTGATCAGCGCACTGCCATCTGATTTGCGCTGGCCGGACGTATTCACGATCGGTGGCGTTGCGGTGATACTGGCATTTCTGGCGACGCTGTATCCGAGTTGGTGGGCGGCCCGAGTCAAACCTGCCGAGGCCTTGCGTTATGAATGACATCGCTTTGAATAATGCTGCTGCGAATAATGCCGCTGCAACCAATGCTGCTGTGAGCAACGCCGTCCTATCGTGTTCCGCTTTGGGAAAAACCTTCACGCAAGGTAAGTACTCGGTGCAGGTATTGAGCGGGGTGAATTTTTCGGTCAGCAAAGGTGAGCGTGTTGCCATTATCGGCGCGTCGGGTTCCGGCAAATCAACCTTGCTGCATTTGCTCGGTGGTCTTGATACGCCGACCACCGGATCGGTGACGCTGCTCGACCACGACTTCGCCAGTTTGAATGAAAAAACCCGCGGCAACCTCCGCAATGAGTCACTAGGATTCGTCTATCAATTCCATCACCTGCTGCCTGAATTTTCAGCGCTCGATAATGTCGCGATGCCACTGATGATTCGTCGTATGGGTCGTGAGGAAGCACAAGATGCCGCGCGCAAAATATTGGCCCGCGTCGGTCTCGAAAAGCGCGTCACCCACGTGCCGGGTGAGTTGTCCGGTGGTGAACGTCAACGGGTGGCATTGGCGCGTGCATTGGTCACGCAGCCCGCCTGTGTACTGGCGGATGAACCGACCG
The DNA here is from genome assembly GCA_043741695.1 of Burkholderiales bacterium. GTDB lineage: Bacteria > Pseudomonadota > Gammaproteobacteria > Burkholderiales > Burkholderiaceae_D > Actimicrobium. The sequence continues at coordinate 1,101 of JAYTZV010000214.1, forward strand.
GCAACCTCGATCGCGGCACTGCGCAGCAGACATTCGATCTGATGCTCGAATTGTCGCGCACGCTGGGTACCTCGTTTGTGATCGTCACTCACGATGCAGAGCTGGCGCGACATTGCGACCGGATTCTGCAATTATCCGAGCGTGGTCTGGAACCGTATTCAACTTGATCGGATGCGATCATGTGGATCGATACACATTGTCATCTGGATGCACCCGAATTCGACGGTG
>JAYTZV010000215.1:0-1326 GCA_043741695.1 Burkholderiales bacterium
TGCCATCGAAGCCATTGACGGCAAGCCGTTTTCAGCCGACACGTGGCAACGTCCTGAAGGCGGCGGCGGTATCTCGCGCATCATCGAAGAAGGCAATATCATTGAACGCGGCGGCGTCGGCTTTTCACACGTGATGGGTGCGAACCTGCCGCCCACTGCCGCAGCCAACCGGCCTGAAATCGCGGGGCGCAGTTGGGAGGCAATGGGTGTATCGGTCGTCATGCATCCCCGCAATCCGTATGCGCCAACGGTGCACATGAACGTGCGGTTTTTCAACGCGAGTGCGCCGGGTGAAGAACCGGTCTGGTGGTTTGGCGGCGGTATGGATTTAACGCCGTATTATGGCTTCGACGAAGACGCGCAGCATTTTCATCGCACCTGCGCCGCGTCCCTTGCACCATTTGGCGAGACGCTGCATCCGCGTTTCAAGCAATGGTGCGACGAGTATTTTTATCTGAAGCATCGCAAGGAAGCGCGCGGTGTCGGCGGTATTTTTTTCGATGATTTTCATGCGTTGGGGTTCGATGAAAGCTTTGCGATGCAGCGCAGCGTCGGTGATCATTTTATCGATGCGTATCTGCCGATTCTGCAGCGGAGGATGAACCTGGCCTATGACGAAGCGCAGCGCGATTTTCAGGCATATCGCCGCGGCCGCTATGTGGAATTCAACCTCGTGTATGATCGCGGCACTTTGTTTGGTCTGCAGTCGGGCGGTAGAACCGAATCGATCCTGATGTCGATGCCGCCGATCGTCAAATGGCGCTACAACTGGTCGCCGCAACCCAATAGCCCTGAAGCTGCGTTATATCAGCGTTATTTGATGCCGCAGGATTGGCTGAAGTGAGCCATCGCTGTATTGCCATTCTGGGTGGCAGTTTTGATCCGGTACACAACGGTCATGTGGCGCTGGCGCGTTACTTTGTCGACCTGCTGCAGCCAGACGAACTGCGTATTCTGCCCGCTGGAAACCCATGGCAAAAGTTAGGATTACAGGTCAGCGGCGCACAGCGACTAGCGATGTTGGAGCTGGCATTTTGTGACATCAACGTTCCGGTAGTATTCGATCAGCGTGAACTGCGCGATGCGCAACCTTCGGTGACGATCGCATCGCTACAATCATTGCGCGCCGAACTTGGCCATGACGCCTCACTGAATTTTTTGATGGGTGCTGATCAGTTGCAGCATCTGGATACGTGGCAGCAGTGGCAGGCGCTGTTCGATTACGCAAACTTATGTGCGGCAGCACGTCCGGGATTTGTACTGGCCGGGCCGACGGTGCCAGCTGCGGTCAGCATCGAGTTCGCACAACGCGCCGCCACACCGGCG
>JAYTZV010000216.1:0-1326 GCA_043741695.1 Burkholderiales bacterium
ATATTCGGCAACATGTCGCACCAGACCCGGCTCGTTGGTTTTGCCGCGATGTGGGACAGGTGCCAAATAAGGAGAATCTGTTTCGATCAGCATCTGCTCAAGCGGCACTGCCAGCGCTACCGCCTGCAAATCCTTCGCACTCTTGAAGGTGACGATGCCCGAGAACGAAATATAAAAACCCATCGCCATCGCCGCCTCGGCCACCGCCAACGATTCGGTGAAGCAGTGCATCACGCCGCCTGGCCCGCCGGCATCGGTGCCAGCACCTTCTTCCTGCATGATGCGCAGCGTGTCAACGGACGCTGCGCGGGTGTGAATGATCAGCGGCTTGCCGGTGGCACGCGCTGCGCGAATGTGTACGCGAAAGCGCTCACGCTGCCATTCCAGATCACCGGTCAGCCGAAAATAATCCAGCCCGGTTTCACCAATAGCGACAATTTTTGGATGATTCGATAGCGCCACCAGCTGCGCGACCGAGGGCTCGGGCGTATCGACATAATCGGGATGCACACCGACCGATGCGTAAATATGCGGATGACGTTCGGCCAGGTCAAGCACCTGCGGAAAATCAGGCAGATCGACCGATACGCACAGCGCGTGGGTGACCTTGTTCTCGGCCATCTTCGCAAAAATTTCTGGAAGTCTGGCTGCGAGATCAGGGAAATTAATATGGCAGTGCGAGTCGATATACATGCGCGGATTGTACCGGTTCAGCCGACTCGCTTGCCGACGATGATCAGATCGCGCTCGGTATCGTCAAGTAATGCAACCTTCGGCAAGGCAGCCCAGCGCTCGAAACCGAAGCGGGCGAACAACGCGAGGCTGGGCTGGTTATGACCGAAAATAAAACCCAGCAGCGTATGCACCTTGATCTGCGGTGCAGTCGCAATCGCCTCCTCAAGCAGATAGCGCCCGAGCCCCTTGCCACGCGCGTCTTCATGCAGGTAGATCGATATTTCAGCGGTACCGGAATAGGCAGGACGACCATAAAAATTCGAATATGACAGCCAGCCGAGCACCGACGCAACGCCCTCTTTTTCTGGCCCATCGACCACCCATAAAGGGCGACGTGCCGGGTCGTGTTCGGCAAACCAGTGATGCCGCGACTCAACCGATATCGGTTCGGTATCGGCAGTGACTTCGCGTGAAGGAACGGTACTATTGTAGATGGCGACAATCTCCGGCAAGTCGGAGAGACGCGCAAGACGATGCGAGTAGGTCATGGTGGCAGCGAAGTAAATGAATTATTGGCGTATGCAGGAACGCATCTTCGCGCATACCGCCGAATCTGTTGATGGTGCAAATTCGAGCGAAAAATGAACTGCC
>JAYTZV010000217.1:0-28294 GCA_043741695.1 Burkholderiales bacterium
CCGCAGCCGCGACAGACAGGATCAAAGGTGGTGGAGCACACCGCCACACACGGGGTATCAGGACGAACAGTTGAAGAAGTCATGCGTCATCTATTCAAATATCAGTAATCAAAAAGCCGCAAAGTCAAATCGCGCAGAGTGCCAATCCAGAAACCCTTGTTGTGAGCATGACATGCGGATTGATACGGCGTCAACGAGGTAGGTACGATGCATCATTGGCGCGCAGACGAAAAAGCAGACGATCAGCAAAGCATCAATACTGCGAACGCGTATCTGCAAATTCGGTCAGCTTAACGAAATCACGCTGCATTTCGAGTAGCTGCTCGGCACGCGCAGGACGCACCAGACTATGCAGCGCTTCACGGTAATTATCGCGGTAGTGAAGGGATTTTGCCTCTTCGAATACCGTGTCAATCATGATTTCGATCACGTCATCAGAATTAATTAACGGCGTAGTTATCATTACCCTTCATATCGGTGACCACCCTGTCCGCGATGGATAGTGCTTCCCGTGCGGAGCTTGTGGAGATAGTGGTGTGTCGAGTTCACTACGCGGATGGTTCCAACTTCGGCACGTGGCGCGCGACACGCTCTCATAAAATTGTCTTCAAACAACATAGCAAATATCAGATAATGCGAGCCAAACCGGGTATGCTGCCTCGGCGACGACCGTAAAGGAATGATGTGAATATCGATGAGATGCATTTTTTGATTGCGCTTGACGACCCGATGCATCGCGACCACCTGAATGCCACCCTCGTGCGGCTCGGAGCGACACGAATCACCGAAGCGGCCGATGGGCCAACCGCTTTGCGCGTATTTCAAAATTCCCTGCAGCAGGTTGATATTGCTCTGCTCGATTTGGGTACTGCTGGCATCGACGGCATGGAACTGATCCGGCATATGGCAAAAATTGCCAGCGATACCGCCATCATCATGTCAGGTGCAGTGGATCACTCGCTGGAATTTTCGGTCGGTACACTATCGAGTGCTTATGGTATTTCGCTTCTCGGCTTCGTGCAAAAATTTGACGGCATCGACGAACTACACGCCACCATCAAGCGTTATGTGCCGCGCAAAAAAATCAGCGACGGTGCGACAGTTGCGATCCCAGAATTTAGCGTCGACGATATCTTGCAAGCGATTGCCTCAGGCGACATCGCACCGTATTTTCAGCCCAAAGTTGATTTGAACAGTGGGCACGTAGTGGGCGCAGAAGCGTTCGCCCGCTGGACGCATCCGCAGTATGGTGTGTTATCACCCACGCACTTCATCCCGGTTTTAAATCACCACCAATTGCTCGACCGGCTGACTCACCACATGATCGATCGGTCGGCGGCAGCGTGCCGTGAATGGCACGATGCCGGGCATCTAATTTCGGTATCAATCAATCTCGGCAATGCAAGGCTGGCCGGTTCGCGCAGTATCGAAACGATCATGACGCAAGTTGGCCAACACGGTCTCGATCCCTCGTTTGTCGTTTTCGAAATTACCGAGTCAGCAGCCAACAAAGAAACACCGGAGACGCTTGAAAATATCGTGCGCCTGCGCATGAAGGGTTTCGAGTTATCGATCGACGATTACGGCACCGGCAATGCCAGCATGCAGCAACTACTGCGTATTCCGTTTTCGGAACTGAAAATTGACCGTTCGTTCGTTGCCGGTGCTGCTGACAACAACACCCTCGCTACTGTCTTGCGCTCGTCACTGGAACTGGCCGGAAAACTGGACAAGATCTCGGTTGCGGTCGGTATCGAAAGTCGACAAGATTGGGACTTCCTGAAAAAAATGGGTTGCACTTACGGTCAGGGGTTTTACATTGCCAAACCCATGCCCGCTGCAGCACTGCCGGAATGGATGCTCGAATGGGCCGAATTTTTTTGATGCCAATGGGCGCTGCAAGCTGCGAGGCACCGTATCTGGCACCGTATCTGGCAGCGAGATGGCAACGATAAATTAGCGTACTCCAGTCGGACTCATTAGCGCTCATTCGCACTCATTCGCACCAACGTTCACCCAACCATGCGCACTGCAACTGGACAGTTACCGCCGCCCGCGTGATACCGTAACGGCATGAAAAAATCCACACAATCCCAGCCCGTGAAAAACATGCATTCAGGCAAACGCACGCAGCGCATTGCCCTTGTTCTGCAAGGCGGCGGCGCACTCGGTGCCTACCAAGCTGGCATCTATCAAGCGCTCGATGAACACGATCTGACACCCGACTGGGTAATCGGCACCTCGATTGGTGCAATCAATGCCGCGCTCATCGCTGGCAACGAGCGTCCGCTACGTGTGCAGAAACTGCGGGCCTTTTGGGAACGCGTTGCGCATCCCGATAGCCTCGACATGAATCAGGTACCCGATGAAGCGCGCCGGCTCAACACGATGTGGTCAACGATGGATGCCATGTCAGGCGGCGTGCCCGGATTTTTCGCACCGCGGCCATTCAACTTGTTCCCGCTCGGCGTGGCAGTCGATGCGGAACAAGCCAGTTTTTACGATACGGCTCCATTGCAACAAACTCTGTCGGAACTGGTCGATTTTGATTTTCTGAATTCCGATGAACGCATGCGTATGACAGTCAACGCACTCAAAGTCACGAGTGGTGAACTGGTCAGTTTTGACACCTTGCAGCAACCGATCGGTGTCGAACACATCATGGCCAGTGGTGCGCTGCCTCCCGGATTTCCGCCGGTGCGCATCGATGGCGAGTTATACTGGGATGGTGGCCTGTATTCCAACACGCCGCTCGATACGGTACTCGCCGACGCTGCCGATACCGATACGCTGTGCTTCATGGTCGATCTGTGGAGCGCAACCGGACCGGAACCGACCACGCTCGACCAAGTGCAGACCCGGCAAAAAGACGTGATGTTTGCCTCGCGTTCGCAGCAGCATATTGCGCAATATTTGCAACTACATTCACTGCGCAAGGCGCTTTACGCGATGCAGCAAAAACTGCCGGCAAAGCTGCAGACAGAACGCGAACAACAGCATCTTGCGGCGCTGGGTTGCGATGCAACCATGCATATCGTACGCCTGCCCTACTCCGGTCGCGACTGGCACATGGCGTCAAAAGACATCAATTTTTCGCGCGGCTCGATTAACTGGCGCTGGGAGCAGGGTTACAAGGACGCGATCCGCGCGATCGGCTCTGGTGACTGGCTCGACGAGGTACCTGACGGTGTCGGCATCGTGGTGCACGAACTGCCGATCGATCCGGCACAGAAAATGAAAAAAGTCGTGAGGTAGGTCGGTACCGCGCCATCCGCTACGGACAAAACTACTGAATTCATTGCGGTTCAAAACCGATCTGCCCTACACTGGTCGCAAACAGAATGCATGCCCGGCGAGTCCCCTGACGCACTGCCATGCCAATCGGAACAACGATGACCAGTTTTGTATCGGCCTTCCACCCGCTCGGCATCGCCGCAGCGCTCGATATCGGCGGCTTCGCGCTTGATCAGGAACAATGCGCTGTACTGATTACCTCGCCCGCCTCCGATGACTGCCGCATACTGTACGCCAACGCCAATTTTGTCGCCATGACCGGGTTTGCCGAACATGAAATCATCGGCCGCAACTGCCGATTTTTGCAAAGCGATGATCGTGATCAGGAAGCCCTCGCCGAAGTGCGGCGGGCGATCCGCGACGAAATTCCGGTCTGTGTTGAATTGCGCAATTACCGTAAAGACGGCAGCATGTTCTGGTGCGGTCTGAGCATCACGCCATTTCGTAATCTACAGGGACAAGTAACGCATTTCGTCAGCACCCAGACCAATCTCGATGCGCACAAAAGGACACGCCATCCGCAGCAATTTCACGTCGGCTCCGATACCGAAACCAATCTGTCCACCGAGACGGATTTGTGCGAATGGCTAGCCGACATCACGCACAGCAGCACCGAAAGTTTTCTTGTCTTGCTGGACATCGATGAACCGCAGCGCAGCGGCATAAAGTTGGGCAGCCGTGAGCGCACACAGATCGAGCGTACCATCGCACAGCGGCTGTGTGACTGTGTCGGTGTGTCCGATCGGTCCGCACAAGTTTCAGAGAGTCTTTTTGCGATTCTGTTTAACGCAACCAGCCAGCAGGCTGCGTTGCAAACGTGCGAAAAACTACAGCAGGCCGCACAGCAGGCGATCACCCTCGATCATCAGACTTTCCATGCAACCTGCCGCATAGGTCTCGCGCATTTTCCGACCGATGCAGATACGGGAGATGCACTGCTTAACTGTGCCCACCTCGCATTGCAACAGGCACGAGCCAGCGCATGGAGCAGCGCGTTGTTATACAACACCGGCATGCAGCTGCAGGAGCAGAACCGAATCGCACTGGAAGCTGGATTGCGCTCAGCGATTGCGAACAATGAACTTCAGATGGCCTACCAGCCCCAAGTCAATCTAACCACCGGCGAAATTACATGTATCGAAGCACTGGCGCGCTGGTTTCATCCACTGCTGGGTGAAATCGCACCCGCCTGTTTCATCGCACTGGCTGAAGAAATCGGTCTGATTGACAGCATAGGCAACTGGATTCTGGCGCAGGTAGCGCGCGATCTGGTCGATCGTCGCCAGCAAGGTCTCCCTCATCTACCGTTGGCAGTCAATATCTCGCCACAGCAGTTGCGCAACCCGAAACTGCCCGAACGCATCGCCGCGCTACTCAGCGCGGCCGGCATCGTGCCCCATGCATTGAACCTGGAGATTACCGAAACAGTGTTGATGGATGAGGACGTGGTGAGCCAACGTACCCTGCAGCAGTTGCAGGAAATGCGTATTGCACTCACTCTCGACGATTTCGGTACCCGCTATTCGTCACTGAATCATTTGAAGCATCTGCGTTTCAGCAAAGTCAAAATCGACTGCTCGTTCATCTGCGATGTCGTCGACAATCCGGCGGACGCGGCAATCGTCAAGACGATTATTTCAATGGCGCATACACTCGGTCTGACGGTTATCGCCGAGGGCGTCGAGACCGCAGCCCAGTGTGTTTTTTTGCGCGACAACATGTGCGACGAGATGCAGGGATTTTTGTTTTCGCAACCGCTCGCAACAGGTCCGCTCAACGCGCTATTGCGCGAAGGCGCGACGCTGCCAGTTAGCTTGCACGAGCGCCCCAAAGCCCACAGGACCTTGCTGCTGGTCGATGATGAAATCAACATTGTCGCCTCGCTAAAACGTCTGTTGCGGCGCGATGACTATCTGATACTGACCGCCCATAGCGGCCTCGAAGGGCTGGAAATTCTGAAGACAAATGCGGTCGATGTGATCCTCTCCGATCAACGTATGCCGGGCATGACCGGTGTCGAATTTTTGAGCATCGCAAAAAAAGAATATCCGGAGACGATTCGTCTGGTGCTGTCGGGTTATACCGAATTGCAGTCGGTCACCGATGCGGTCAACGAAGGGGCGATCTACAAATTTTTGACGAAGCCGTGGGACGATACCAAATTACGCGGCCATATTCGTGAAGCCTTCGAACGCAAGGAATTGGTCGACGTCAATCAGCAGTTGGCGCGCGATGTCTATATCGCCAATATGAAGCTCGCCACCGCGAACCGGCAACTGGAAGAACTGCTAGGCGAAAAACAGCAGCAGATTACCCGCGACGCCAACAGCCTGCAGATCGTGCGCGAAGCACTCCAGCACGTACCACTGCCGGTAATTGCGGTCGACGATATCGCCATGATTGCTTTCGTCAACGACGCCGCCGCGCGGCTGCTACATCATCGCGGATTTCTGCTCGGTGGCGATGCACATGACCTGCTACCGGAGATTACCGCGCTGCTGCGCTCGTCAGTCACACCGGCAGTACTGCCGCAGATCACAATCGAGGGCAAGCTGTCTCAGCCACGTGCGAGCGCGATGGGCACGCAATCGCAGTCGCGCGGCTATTTAATCACGCTGGCCCCGGTCACGTCGACCGCATCCCCTACCTCAGCAGAAAGCGCACCATGACCACTACCGTGCCACTCGCTACTGCCAGTACCGGCATGCAGCTTGCCGCGGATCTGCGTGACGCTAACGGCAACGTGCTGCTGCCGCAAGCAAGCGTGCTGACATCGGCGAACATCAATGCGCTGCAGCGCCGAGGCATTGCGAGTATTGAAGTGATGGATACGCATACGATCGACCCAGCCCCGCCAACAGCCGCCGAGATCGCACTGCGCGTTGCGTATATTTTCCGACGCGGTGGCGGCAACCCTAATCTGCAGCTTGAAGCTGCGATTCACCGCATGCGATTGGTTCAGTCATCATGACCACACCGCAGTTAAATGAGGTGATTCGTGCCGTCAGGGACTTACCGTCGCTACCTGTGATCGTGCTGGAATTGCTGGGAAAGATGGAACACGCTGATGCCAGCAGTACCGACTTGGCGAACAAGATTTCGCAAGATCAGGCGCTGGCAGCAAAAATTTTACGCCTGGCGAATTCGTCGTTTTATGGCATGTCGTCGCGCGTGACCACGGTACCTCAGGCGATTTCTATTTTAGGTTTTGGCACGGTGCGGGCGCTGGTCACCGCCGCCTCGCTGTCAGGCGCGTTCGTGCTCGACCCGCAGTCACCATTCAATTTTGCGCAATTCTGGAAGCATGCCATCGCCACCGCCATTTGTGCGAAGCATTTGGCATCGTCGCATCGGATTGCACCGGATATTGCCTTCATCGCTGGCCTCTTGCACGACATCGGCCAGTTGGTATTGGCAACCCGTTTTCCGCAGGCCTATGCAAGCGTGCTTGAACAATGCCGCGACAGCGACTGTGCGTTAGTCGATGCCGAGCAGGTGGTATTCCAGACCGATCACGCTGCCGTCGGTGCGGCACTCGCCGAACATTGGCGCTTTCCACAAGCGATGCAGCAGGCAGTGGCATGGCATCACGATGATGCGCTGGCCGGTACCGACCTGTTGGCAGCGATTGTTCATGTTGCCAATGCGTTGGCGCATGGGCTCGATTTGACGTCCGACCCGATGGAGGCGGTGCCATCTATTGCCGAGTCCGCGTGGATGCTGGTCGCGCTTGACCCAACATCTCTGGCGCACATCTTGCCGCGCATCGAAGCAGAATTTGCAGCGATCAGTCCGGTTCTCGCAGTCTGACAAGACAAGGAAAGTCATGTTGACACCCCTCTCCTCGTCGTCCCCCGTGATCACGGCAGAATCGGCGCGCGAATTACCAATGCTCGCCACGCCGGCGCTCTCGGAATACTTTGACGGCTCACCAATACCGTCGTTCGCCATCGATGCCGATCACGTCATCACGCAATGGAACAAGGCATGCGCTAGTGTTACCGGATTTACCGCAGCGCAGATGATCGGAACCCGCGATCACTGGAAACCGTTTTATGCCTCGCACCGGATGGTGTTGGCTGATCTGATCGTTGATGGCGCCATGGATGAGTTGGTCGCCAACTACTATGCGGATAAATTTCACCGATCGTCGATGATGCACAATGCGTTCGAAGCCGAGGATTTTTTCCCGCACTTGGGTAGCGCTGGCATGTGGCTGTACTTTTCGGCGGCACCGCTACATGACGCGCACGGCCACGTAGTTGGAGCGATCGAAGTGCTGCAAGACGTCAGCGAAAGAAAATTTGCGGAAGAGGCGCTCCGGGTTACGCAAGCCAATCTCGAGCAATTGATCACGCAGCGTACTTCGCAACTGGCGCAATCGAATGCGCGGCTCGAAGAAGATATCAGTCGCCGCGAAGAAGTCGAAGCCGAGCTGGTACGACGTAATGTCGAACTGACCGAAGTCAATCAACAGTTTTCGGCGATGCGCCAGCAGCTGGTGCAGGCCGACAGGCTAGCCTTGATCGGTCAGCTCGCTGCTGGTGTCGCGCATGAAATCAATAATCCGATCGGCTATATTTTTTCTAATTTCGGTTCGCTGCAAACTTACCTCGCGGCGTTGTTCGCCATGCTCGATGCCTACGAGCGCGCAGAGCCGCTGATCAGCGCACCGGCCGTGCGCGACGACCTTCTGGCACTGCGCACACGCATCGAGCTCGATTATCTGAAAGACGATATTCCGGTCATGATGCGCGAATCAATGGAAGGCATCGACCGCGTGCGCAAGATCGTGCAGGACCTAAAAGATTTTTCACGGGTCGATAACGGACTCGAATGGCAGTGGGCAAATCTGCATCACGGTATTGAGTCCACACTCAATATCGTCAACAATGAAGTTAAATATAAGGCCGATGTGCTGCGCGAATTCGGCGAACTCCCCGACATCGAATGCCTGCCTTCGCAGATCAATCAGGTTGTGATGAATTTGGTAGTTAACGCCGCGCATGCGATCGGGCCGGAGCGCGGCACGATCATCGTGCGCAGTGGTAGCCATGCGCCTTCCAAGACCGTATGGATCGAAGTGGCCGACAACGGCAGTGGCATCAGCGCCGAGGTAAAGGCGCGTATTTTCGACCCATTTTTCACCACCAAACCGGTTGGCATGGGCACCGGGCTCGGTCTTTCACTGGCCTATGGCATCATTAACAAACACCATGGCAAGATCGAGGTGGATAGCACGCCAGGTATCGGTACCGTGATGCGCATCACGCTACCGATTCATCAAACTGAACCGATTGGTCAATGAGATGCAGGCCGACCTCTCTGCAGTAATCAGTGATGCCCAAACGTCTGTGCCGGTGATTTTATGCGTCGACGACGAACCCAATATTTTGTCGTCGCTACGGCGGCTGTTTCATCCGCAGCATTACAAAGTGCTCACCGCAGAAAGCGGCGCAGCCGGCCTCGCAATTTTGCAGCAGCAACCGGTCGATCTGGTGATCTCGGATATGCGCATGCCGCATATGAATGGCGCACAATTTCGAGAGAGCAAGTTCGCGCTCAGTGGCCGGCAGCGGTGCGCATGCTGCTGACCGGTTATGCCGATATCGACACGATCGTGGATGCAATCAACCGCGGTGAAATTCATCGTTACATCACCAAGCCGTGGAGCGACCAGGATATGTTGCTGACAGTGCGCCATGCGCTCGAACGTCAGCAACTTGAACGCGACAAAGCGCAGCTCGAAGCGCTGACGCTGCGGCAAAATGAAGAATTGAAATTGCTGAATGCCAGTCTTGAAGACAAGGTGCGACAGCGTACCGCAGACCTGAAAAAAGCCCACGATGGACTGTTGCGTTTCAACAGCAAACTGAAATCGGATTTTTTGGTGTCGATCAAGATGTTTTCAAATCTGATCGAAACCCGTGGCGGCAACCTCGCGGGACATTCACTGCGGGTGGCCGACCTTGCACGCAAAATTGCGCTGCGCATGGGACTGGCTGATCACGCCGTCGAAGAAATTTTCGTCGCGGCGATGCTGCACGATATCGGCAAGATTGGCCTGACCGACCAACTGCTGTCCATGCCGCTGACCGCAATGAATGGCGAGCAGCTCGGGCAATACCGCAAGCACCCGCTGCGTAGCCAACAGCTACTAATGCCGCTGGACGAATTGCGGCCCGCTGCGACGATCATCCGCGCCTATCAGGAACGCTTCGACGGTAAAGGTATGCCTGATCATCTGGCAGGCATTCACATACCGGTCGGTGCGCGCATTCTGGCGATTGCGAGCGATTACGATAATTTGCAGACTGGCGTCATGATGCAGCGAAAGCTGTGGCCGGATGAGGCGCGCGCAGCGATCGTGCATGGTCGCGGCAGTCGTTATGATCCCGCGGTGGTTGATGTGTTTTTGCAGGTGCTGGAGGGAGCAACTGGCGGCAGCGTTGTACACCGGCCGTCGCAATTGGTCGCTGCAGCTGATCTGCAGGTCGGCGCAGTACGGGCACATGATTTGATGAGCCCGGACGGTGCCTTGCTGTTGTCGGCCGAACATATGCTGGATGCGCGCCTGATTGCACAGATCGTTGAATTTAATGGCACGCTCGCCACGCCATTGACACTTTCCATTTACGAGGATGCAAACCAATGAGACGCTTGCTGCTGGTCGATGATGACGTCAATGTGTTGCATGCGTTGCAGCGCTCGCTGCGACAATGCGCGTTTGCGCGCGAAGTACGTACCGAGCTGTTCAGCGATCCACTGCAGGCGCTGGCGCGACCTGCCGAGGTCGATTTCGACGTCGCCATTTCGGATTACCAGATGCCGCAAATGGATGGCATTACCTTCCTGCAGCAGCTGCGCATCTTGCAACCGGACGCAGTGCGCCTGGTACTAAGTGCCTCCACCGAATTCGATATCGTCAAGCGGGCTATCAAGGAGGCGGAAGTGTTTCGCTACATTCCAAAACCGTGGCACCTGTCGGATCTGCAGGAAATCATTCCACTGGCGCTGGCGCGACGTGACCAACACGACGCCACCCGTATGCAGGGCGGTGATCTGACACCACAACAATTGGCGGCACGCCGGCTGGAAGCAGAAGAAGGCGGTATCACCAAGGTCAATTGGGGGCCGGATGGCTCGGTGCATCTGGATTAGGAATTGCCTGGCAGTCAGGCCGAAATGATTCTGGCTGAAATGAGGATGAATCTCGCATTGATGGCAACCTTGAAAGTAAATCAATAATGCGTGGGGCTTGCGGGTTGCAGATCAACCGTTAAATACCATCGCGGAGCTTGGGCATCACGCACGTATGTGCGGCGCTTAACTGAAGTGTGAGGCGGCCTCGCCTAGTCTTTGTCCGGTCTGCTTTATTGCCAAACTTTTCTGACCGTCACCGTTATTGTCACAACGGCGATGTCGCTTCCATCGCAAAACATCCATGCTCAAACTCTTCAATTCGTTGTGGCGTTCTGCCGCACGTCAAGCAACAAAAGTGCAGCGCAAGCAAACTCGCAAATTGATCCGGCAAATCGTCAAGCCTGCGGCAAGCGCGGTTGTCCGAAAGCCTGCCATCAAAAAAACACGTGCGTCGTCAGGCAAGTGGAATCGCAGCCGATTCACGTCGCTCAATACTGATCCATCACTCGGGCTGCTGGCCGGTACTCGCATGGATTACTGGCTCTATCAACCGGGCACCCTGCACGACGGAGCCGTACCGCTGGTAGTGATGTTGCATGGATGTTCGCAAAATTCCGTCGATTTTGCTGCCGGCACGCGCATGAATTTGCTCGGTGAGAGCAAGGGTTTCGGTGTGCTGTATCCACAGCAAAGCGCGCGCATGAATTCGCAGCGTTGTTGGCACTGGTATAAAAAACCCGTGCAGCACGGTAGAGGCGAAGCGGCACTCATCGCAGAATTGATTCAGCAAGTCGTGCAGCGTTATGGGTTTGATCCGGCGCGTGTGTATGTTGCTGGCATTTCCGCCGGTGCAGGTATGGCGCACATTATTGCCCTGAATCATCCGGATCTGATTGCTGCAGTCGGCTTGCATTCCGCGCCGCGCTTCGGTGTCGCCCACGACGCAGTAAGCGCCTTCGCCGTCATGCAGCATGGCGGCGGTGTGGCGCATGTTGGCAGCGGCGATATTGGTGACCAGTCTGCAAATGGATTAGCAGGCTTGATGCCTGCCATCCTGATTCAAGGTTTGCAGGACAACGTGGTGAGACCAATCAATGTAACGCAACTGGAGACCCAGTTTTGTCAGCGTAATCGATTGACCGCAGCCGAACGACAGGCGACGGTGCATCGCCCGGCTGGCAAGAGTGCGCGGTCTGCGCATGCATTCGATACGTCGGACTACCGACTCGGCCGCCAGACCATCTTGCGGGTTTGTCGCATCAATAATTTGCCGCATGCGTGGAGCGGCGGTGACCCGGCCTATCGTTTCAACGAACGCCGGGGACCAGATGCGAGCCGCATGATGTGGAATTTTTTTGTGCGTCATCGCCGTGAACTTACGGCCTCTTGAATTTTGGCCTCTTTCTGAGTGCTTTGGCGCGTACGAAAAGCACCGTCATAACTGCGGCTGATATCTGCCTCTGCTGTTACGCGCGTTGAATTGAGCAGATGCGTGTTACCGCACATTGGGGGCGTATTCGATCCTGAATTGGCTTGACATGCTACGCATGCGGTTTAATATACCATCCATATGGATTCCATACAGATGGCATGTAGATGCCACAAATCAATTGCGATCAGGAGATAGCATGCGCGCAGCATTACAGCAACACAGTAATTCACCACGCATTTCAGAAAGCGAAAAAATTACGATCAATCTCGGTTTAATTGATCTCGGTCAGATCGACCTGTTGGTGCAAGAAGGATTTTATTCCAACCGCAGCGATCTGATCCGCACTGCAATTCGTAATCAGATCGGCACGCATGCCGACGTAGTACGCCAAACCGTCGCGCGAAAAAGTCTGGTGCTGGGACTGCATCATTTTTCACGCAGCGATCTGGAGGCGGCAGTGGCAGCGGGTCAGAAACTGCAGCTCCAGATTTTAGGACTAGCTAGCATCGCCACTGACGTCAGCGCCGATCTGGCGCTGGACGCCATCGAATCGATCGCCGTGCTTGGCGCGCTGCATGCCAGCGACGAAGTCAAACGCGCACTGGCAGATCGCATCCATTAATGCAGCATAAAAAGGATCAATATGAAATTCAATACAGAACTGCTCGACGTAATGCGCAAGGCAACCAAACTTCTACAACAAGGTCGCAACGGCGACGCTACCAGCACGATACAGCGTGTACTGCAGCAGGTTTTGCCGGGGGCTGCCGGTATGACAGGTAGTTCAGGTAATGCAGGCGCGACTCGCGATGAGCACACACACACGCCGCCGATGAAAGACATCAACCCGCCACCGGCCGGTCGCGAACAATCATCGCAACGGCAGATGCATGAAGCGACCGAATCCGTGCAACACAAAACCGGTGCAGTGCCCGACTTCGTAGCCGATTTACTGGAGCGCTTTGTTCCCAATACGGCACCGCGTAATCCCGGTGCTGCCAATTCACCTGCCGGTTATTCTTCGCGCAGTCCGAATACACAACCCGGTGGTACATTTTTGTCCGGCACGTTCGCTAATGCTGCGGGCAGCCGCAATTACAAACTCTATGTGCCTGCGTCGTATTCAGGACAACGCGTTCCGCTGGTCGTGATGCTGCATGGTTGCACGCAAAATCCGGATGACTTTGCGGCCGGTACGGAAATGAATCGCTACGCCGAACACTCGCCATGTCTGGTGCTATATCCCGAGCAATCGTCATCGGCAAACTCGTCAAAATGCTGGAACTGGTTTAAAGCCATCGACCAGCAACGCGGTCAGGGTGAGCCATCCATCATCGCCGACATGACCCGCGAGATTATGGCGAATTATGCGGTCGAACCATCGCAGGTGTATGTGGCAGGCTTGTCCGCCGGCGGCGCAATGGCGGCGATCATGGGCAGCACGTATCCGGACGTGTACGCAGCCGTTGGTATTCACTCCGGCTTGCCCTATGCGGCCGCCACCGACCTGGCCTCGGCAATGCAGGCGATGCGGGCCGGCATGAATGAAGCGAAGTCGTCGCGTGCGCAAAGTGGCACCCGACCGATCATCGTCTTTCACGGCGACCGCGACACCACCGTGCATCCGCGTAATGGTGAACAGCTGATTGCACAGAACGTTCGCAATCCGCACAATGCCTCGGTCGTCAGTGGCGGCGAACCGGGCGGGCTAAAATACACGCGCATGATTCACGCAGGCGACGACGGCAGGCCGGTCGCTGAGCAATGGTTGATTCACGGTGCCGGACATGCCTGGTCCGGCGGCAGCAGCGCCGGTAGTTACACCGAGGGACGCGGGCCGCAGGCTACGCGGGAAATGATGCGGTTTTTTTCGACGCGACATGCACAAACATGATCGAGCAGAAAATCGAGCGACGTGATGTGTTGACCGTAATTACGGCGCGCGAATTTCCGATGCGTAATTGTCTTGGCGCGATCAGCACTGCGAAATCGCTGTGCTCTGAACCTGATGAATAAATCCAACGGGTTCGATCACAGCGACTGGTGACGCCTGTAACGCTCGATCGAGCTTAAGGTAGCTCAATGTAACTTGATGCGCGGTACAGTTTTACCGCGCAACCACTGCGCCAGGGTATCAAGCACCATGCGCATCAAGCCATGCACCGCCATCAAGTGCGCACGGTACAGCGACACATACAGCAAGCGTGCCAGCAGACCTTCGACCAGCATCGTGCTACCGGTCAGCTTACCCATCAAATTACCCACTGTATTGAAGCGGCCGAGCGAAATCAGCGAACCGTGATCGGTAAAACGGAAATTTGCCAGCGGCTTGCCCGCAAGTCTGCAGCGCATTGCCTTGAAAACTGCATCGGCCTGCTGGTGCGCGGCTTGCGCACGTGGCGGCACCATCGCGTTTTGTTCCGGCCACGCGCAACTCGCACAGTCACCAATGGCAAAAATGTCCGGATCGATTTCGGTTTGCAGCGTTTGCAGCACCGGTACCTGACCAAGGCGATTCACCGGCAGACCGATCTCGGCCAGCACTGGTGCCACCTTGATACCGGCAGCCCAGACGATCAAATCAGCGCGCAAATTTTTGCCACTGGCGGTCAATACTGCATTCGGCTCAATTTGCGTGACGCGCTCATTGGTCAGTACCTGGATGTTCATTTTTTCAAGCAGAATCGCAGTCTCGGTAGCGACCCGTTCCGGAAGAGGCCCAAGAATACGCGGACCGGCCTCGACAATACTCAGGTGAATATCACGCTGGCCATCAAGTTGGTGCAAGCCATAGGCCCCGAAAAATTCTGCGGTGTTGCGCAACTCGGCGGAGAGTTCCACACCAGTTGCGCCGGCACCAATGATGACCACATCGACGCGCGGGCGCTCGCCCAATGCGCCCGGCGTTTTATCGAGCTTGCCCTGAGCGCGCATGCAGGCATAAATCAGACGGCGACGAAAATGCTCGGCTTCGCTGACCGCATCGAGTGAAATCGCATGTTCTTCAGCGCCCGGCACGCCAAAAAAGTTGGTCATGCTACCAATGGCCAGCACCAAGGTATCGTAAGACAGCGAGCGCGCGGGCAGGATTTCTTCGCCATGCTCGTCAGCTACGGCAGCCACCGCAATGCATTTATTTGCGCGGTCAAGACCACACAATTCGCCTTGCTGAAATTCGAAATAATGCCAGCGCGCCTGCGCCACATAATCGGTCTGATGGGTATTGGCGTCCATGCTGCCGGCAGCGACTTCGTGCAGCAGCGGCTTCCACAGATGCGATGGCGATCGATCCACCAGTACGATTGATGCGCCGCCGCGCTTGCCGATTTTATTGCCGAGTTTTGTGGCTAGTTCAAGACCACCTGCACCGCCACCGACAATGACGATGCGATGTAACGGCGCCGGTGCAGCCGCGGCCGTACCCTTGGATGCGGACGTTGATGCTGGCACCTGCCTGTCAGGCGTGCCCTCAGGCAGATGAGGAATGACGTTCATTGAGATATCTTTCAGGGTGGCGATACAGAAAGAAAAAGGCGAACGCACGTGCGGTCGCCTTTTTTATTTGGCAAGTGACTAGCGACGGCTACATGCGTGCCGGCATGATCAGCGTCGACGGCGCTTCAGGCGCTGCCGGAATCTCGACGCCTGCATCGATCTCATTGGGATTATTCAAACGATGCTGCATGGTCGCCACATCCACATCACCGGTCCATTTTGCGACCACTACCGTTGCAACGCCATTACCAATCAGATTGGTCAGCGCGCGTGCTTCCGACATAAAACGGTCGATGCCCAAAATCAGCGCAAGGCCCGCGACCGGAATACCGCCGACCGCTGATAGCGTGGCTGCCAGCACAATGAAGCCGCTTCCCGTGACGCCCGCAGCACCCTTTGAGGTTACCAGCAGCACCGCCAACAAGGTGATCTGCTGCGTCAGCGACATCGGCGTGTTGGTCGCTTGCGCGATGAAGACTGCAGCCAGCGTCAAGTAGATCGCGGTGCCATCGAGATTGAATGAGTAACCGGTAGGAATGACCAAACCAACAACCGATTTTTTTACACCGAGATTTTCAAGTTTGATCATCATGCGTGGCAATACGGTTTCCGATGACGAAGTGCCGAGCACGATAAACAGCTCTTCCTTGATGTAACGAATGAATTTAAAGATGTTGAAGCCATGCAGCTTTGCGATCGTGCCAAGCACAATGAAAATGAAAATCAGGCAGGTGCCATAAAACGTCCCCATCAGCTTGCCCAGAGACAGCAACGAACCGACGCCGTATTTACCAATCGTGAACGCCATCGCACCGAACGCGCCAATTGGCGCGACTTTCATGATGATGCCGACGATGCCAAACAGCACATGCGAAATTTTTTCGATGAAATCAAATATGAGCGTGCCGCGACCACCGAAGCGATGCAGTGCAAAACCGAACATGATCGCGATCAGTAGTACCTGCAGAATTTCGTTTTTGGCAAACGCATCCACTAAACTGACCGGAATGATGTTCATCAAGAACTGGGTCGTGGTCTCTATTTTTCCGGGAACAATATAGGACGCAATCCCTTTGGTGTCGAGTGAGGCGGCATCGATATTCATGCCCACGCCGGGTTGCAGCAGATTGACCATCACCAGACCGATAATCAATGCCAGCGTGCTGACGATTTCAAAATACAGCAGCGCGAGACCACCGGTCTTGCCGACTTTTTTCATGTCTTCCATGCCGGCGATGCCGATCACGACCGTACAAAAAATAATCGGTGAGATGATCATTTTGATCAGTTTGATGAAACCGTCACCGAGCGGCTTCATTTCAGCGCCCGTAGCTGGATAAAAGTGGCCCAGCAACACGCCGATCAAGATGGCGACCAATACTTGGACATACAGGGATTTGTAGATGGGTGGCTTGTTCATCAGTTGCCTCTCCGGTGGGGATGGTAGTTCGTTTTTATTTTTACAAGCGCGCATCGTACAGGGATTTACCCTGATCGAAAACCCGTATCACTGTGTAATCTACGCTGACCTGCTACTGACTGCCTTTATTTAGCACGCGAAAAATTAGGGCGGCGCATTGTCAGCGTCGCAGTTGCAATAAAAATTTCGCGCATAAAATAATAAAAACTGCCAATCAGCGACAACATCGCCAGCACGAACAGGGAAGCAATGAATTTACCAAAAGCCAACCCAAGTGCATCGCCAATGAACAGGGATGCAATGACCAGACAGACCAGTAACCCGCAGGCGGTGCTCAGCGTGATTGCCCGATTGATCAGATGTCCGCGCTGATAGAGCACGCTGATTTCGGCGCGGTCGACTGGATCGATCATGCCATCGAGGTGCATGCGGTCTTCAAGAACGCGTGAGCGATCGATGATGCGGCCGAGGCGATTTGTCAAGACAGTCAATTTGGTGCCCACACCTGTTAATAGAAATACCGGTGCAATCGCGAGCTGAATAATGTGACTGACGTCGCCGAGTTGAATATCCATCCGTCTTCCAGATAAGGGCAGGCAAACCGAACAGGCTGCGTTGTGGTGATTATCGTCGCGGTCGTTGCAGTGACAGTTGCGGTCGCCGCTGCAGCGGTGATAACTTCGGCGATCGCCATGGCGGCAATAATCTTTAGCCAAGTCTAACAGCACTGTCTGTGTGCGCCAAACCGCAAACGAACTGCGTTATAGTCGGACAAGGTGTCGATAAATCATCACACTCAACACTTGCCTTAAATTGCAATCGATGCGCGCTCAGCATGTCACCCCTACGCGCAGAAATTTCACGAAACGCAGCAAGAACTCGCAAGGACGACGATGACAGAGGATGAAATTCGACGCAATGCGTTTGCGATGCCGATGCACAATCCGGCGTTCCCGCGCGGACCCTATCGTTTCACCGATCGCGAGTACATGGTCATTACCTACCGCACCGACCCGGCGATGTTGCGGGCGATGATTCCCGCGCCGCTGGAGATGAGCGATCCCATCGTCAAATTTGAATTCATCAACATGCCTGATTCGACCGGCTTCGGGCACTACTGCGAATCCGGTCAGGTTATTCCTGTCACTCTTGATGGCGTGGCAGGTGGATATGTTCACAGCATGTATCTGAACGATCATCCCCCAATTGCAGGTGGCCGCGAATTGTGGGGTTTTCCAAAAAAACTCGGCCAGCCGGAGCTGCGGGTACGTACCGATACGCTCACTGGGACCCTCGATTACAGCGAAATGCGCGTGGCGACCGGCACGATGGGCTTCAAACATAAGGCGCTAGATCACGAGACCATCAAGTCGTCGCTCGCGTCGCCCGCATTTTTGCTGAAAATTATTCCGCACGTCGATGGCACGCCGCGCATCTGCGAGCTGGTTCGCTATGCGTTGTCGGATATCACCGTCAAGGGGGCATGGAGTGGTCCGGGTGCACTCGAACTCCATCCGCATGCCTTGGCTCCGGTAGCCGACCTGCCCGTGCTGGAAATACTCTCGGCGGTGCATATACTGGCCGACCTGACGCTGCCTCTAGGTGCCGTCGCTTACGATTATCTCGCTCAACGACCATAAAGGATCATTCCATGCAACTCAAAGACAAAGTCGCTGTCATTACTGGTTCGGCCAGTGGTATCGGTAAGGAAATCGCTTTCGAATACGCCAAGGAAGGCGCCCGCGTCGTGATCGCCGATCTGGCGCTGGAGGCGGCCAAAGCTACCGCCGATGAAATCATCAAAGCGGGTGGGCAGGCAATGGGTGTGGCGATGGATGTGACTAGCGAACAGCAGGTCGACCAAGGCATTGCTGATGTCGTTGCCGCATGGGGCACGGTCGATATATTGATCAGCAATGCCGGCATTCAGATCATCAGCCCAATTGTCGACCTGGACTTCGATAAATGGAAAAAAATGCTGGCGATTCATCTCGATGGGGCGTTCCTGACCACCCGCGCCTGCATGCGTGCGATGATCAAAAGCGGTAACGGCGGCTCAGTGATTTACATGGGATCCGTGCACTCTCATGAAGCGTCGCCGTTGAAGGCACCGTATGTCACTGCCAAACACGGGCTGATTGGTCTTGCCAAGGTGGTCGCCAAAGAAGGTGCAAAAGACAAGATTCGCTCGAACGTAATTTGCCCGGGCTTTGTGCGCACGCCGTTGGTCGACAAGCAAATTCCCGAGCAGGCGAAAGAACTCAACATCAGCGAGGCCGATGTGATCAAGAACGTGATGCTGAAAAATACGGTGGATGGTGAATTCACTACAACGCAGGACGTCGCGCGCACCGCGATATTCCTTGCCGCTTTCCCGACCAATGCGTTGACGGGGCAATCGATTGTCGTCAGTCACGGCTGGTATATGCAGTAAGAAGTAAGCAGTAAGAAGTAAGAAGTAAGAAGTAAGCAGTAACGGCTGCTTCTGCAGCAAATGCGCAACGCCGTCTTTCGCCCCATTCTTTCCGCCAATTCCATCGCACGGTTCTCCTGCTGTGTGATGGTGGCCCTCATCCCAGAAGCCTCTTCGACTTGCAATATTTTCAAGCGGCCAAAACGTACTTTTGGTTGAATTTGTTTTTACTTTAGGTATCATGCACGTTTTGCAAACGTCCCGGCGATACTGGCATGACCGCATCGAGTATCGCAATTCATGCTGCCGTATAGATCATCGAAGCAAGTTTCGACGGTAGCAAATTATCCTCAACATTCAAAAGCAGCGCGCCCTTGACGTTTTCTTGAATCTCCACCGGCTCCTAACCGATCGTCCAATTCTGATCATGGCTCGCGCCAATCCTTTTTTTCAAATTCACACCGGCTCGACAATGTCGCGTCTTCTCCGCGGCGTCACACCGGAGCTCGGATGGATCGTGCTCGCGCTCTCGCTCGGACTAACCGTATTAACTTGCTGCCTGATCCAGATTTACGCCCAACATGATGCTGGCGACACAGTGCGCATGCAGGTCGTTCAAAGCGCCGCCGCGATCAAGACGAGGCTCGACGTGAGCGCTCAATTGCTGCGCAATAGCGCTGCCATGCTGCAGTTAAACAGTACCGTGCAAAACACAACATGGCAGCAATACCAGCAAAATCTCGCCCACCTTGGCTGGCCAGCAGAAGTCAGTCAACTTGGTTACGCACAGCGTATTGCTGCATCAGAAAAAAATGCGCTGACTACGGCGATGCGGGCAGACGCAATGCCCGGCTACCAGATTCATCCTCTGCAAAATCAGTCGGCGCATGCACCCATCTTGTTTTCCGCCCCTGCAACCGACGTCATCGCCACCGCGCGTCCTGGCTTCGATTTGCTGTCTTTACCTGCCACTAGATACGCTCTGGAGATGGCTACCGATAGCGGCTCCATCGCCTTTCACACAGCAAATGCCAGCGAGCAAACAGGTTCTACTAAAGATCGAGCGAACACGGCATACGCGCTGCTGGTGCTGCCTGTTTTTCCCGGTAACGCCGTTCCGGCAACGATTGCCTTGAGGCGTCAGCACGTAATTGGATTTGTGTTCGCGTTCATCAAGATCGACCAAGTATTACGTATGATTGACACATCGCAATTCCACCCAATACGTTTAATCGAATTGTCAGATCAAAACGCAAGCGTGGCCACAGGCCCTCTAAATATTCGCGATGTACAGACCAGCGACATCCCGCTCGCTTTGTTCGGCAGTCGCTGGCAAGCAAGCGTCGCACTACCGCATACATCATCGCTGCAAACATTTTCGGGCAATGCAGGGGTTGTTGCCCTGTGCGGGCTAATCATCAGTGCTTTGCTGTTTGTTGTCATTCGCTTGCTGGCCGCAAGTCAGCTGGCCCATCGGTCGCAATCCCGGCGCTCTACGCAAGAAATTCGACAATTGAAAAATCAGTTATCGGCCTTGATGACCTGTAGCGATCGGGCAATCATCAGGATCGATCGGCGGCAGCGAATCACTGCGTTCAATCCGGCTGCAGAAACAATTTTTGGCGTACGCTCGGACGTGGCGATTGGCGTCGCACTTTCGCGCTTTTTGCCACACCGGCTCAACAGAGCAAAGCGTATTGACAGCGCATCATCGCAAGTCGGCCGCACCAAACATTCAGCGTACCGCCTGCAAAGCAAACCCGATGAACCTGCTTGCCGGTATCACGGCGAACCCTTTCCATTCGAAGCGACAATTTTTAAAAGCGACCAGTGGGGGCAACCCGGCACGCTGATTTTGCTGAAAGACCTGACAGGCGATTCGGGTGCGCCGGTAGCGAAGGCAGGAATCACCGCAGGCTCTGCCGAACCGTCCACTCTAGATGATCCACCGCCGGCGCGACCGCACGATGCGCACACCACGCTGGCAATACATTTTCAGGTATCCGTTGGTAAATCCGTTTGCGATGCTGAGTTCTACTGGCTCGCTGGCTGTGCGCCTTTTGCCGCGCGACTGCACGCTTGTGATGAATCCCATCAAACGCTGCAGGATAGCCAATCGCTACCGCAAACCGAGGCGATATCAGTCAATCAATTCATCAATACCCGCATCCATTCAGATGATCGCGCGGCCGTAAAACAGCAATGGAAAGATGCTTTTCGAACGGGCAAAGAAATTGATTGTATTTACCGCCTGCTTCTGGCCGATGAAGAGACGAAGGTCGTACGTCATTGGATGACGCCGGCAGGATCGCAAGAAAACCGACATCAGTTTGCCGGCTTGCTGCACGAGTTACATCAAGATGCGAAGCGGGAACCACCCTTGACGTCGGATATGCAATCGCAACTGATACCGAATCATGCGTTACTGGATTGCGTACATCAACTGCCGCAGCTTGAAGCGATACTTCCCGTTAATGGGGAAGCATTTAACCGCAATGCTGTGTTGTCCACGGCCCCTCGTAACGACCGACGCCGCCGGGATCCGGTTGCCATCGAAGCCGGCAAACTATATCGGCAACTGCAATTTCGCATTATGCATCTCGACAGCGCACGTGAAGCGCAGCAAAAGCGACTGGCGCGCGATATGCATGACGATTTCGGGCAGCTACTCACGGCGATGAAAATGGATTTGATCGTATTGCAGACCCAACTGGCGAAAGTCGATCATCGGCTGTCTCAGCAACTCGGCGATGTAGGCGATCTGGTTGATGCAATGGTCGTTTCAGTGCGACGTATTATTGCCAATCTTCCTCCGCAGCAGGTCGGCCAGCATGGCCTGGTCAGGTCACTTGAATTGTTGGCCAACGGGCACGCGAAGCGTCACCAGATCAGTTGCGAGCTGCACATTAAACCGCAGTTGCCACCAATCGACGAGGTGATGACCACGCCAATTTACCGCATTGTGCAAGAAGCACTAAACAACGTCGCCAAGCATGCGCGGGCAACGGAAATTGAAATTTGCATTGAACACATTGAAAATCGCTTGCACGTTCGCGTAACCGACAATGGCAGCGGAATTGCTCCATCGAAATTGAGCGGCGATGGCGGCTTCGGATTGATCGGCATGCGCGAGCGGGTCAATAACCTGAGAGGTGAAATGCGCATTGATACCGCAAACGGCATCGGCACGACGATTCACCTGATGATTCCCGTTGAAGCAGAACTGACGACGTGAAGCTATCTCTTATTCGACATTACAGCCTGCCAGGAGATCTCAAAATGATGTTGAATGCAACATAATTTGCGCCAAATCAACGCATGGCTAAAGACACCCAGATACTTTTAGCGGGTGATATCCCATCGCTTTTTTAAGTAACCAGGAGTAACGCACACCGCTTGCCAACGCAACTTCGCTCAGGACCAGCCATTGTCTCCGGCAGCACTTCGCGATTTCGGTTGACCGGGGGCTGCCAGCGGAGATGGTGCTGGGTTTTAAAGGTACGCTGGTTGCCCAGGTGGTCTGCCCGATCGTTGCCGGCCCCTGCAGCATTTTTCACAACCGCTAGCTGCGCCTCAATACGGCTCGAAAAACTGAATTGGGCATGTTCTGACCGGTGCAGCAATGGCTCAAAGATAGCCAACCCTAGGCGTACGTGGCTGGTGTACCAATCTTTTGTGGTGGAGCGATCACTGATCAAACATGCAGGTACATCGCGATAGCCTGACACAGTGGCAGGGCAACGGCAAGACGTGACAGCCCCCCATTGCTCACGCCGAAAGATCACACGGTCACGCTCAATGGAACCATCAATGTCATTGATATCGAACCAGGTGCCCGTAGGATACGTGCCCCGATTTTTGTCCTTTCACATTAGCACCCGTATCGGAACCACTTCTCAGCCATGATTCATCTAGTAATTGCAGACGACCACACCATCATGCGCGAGGGCCTGAAGCGTATCCTCGGCGGCGCGGACGACATCGAGGTTGTCGGTGAGGCTGTGGATGGATTCGAAGTGCTGGCACACGTGCGCAAAGGTGGGTTCGATATGTTGATACTTGACCTTTCCATGCCCGGTCGCAGCGGGGTCGAACTAATCCGCCAGATCAAGGATGAAGCACCGAAGTTGCCAATACTGGTATTGACCATGCACGAAGAGGAGCAATACGCAATACGCGCCATTCGCGCAGGCGCACGTGGCTATCTAACC
Organism: Burkholderiales bacterium; assembly: GCA_043741695.1. GTDB lineage: Bacteria > Pseudomonadota > Gammaproteobacteria > Burkholderiales > Burkholderiaceae_D > Actimicrobium. Next base: position 23,409 of record JAYTZV010000217.1, read on the forward strand.
AAGGAAAGCGCAGCGACACAGCTTTTGAGCGCGATACGCAAGGTCGCCGCTGGACGGCCCCACATTAGCAACGAAGTCGCCGAGCAACTCGCTTTAGACGCCATGCCTTCAGGTGAAGAGTTCCCACACAAGAAATTATCGGATCGGGAATTCGAAGTATTCAGCCTGCTGGTAAGTGGAAAAACAATCACTGAAATTGCCGAAACGCTTCACCTTAGTGCAAAGACAATCAGCACACACAAGACTCGAATTCTTTTCAAGATGGGAATGAATTCGTTAGCAGAACTCGTTCAATACGCCGTAGCGCATCGCCTGTGCAAACCGTTCGAAATGTGATTCCGCTCGAAAAAGATACGCCCTGCATTGGCAAATAAGTATTCCAAAACAATAAATCGCAACGCGCGTATTAAGAATTAACCTACAAATGTAGTTCTTTCCTTACCAATCTATTCAGCGCATGCCGATAGTAATGTCACATCTTCATTGACATAATTTCAACAAGTTGAGGTTAGTTAGTACCGACACACGGCTTGCCCGGCATCAAGTTACGCATCTCATTGCAGGAACTGTTGTGACATTGATACGACTGGGGCGCTTGTTCTCACTATCTTTCAACGAGCACCGTATTTTTGAGGCGCTTAATCTTGAAATAATTATTTGAAAAAATCGTCCTGCTGAAAATTCCCCGACAAATTTTTGATAATGAATTGCACGGCTGTATGAATTAAAAAGGCGTGCTGGACATTATTATTTTTAAAAAATTGGAACGCTCACGCAGACATGAACACTCACATGTGAACCTGGTGTCGCTCCCCTATCAGAAAACATACATGGGAGAAATTATTGTGAATTCTGTAGTGAACGCGGAGCGCCGGAAACTAAAACCGGTTTTGTGTCTTACCCCGAAATGAAACACCCCTCAAAGAACGTTCTTGTTTCACCATAGGAGCTGCTAATGTTACCCATCCAAACATCGACCGCACGGCCTGAATCGGCCCCACAATCAACTGCGGGTGCATCGTCGGAAACTGGCTGGCAGCGTCAGGGTAAGCTTTGGTCGAATCTGAAAGAGCTATGCGATGTCTTACACATACCTGCTGCGCCTGCCTCGATGCTGGTTGAAGAAGATCTGCTCTTCCAGCATGTTCAATTCAAAACTGGGCAGCGTATTCACACCATCGGCCAAAACTTCGACGCGCTGTACATCGTTCATTCCGGTTTTCTTAAAACAGTACTGATCGACGAATTTGGCAACGAGCAAGTTCTCAGTTTTCCGATGAAAGGAGATTTGTTCGGTGTCGATGGCATCCACACGCGACGCTATGCATCCGAGGCGGTCGCATTATCAAGCTGCGATCTGATTTTGTTACCGTTCAAAAAATTGATGGCCCTCGGTAGAAGCCATCTTGAATTCGAGCATGCAATTTATAGTGTCATGAGCCGCGAACTGGTTCGTGAACAAGGAATGATCAGTATGCTGGGTGCGCTGAGCGCCGAAGCACGTGTAGCACGCTTTCTGGTGTCCTTGTCAGAGCGCTATGCTGAAATGGGCTATTCCAGCAAATTGTTTAACTTACGCATGACGCGACATGAAATTGGCAGCTACCTGGGGCTCACTCTGGAAACCGTGAGCCGTACCTTATCTGCCTTTAACGAAATTGGTTTAATCACGGTCGACCAACGATCAATCGGCATCAATGATTGCGATTCGCTTAAAACGTTGCGTCGGCTACCACCCTCAAGCGCAAGAGCAAAGCAGGTCGCGTTGCGCAAGGCGAAACAACACAGCGAACTGGTCGCAATGAATAATGTTGCGTGCGATTTAAGTTCTGCAACAATGTAATCCTTACTGGAGTGTGGACGGAGGTTCGTTGCTGCATGCTTGATAGAAAACCGCTGCTCCATCGTTAGAGCGTTGCACCGAACACTTGCGCTACAATCGCTTCATAGCGGCTTCGCGCATACGACGCCAGTCTGGCATTCGACTCAAGATTTGCTGCGCTCACTGCGAAAAGTGCTGTGATGGTGTGACGAGCATTCCCTTGCATTGCATGTTCTCGGTCTTAATTCATCGCACGGCTTAGTCCGACTGGTTAATTGCGCTGTTTATAAAGGGCAGTCTTTACATGGCGCGCGACAGCGGCAAGAGTTTTTGAATTTGACATAGCGTGGCGTAATTTTCGACGGCAAAAGTACATCTGCGCAGACCTCCCGCATCTCACGATTTCTCCAGACCGGGTCCTTCATGACGAATGCGCGGGCCAACAACAAACACCGAATCATCAGGACGAAACTCGACGCGCATGGTACTGTTTGGGCACTTTCAGTTCCATGACCAGCCTCCAAGAATAACGAAATCGGTCGCGATGACGCTGCTCTTGTAGTCACAGAATGCTGCCACCGTTGACGTCGACATTCAAACCCATACCAGTCTTGTTCTTGGCAACCGCAACCGCCCTGGCCGCTTGCTCTGCTGCAGTAACAGCGTGGCTCGTATTCGGAATGACTTCGGTATTTAGTCACATCCCCATTATTTGGCACGTCATTTTTGCGGGTACCGTCGGTGCACTGCTAGCGACCACCTGTTATCAATTCATGTGCAAGCGACGCGGTGACGCGCAATTGCTGACGCTGTACCGGTTATGCCAGCAAATGCAGCAGGCAAAATTGATCGCGCCGTCCGCGCAGATCAGCGAGACAGAAATCAATCTTTTGCCATCGGCATTGGATCAGATGCTGCAACAATACACACTCTCCACGCGACGCTCGCAGCTCAGCGAAGAACGACTTGGATTAATCACCGACAATATTCCGGCGCTCGTCGCCTATATCGATGCAAATTACAACGTTGTACTTGCCAATCGCGGTTACGAAAAAGCATATGGTGCAGCCGTACAGGAAATGTCAGGTCAGCATGTAAAAAAGTTACTTGGCGATGATGTGTACGCGCAGAGCGAATCGTTCATGCAACAAGCGCTCAGCGGCAAATCTACCGACTTCGAACGCCTCGTCACCTTTGGCGGAACTCTGCGCTGGGAGCGCGTCAGTTACGTCCCTGAATTTCATGCCGATGGCACAGTCGCTGGTTTTGTTTCACTCGCGGAAGACATCACCGAACTCAAGCGCGCGCAACACACTTTTGCAAAGAGTGAAATGCGCCTGCGGATGATTGCCGACAATATTCCAGCATTGATCGCATATATCGATAGCGACGAGCACTATATTTTCTGCAATGGCAGTTACGAAACCATGCTCGGTTTAACACCCGATAAAATCCTTGGACAAACCGTTCGGCAGGTTGCTGGCGAAGCCGGTTACAACGAAATTGCCAAATTCATTGTGCAGGTTTTCCGTGGTGAACGCGTCAGTTTCGAGCTTGTCCAGCACGCCCACGGCCCGCGCGTTTTTCAGGCTGAATTCATTCCCGATGTCGATATGCAAGAACAGGTTATTGGCTTTTACTCGATGGTGCTCGATATCACCGCGCGCAAACAGGCAGAAATTCGCCAGCAAACCAGTGAGCGACTGCTGCGCAACGTGGCGGATAATCTGCCCGCCCTGATCAGCTTCATCGATACTGACGAGCGCTTTCAATTCAATAATCTGCCCTACCAGGACTGGTTCGAGCGCCCCCTGTCCGAGATAACCGGACGGCGCGTTGTCGAGTTATTGAATGACGTTGATTACGCGCTACATCGGCCAGCGTTCACCGAGGCACTCGCAGGCAAGAAAGCCGAGTTCGCATTTTCTGCTGAACGCGATGGCGTCACGCGGGTGTTTCAGGCGACCTACCTGCCGCAATCCGACGCGCTCGATATCCAGATTGGTGTTTGCGTGATGATTAATGACATCACCGCCATGAAGCAAGTGGAAAATCAGCTGCGCATACTGGCGCGATTCGACACGTTGACTGGCCTGCCTAACCGAAACCAGTTCGACGAAAAACTCGCTGAAGCGATTGCGCGCAGTCGCCGCACCGGCCAGCCGATGGCGCTGATGTTTCTGGATATCGATCACTTTAAATTAATCAACGACACACTCGGCCATCATGCAGGTGACGATGTATTGCGTGAATTTGCATTACGTCTGACGAGCTCGGTACGCCAAACCGATACAGTGGCACGCCTGGCCGGTGATGAATTTGTGATCGTGCTGGAAGGATTGAATCTGGCGCAGCAGAGTACAACCGTGGCACAGAAAATCGTCGATGCGATGCGAATCGATTTCGATATTCTCGGCACGCATCGCCATGTCAGCACCAGTATCGGCATTGCCATCGGGCAGATGGACGAACTGGATGGCGAAATATTGTTACGACGGGCAGATACAGCGCTGTACGAAGCCAAGGCTGCAGGTCGTAATACGTATTGCTTGTCGCAGTGAGGCTATCAGTACGGCAATTCGATAAGCCAAGGTTGCGCTGGCTTGCATGGTACCAGGCAGCTTCGACAAGCAACAAATAACCAGAATGGTGGTGCTGCGCTAATGCGCAAGCCCCTTGCCACCACACAAACGATCCACATAAAAAAAACGCCACGTAAGCTTACGTGGCGTTTTTTTATCTTGGCGTCCCCAAGGGGATTCGAACCCCTGTACTCACCGTGAAAGGGTGATGTCCTAGGCCTCTAGACGATGGGGACAATAATCTGTCCTTGTTACTGACCTTGTACTGCTTTTACTTGGTTTTTTGAAGAATTTTTAACTCTTCGCAATCAAGTAAGACCAAGATTATATACTTATTTACCTGATCCTGACAAGCAATTTTTACCTTCGCTTGCCAAATTTTGCTGAACTGGTGGAGGTGAGCGGAATCGAACCGCTGACCTCTTGCATGCCATGCAAGCGCTCTACCAACTGAGCTACACCCCCAGAACAAGAACGAGATT
>JAYTZV010000218.1:0-28286 GCA_043741695.1 Burkholderiales bacterium
GCAATATCGGATTGCCCGTCACTGCACCGGGCAAACAAAAGCTGCCGGAGTCGCAAACCAGCAATGTTGATTTGAATGGATGAGGTCATGAATACCAACGCAAAGCGCACTGAAAATTTTCCGTTGGCAGCCATCCAGATGGTCTCGACGCCTGTCGTAGAACACAACTGCGTGACCGCGCGCAAGTTGGTGGCCGATGCCGCGCAGGCCGGTGCGCAGCTGGTCCTGCTGCCCGAATACTGGCCGATTGTGGGCATGAAAGACTCCGACAAGATCGCCGTGGCCGAAAGCAGCGAAGGCGGACCGATACAGCAATGCATGGCGGCAATGGCGCGTGAGCACGGAATCTGGCTGATCGGCGGTACGATGCCAATTCAGGCAACCGAGACTGGCAAAATCCGCAACACGACGCTGGTCTATAACCCGGCTGGTGAGCAGATTGTTCGCTATGACAAAATTCACCTGTTCAGTTTTACGCAAGGTGACGAAGTATTCGACGAAGCACGTACGATTGCCCGCGGCGCAGACGTCACCACCTTTGAGGCACCCTTTGGCAAGGTTGGTTTGTCGGTCTGCTACGACTTGCGCTTTCCGGAGCTGTATCGTGCCATGGGCGATTGCAGCCTGATCGTTGTACCGTCGGCTTTCACCTGGACCACCGGTCAGGCGCATTGGGAAATTTTGCTGCGTGCCAGAGCGATTGAAAATCAATGCTACGTACTGGCAGCCGCGCAAGGTGGCCGACATGACAATGGCCGCCGCACATGGGGCCACAGCATGCTGATCGATCCGTGGGGCGAGATCAAGGCGGCCTTGCCAGAAGGTGAAGGCGTGGTTGCCGGAATGCTGGAGCCAGACGTGATGCGAGACGTTCGCAGCCGGCTGCCGGCACTGCAGCACCGCACACGGTAATACTGAACACTGTACTGTTTCACACGGTAATACCGCGCACTTAAGCACCAGGTATTGCAGCACCGTACCTGCATGCGCCTGATGCTCTACAATAAAAGCTACTATCGATTAAGTCTTCCTGTTCAAGACGCACCTTCCAAGAGCCTGCCATGAATCTGTTTGAACCGAATTTTTCCAATTTATCCGTCGCCCGCGATGTGTTGTTGACGCCCTTTGCGCTCGACGAAGCGATCCTGATCAAAACCATCGGCACGATGTTCACCCACAAAGTGGACTACGCTGATCTGTATTTTCAGTCGACTAAAAGCGAAAGCTGGAGCCTGGAAGAAGGCATCGTCAAGACAGGCAGTTTTTCGATCGATCAAGGGGTCGGCGTGCGTGCGGTATCGGGTGACAAAACTGCGTTTGCGTATTCGGATGAAATCAGCGAACGCGCATTGCTAGAAGCCGCCGCGGCCACGCGCACGATCGCACGTCAGGGTGCTGGCAAGGTCAAGGTGGCCGGTACTGCACAACCGTCCGGCGGGCGCGATTTGTATTTGCCGAACGATCCGCTGACATCGCTTGACGCTACCGACAAGGTCAAGTTGCTGGAGCGCATTGAAAAAATCGCCCGCGCCAAAGACCCGCGCATTGTGCAAGTGATGGCCGGGCTCGCGGCTGAATACGATGTGGTGCTGGTGTTGCGTAGCGATGGCGTGCTGGCAGCCGATATCCGGCCGCTGGTTCGTTTGTCGGTGACCGTCATTGCCGAACAAAATGGTCGCCGCGAGATGGGTTCATCCGGTGGTGGTGGACGTTTCAGCTATGCGTATTTCGATGACGCACTGCTGGAAAAATACGCGACCGAAGCCGTGCACGGTGCGCTGCTCAATCTCGAAGCGCAGGCCGCACCGGCCGGGCCGATGACGGTCGTGCTCGGACCTGGCTGGCCTGGTATTTTGTTGCACGAAGCGATCGGTCACGGACTTGAAGGTGACTTTAATCGTAAGGGATCGAGCACCTTCGCCGGCATGATTGGCAAGCGCGTCGCCGCCAAAGGCGTCACCGTGGTCGACGACGGCACTATTGCTGACCGCCGTGGTTCGCTAAACATGGATGACGAAGGTAATCCAACGCAGTGCACTACGTTGATCGAAGACGGCATCTTGAAAGGCTATATTCAGGACACGATGAACGCGCGCCTGATGAAGATGCCGATCACCGGCAATGCGCGTCGCGAATCGTTTGCCCATTTGCCGATGCCGCGCATGACCAATACCTACATGCTCGGTGGCGACAAGGACCCGGCTGAAATTCTGGCATCGGTCAAGAATGGTTTGTATGCGGTCAATTTTGGTGGAGGTCAGGTCGATATCACCAATGGCAAATTTGTATTTTCGGCGAGTGAAGCGTATCGCATTGAAGATGGCAAGATCACCTATCCGGTCAAAGGCGCAACGCTGATCGGCAACGGTCCGGATGTGTTGAACCGGGTCTCGATGATCGGTAACGACATGCGGCTCGATTCTGGCGTGGGTGTGTGCGGCAAGGAGGGGCAGAGCGTGCCGGTAGGTGTTGGACAGCCGACCTTGCGTATTGATGGGGTTACGGTGGGTGGTACTGCCTGAGGTCCTGCCTGATTATGCGGCTACTGCGCATAGCGCTCGCTGGCGCGGCGGCAATAGCTTGCCAAACGACCGCTTTTGCGGCAACATCAGGTTTATTATGTCGTTATAAATTTATTGATGCTATGCTTTTACACGATTTTTATACGTACTTTTACTTCAGCGATTCCAGCCCAATGGCGGCGGAAAAGCGGAAAGTCTACGTAAAGGCAGCAGCATCAACGTAACCAACCCAATTTTCGAAAAACCGCCAGTGATGGCGGTTTTTTTATTTCAGGCTTTCCAAATAAAACTGTGCCTTTGACTGGAGAACACCATGCCCCGCACCGATGATCTGCGTATCCGAGAAATGAAAGAACTACTTCCCCCATCCCACCTGATTCGCGAATTTGGCTGCTCCGACAAAGCCGCCACAGTCGCTGCCGATTGTCGCAATGCGCTGCACCGTATTCTGCATGGTCAGGATGATCGCGTGATGGTCGTCATCGGACCGTGTTCGATCCATGATCCAAAAGCGGCGATGGAATATGCGCGCTTGCTGATGAAAGCACGTGAACAGCATGCCGGTGAACTGGAAATCGTCATGCGTGTGTATTTCGAAAAACCGCGCACCACGGTTGGCTGGAAAGGCATGATCAACGACCCGTACATGGACAACAGCTTTCGCATCAATGACGGCTTGCGCATGGCGCGTGAGTTGCTGTTGCAGATCAATGAACTGGGTCTGCCGGCAGGTACCGAATTTCTGGATGTGATCAGCCCGCAATACATTGCCGACCTGATCAGCTGGGGCGCGATCGGTGCGCGTACCACTGAATCGCAAGTGCATCGCGAACTGGCATCGGGCTTGTCATGCCCGGTCGGCTTCAAGAACGGTACCGACGGCAATGTAAAGATCGCGGTCGATGCGATGAAGGCAGCGTCACAGCCGCATCATTTTTTATCAGTCACCAAAGGCGGCCACTCGGCGATTGTCTCGACCAATGGCAATGAAGATTGCCACATCATTCTGCGCGGCGGCAAGGCGCCGAATTACGATGCCGCCAGCGTCGAGCAAGCCTGCAAGGATATCGCGGCAAACGGTATGGCATCGCGCGTGATGATTGATTCTTCGCATGCCAACAGCAGCAAAAAACCCGAGAACCAAATTCCGGTGGTGGCCGATATTGCACGTCAAATCGCTGCAGGTGACACCCGCATTATCGGTCTGATGATCGAGTCGCATCTGGTGGCGGGACGTCAGGACCTCATTCCCGGCAAAGAGCTGACCTACGGTCAGTCAGTCACCGATGGCTGTATCAGTTGGGACGATAGCATTGGCGTGCTGGATGGTTTGGCGCAGGCAGTCAAGCAGCGTCGCCATGTCAAGGATCCTGACGCTTGACGGTATCTCGCTGCAGCTGATGAAATGAATCAGCTGCAGCGCGCTCAGTAGCGCTTGGTCAACACCATGCGCTCACCATCGCGCAGCATTTGTGTGCGGTTCAGGAAAGACATACCTAGCAGCGCGAAAGGCAGACCTTGTTCCTGCACAACCGCATCCACCTGTGAGAGTTCGATGTTGCCGACTTTTACGCTATTGAGTCGCACCTGATACACGGCGACGCGACCGTTGGCGGTCGACGCAAATCCTTGCTGTCCGTTTTTGTAATCAATGCCAAGTCGTCGTGCGTCCTGAGATGACAAGGTAATCATGCTGGCGCCCGTATCAACCAGCATGGGTACCGCCAAGTCGTTGATCCTGGCCGGCGCGACGAAGTGACCGCGGGCGTCGCCTTGCAACGTCACGCTGGCGCTGCCACTGGCGTCGGCATGGCTGGAGTGGGTGCCGATGCCGAGTGTTTGACGCTTGCCGTGATCGTCCAGCGTCGCGGTGGTGTCGGTAACCGCCAGCAATTTGATGCCATCTGCCACTTGGCTACCAACCGAAAATGTTTTCGGCGCGGCACCATCGATGATCAATACCGCCTTGCCGGGGAAAAGTCCCACGACGCCCACCGAGGCTGCCTGCAGCCCATCGCATGTCAATAGCATGGCGGCGGCGCAAAAAAAATGCAGTGCAGGTTTCATCGTCACCAGTTCGACAAAATCGCTTGATGCAATTGCATCAGCATATGCAGGTCATCCCAAACTTCAGCCGGAAAACCCTCTCGATCACCGCGGTTGTCGATCGTCAATTGTGAAAAATACAGATTCAGCTCCGGATAACCCCACAGCGCCTGAATTTTTTTCAGAATATGCGGGAAGCCTTTTTCAAGTGGCGAGACGAAAATGGCGGACTGTGCTGCAGTGCGCTCACTAACGCGGACACGCTTCGGCGCCACCACAGGACCATTGATCAGAGCAGGAAACCGATAGCGCGGCATGCAACTGTGCGCCGCGTCAGTCGCGAAAGTTATTGAATTCCAGCGGTAGATCTGCCACGTCCTTGCGTAGCATGGCCATCGCCGCCTGCAAGTCGTCGCGCTTGGCACCGGTGATGCGTACGGCATCACCCTGGATGCTGGCCTGCACTTTCATCTTGCTGTCCTTGATCAGCCGGACAATTTTTTTGGCATCATCGGATTCGATGCCGTTCTTGATCTTGATGAGTTGTTTGACTTTGTCGCCACCAATTTTCTCGATTTTGCCGATGTCCAGAAAACGCACATCGACATTGCGCTTGACCAGCTTGTTGGTCAATACATCGCGTACCTGTGCGAGCTGAAAATCCGCATCGGCATACCCGGTCAACTCGCGCTCTTTTTGTTCGATGCGAGCATCGCTTCCTTTGAAATCGAAGCGGGTTGAAATTTCCTTGTTGGCCTGATCGACGGCATTCTTGACTTCGACCAGATTGGCTTCTGAAACTACATCGAACGAAGGCATGTGCTGTCCTGTTGTGTGAAAAGTGTAGGGCTGGGGGCGATCTGTCACCCGGCGGGTACCGACTGCAATACGTCAACCTTCGCCAACGCGATCCTGCTCTCGCCCAAAATGACGGTCATCTCCGACGTTAAGGCATGAATCAAACACTGCTGGTAAATCGTCTTTGATGGCTGTCTGACATTCTAGCGGACAAAAAAACAGGTGGCTATCCCGGATGCGATAAACTGCCACCATGATTTTTCCGCTGCCTGTTTCGCGCAACATGTCGCTGCGCTCGTTAAATACCTTTGGCATTGATGCACAGGCCGATGCCTATCTGCCAATTGAATCGGTCGCTCAACTGACGGCGCTACGTGAAGACGCGTCGCTTGCGCGTCTGCCGCGGCTACTGCTTGGTGGTGGCAGCAACATTGTGCTGACCGGCGATTTTCATGGACTCGTGCTACACAGTTGCAGTCGCGGCATCGCAATGATCGATCAGCAAGGCGACACCGTGCGCGTGCGCGCTGCGGCCGGTGAAGCGTGGCAGACGCTGGTCGACTGGAGCTTGCAGCATCAGCTCGCCGGATTGGAAAATCTTTCGTTGATCCCCGGCAGCGTCGGTGCAGCCCCGATCCAGAATATCGGCGCATATGGTGCTGAAGTGGCCAGCACTATCGATGCGGTTACCGTATTCGATTTCGACAGCGGTGCCTGCAAGACTCTTGACCGCAGCGCCTGCGCTTTCGGTTATCGCGACAGTATTTTCAAGCGCACGCTGCGTGAGCGCGTGATGATCCTCGATGTGATCTTTGCCTTGACGCGCCGCTGGCAACCGAATTTGCGCTATGCAGAATTGGCCGACGCGCTGGCTGCAGTAGCCGAACCGACCATGCAGCAGGTTAGCGATGCAGTCTGCGCGATTCGCCGGCGCAAGCTGCCGGACCCGGCTTTGATCGGCAATGCCGGCAGCTTTTTCAAAAACCCGGTGGTCGAGCGCGCGCGGCGTGATCAGTTGCTGGCGCGGTTCCCGTCGCTGGTCAGCCATGACCAACCTGATGGCACGGCCAAGCTGGCAGCGGCCTGGCTGATCGATCAATGCGGCTGGAAAGGGCGAACGCTCGGTGCGGCCGGGGTGCATCAACAACAACCGCTAGTGTTGATCAATCGTGGCGGTGCGCGTGGCGTCGATATTGTTCGGTTAGCCGAGGCGATCGTAGCCGATGTCTGGCAGCGTTTTGCTGTTGCGCTCGAACCGGAACCGGTTTTTGTCTGATTGGCGTGCTGTGTCGGCCAATGATTAAGATGCTTGTTACGCTGAGTTAACCGTAGTCAACCGCAGTTAATCACAATCAATCACAATCAAGCACAATCAAGCACAAAATTTTCGGTATGAATGTTGTTCTATGTACATCATCCGATAAATCAGGGTAAGCTGCAAAATCGGTTGTATAGCACCGGTTATTTGCTGTCTTGTGCCGGCGAGTTAAGTCAACCCCGATCTCCGACCATGCCAGCCGCCAAAACGCCCTCAGTAACGACATCGCTGCCTACCATCGGCATCGCAACTGCGCTCGTCGTCATTGTTGTTACCGGCCTGGTCGCGATTGCCAGCATTAGCGATTTTCAGCAGCGTATTGAACGGATCGGACATACCAATGCCGTCATTGGCCGCATTGCCGAATTGACCGCACTGGCGACCGAGGCGCAAGCCGCAACGCGCGGTTTCGTGGTCACCGGTAACGAGCGCTTTGCGCATCCTTTCGATACTGCCAGCACCTTGTTACCGGAACGCCTCGCACAACTCGACCAGATGGTGTCAGATAATGCGCTGCAACAGCAAGCGCTGGCCAAGTTAAAAGTGACCGTCCAAAAAAGCATGGCGTTCAATCAAACGCTGCTGAGACTACGCCGAACCGGTACAGATGGGATCGCTGCCAGCGCACTGGTGGCCTCGGAAGAAGGCGAGCAGCTCATGCAGAGTATGCGCGATCAGGCGGCACGGATGTCGCAGACCGAACAGCAGCTACTCGCTTCGCGCAGCACCGACTCCGATGCCGGCGCGCGCAATGCGCGGCTCCTGATTATTTTTGGATCACTGCTCGGCATCACCACTACTGCGGGCGCATTTTTTTTGCTGCGTATTGAAAATCGCCGGCGACGCACGGCAGATCGCGCATTGACGCGTACTAGCTTCGCATTGAAGCAGCATGCCGACCGGCTCGAAGCGAGCAATCAGGAATTGGAAAGCTTCAGTTATTCGATCTCGCATGATCTGCGCATTCCGCTGCGTGCAGTATAGGGCTACGCCCATATGCTCGAAGAAGATTATGCAGACAAGATCGATGACGAAGGCAAGCGCTTGCTATCCGTCATTCGCGATAACAGCAGGCGCATGGGTGAACTGATCGACGACCTGCTGGCATTCTCGCGGCTGGGTCGGCAATCGATTCAGGCCGTCGAGGTGGATATGCGCGCGCTGGTCGATCGCGCCATCGAACAAGTCAAGCGCAAGGATGAATATGCCAGTGCACGCATCGAGATTAACGACCTGCCGCCCGCGTGGGGCGATCGTGCATTGCTGCAGCAAGTCTGGCTGAACCTGATTTCCAATGCGCTGAAATACAGCAGCACGCGCGAGCATCCCGAAATTACCATCAATGGCGTTGCCGCCGATGACGAGACGCACTACACCGTCAGTGATAACGGTGTCGGTTTCGACATGCAGTATTACGGTAAATTATTCGGTGTATTTCAACGCCTGCATTCAGCTGACGTATTTCACGGTACCGGCGTCGGGCTGGCCATTTCGCATCGGATCGTTACAAAACACGGTGGCCGCATCTCGGGCGAATCCGTACTCGATCACGGTGCCAGCTTTTTATTTGCACTACCATGTGCACCACCCACAGGAGCAGTCCATGAGTGAGTTTCAGTATGTTGATATCCTGCTTGCAGAAGACACCGCTACCGACGCCGAGATGACGATGCGCGTGCTGCGAAAGCGCGGACTGGCAAACAATCTGTTCTGGGTGAAAGACGGTAGCGAAGCGATCGATTTTTTGTTTCGCCAAGGCGCCTACGCCGGCTCGTCGAATGGCAAGCCGAAGCTGGTATTGCTCGATGTGAAAATGCCAAAGGTCGACGGTATCGAAGTATTGCGGCGCGTACGTCAGGACGATGATTTGCGCACGGTGCCGGTGGTCATGCTGACGTCATCTGCCGAAGAGCGCGATGTAATCGAAAGTTATCGTCTCGGTGCCAACAGTTATATCGTCAAGCCGGTTGATACCATCGAGTTCGACAAGGTCATCGGCGATATCGGTTTTTATTGGATGCTCGTCAACAAACTGCCGAGCTGAGATCAGTAATTTTGCGCATTTTTCTGCTCATTAGTAATCGCTGTAATCGAATCGATGGAAACCAGGATGAATATTCTGCTGGTCGAAGATTTTCCTACTGATGCGGAACTGATCGAACGCGAATTGCGTCGCGGTGGCCTGCAATTTTCTTTAGTGCGCGTCGAAACGCGTGACGATTTTACGCAGCAACTACGCAGCGATCTACCCGACATCATTCTTGCTGATTACGCGTTGCCGACGTTCGATGGTGCGAGCGCTTTGGCGATCGCAAAAATGCACTGCCCTCACGTGCCGTTCATTTTTGTTTCCGGCACGATAGGCGAAGAGACGGCAATCGCCGCATTGAAAGACGGCGCGGTTGATTACGTTCTTAAAAATAATCTGAAACGACTTGCCGCGGCTGTGCAGCGTGCGATAGATGACGCTGCTGCCACTCGCGCACGCATTGCGGCAGAGTCGCAGCTGCGCGATCTGATCGAGTATGCGCCGCACGCGCTTGTGGTGTTAGACCAGCATGGTCGCATCAAGATCGTCAATGCACAGGCTGAACTGCTGTTTGGACAACTACGCCAGCAGATGATCAGTGCGGCTATCGGCGGCTTGATCACGCAGCCTTTCGCGCAGTGGCCGAGCCTGGTCATCACCGCCGATCAACGCACAGGCTCGATGACGTTCGAGACGATTGGCTGGCATAGCAATGGCGAGACCTTCCCGGTGGAAATTAGCATCAGCCCATTGCAGACCAGCGATGGTTGCCTGATTTCCAGCGTCATTCGCGATCTATCGGAACGCAAGCAGCAAGAAGAAAAACTGGCGCGTATGACGCGCATTCGCACCATCCTCGGCAGTATCAATTCAGTGATGCTGCGCGTACGCGACAAGAAAAAGCTGTTAGGCGAAGCGTGCCGGATTGCCTTCGAAGACGGTAATTTTTCTGGTGCGGCGGTCGGGCTCGTCGATCTCGACACGCGCCGTGTGCATCCCGCTGCATGGGCCGGACTTGATGGTGATTTTCTCGGTAGTCTGGATATCAGCATCGATCCCAATCTTGCCAGCGGTCAGGGCGTGGTTGGTCGTGTGCTGCGTGAAAGGCGCAGCATCTGCATCAACGATCTGGCCAACGATCCGCACCCGATTGTGCTGCGATCCACATTCATCGCACGCGGCTACCAATCTGCCTTCATTGCCCCGTTGCTGGCCGGCGACCGCGCGCTTGGCGTACTCGCGTTGCTGTCTAAATCCAAAGATGCCTTCAATGACGAAGAGCAGCATTTGCTGAATGAACTTGCTGACGATATTTCGTTTTCGTACGATTTCATCGACAAGGAAGAAAAGATCAATTTTCTCGAATATTTTGATGTGCTGACTGGCCTGCCGAATCGCGCGCTGTTTCAGCAGCGTCTGGGTCAACTAACGACGATGGAATTTTTCGGCGGTCATTGTGTACTTGCGGTGGTGTTGATCGACATTGAGCGCTTCCGTCACATCAACGATACCTTCGGTCGCGCCGATGGTGATCAGCTACTGCGTGTTGTTGGTAAACGCTTGAGCAGTTGTCTGCCCGAAAATACCTGTGTGGCCCGCATCAGCGCGGATATATTCGGCTTCATCATTACCGTGCGCAGCATTGGTAGTAACCACGGTGGTAGCAGCGAGAGTCGCAGCGATAGTAGCGAGATCGATGTCGTCCATCTGATCGAATCGACCGTGTTGGCACGCTTGAGTGAACCGCATCAGATCGGCGAACGCAGCGTGCGCTTGTCGGCACGTGCAGGCATTGCGCTGTTTCCCGATGATGGTAACGATAGCGACAGCCTGCTGCGCAATGCCGAGGCGGCATTGAAAGGCGCGAAAGAAGCGCGGCTGCGGCATCTTTTTTATACCGCCGAAATGAATGCGCGCACCGCTGAAAAACTATCGCTGGAATACCGGTTGCGACGGGCCTTCGATGAACAGCAGTTTGTGCTGCACTATCAACCGAAATTCGATTTGCAGACCGGCGTGCTATCTGGCATGGAAGCACTGATCCGCTGGCAGGAGCCAGATGTTGGCTTGCACTTGCCGGGGCGTTTTATCCAGATGCTGGAAGATACCGGCCTCATTGTCGATGTCGGGCTATGGGTCATCGCGCGTGCGCATCGCCAGTTCAGTGAATGGGAAGCGCAGGGGTTATGTGTGCCACGTATTGCGGTGAATGTATCGCAACTGCAGATACGTCAAAAAAATTTCGTCGACGATGTGTTGCGGGTACTCGGCACGGCACCACGCTCGCTGCTCGAAATCGAAATAACCGAAAGTCTTTTCATGGATGACGTTGACAAAAATATCGCGCGCGACAAGCTGGTATCGCTTCGCGAAGCGGGTTTGACAGTGGCCATCGATGACTTTGGCACGGGTTACTCGTCCTTGAGTTATCTGGCGCGCCTGCCGATTGATACGCTGAAGATCGATCGATCGTTCATTACCGACATGACAGCCAGCACCGAAAGCCGCACGATCGTGCAAACGATTTTGTCGTTGGCGCGTTCGCTGAAATTGAAGGTGGTTGCTGAGGGTGTGGAAACCGATGCCCAGCGCGCGCAGTTGCAGGCACTCGGCTGTGATCAGATGCAGGGATTTTTGATCAGCCCTGCAGTGCCGGCTGATCAGATGGCAGCGATGCTGAAGTTAGCATCGCTGCCATAAACGTTTTAAACGAAGTGGCAAACGTAATCGAGCGTCTCGATGGTCTCTATATCGAAACGTGAGTTCGCTGCGACGTCGAAGCGCTGACCGCCGGTGTAGGTCTTCCATTCGCTCTGACCATCTAGCCGAATGCGGCAGGTACCGGCATTGAGCTCCATGATTTCTGCAGCACCGGTGTTGAACGTCAGCGACGAAGGAAAAATTACACCGATGGTTTTTTTGCTGCCATCTGCAAACAGTACGGTGTGTGAAACGCACTTTCCGTCGAAATAAATGTTGGCTTGTTTTTTGACGGTGACATTATCGAATTGGTCGGACATAGTCTGCTTTCAAATAAAAATAAAAAGGCAGCCCGCAGGCTGCCAGTGTGAATGGCGCAATCAGCCTTTGCGTTTTTCGCGAGCAATCGCGGCAATGCGCATGCGCAGTGCATTCAACTTGATGAAGCCACCTGCATCGGCCTGATTGTAAGCGCCGCCATCTTCGTCGAAGGTTGCGATATTCATGTCGAACAGCGAATCGGTTTTGGAGTCGCGCGAGACCACGATCACATTGCCTTTGTACAGCTTCACACGGACCCAGCCGTTGACTGTGTGCTGGGTATGATCGATCAGCGTTTGCAAGGCCAGACGCTCAGGCGCCCACCAGTAGCCGTTATAAATCATCGAGGCATAGCGCGGCATCAGATCGTCTTTCAGATGCGCGACTTCGCGGTCGAGCGTGATCGATTCGATGGCGCGGTGCGCGCGCAGCATGATGGTGCCGCCTGGCGTTTCGTAGCAACCGCGTGATTTCATGCCGACGTAGCGGTTCTCGACCAGATCGAGACGGCCGATGCCGTGCTTGCCGCCGAGACGATTCAATTCGGTTAGCACGGTGGCAGGCGACATGCGCGTGCCGTTCAGTGCAACGATGTCACCTTTTTCGTATTCGATATCCAGATACTCGGCTTGATCGGGTGCGGCTTCCGGGCTGACCGTCCAGCGCCACATGGCTTCTTCAGCTTCGGCACTCGGGTTTTCAAGATGGCGGCCTTCGAAGCTGATGTGCAGCAGATTGGCATCCATCGAATACGGCGCGCCACCGTTCTTGTGTTTCATGTCAACCGCGATGCCCGCGTCTTCGGCGTACTTCAATAATTTTTCACGCGAGAGCAAATCCCATTCACGCCACGGCGCGATGATTTTTACGTTCGGCATCAGTGCGTACGCACCGAGCTCGAAGCGTACCTGGTCGTTACCCTTGCCGGTCGCGCCGTGCGAGATAGCATCCGCACCCGTGCTGCGCGCAATTTCGATCAAGCGCTTGGCAATGAGCGGGCGCGCAATCGAGGTGCCGAGCAGGTATTCACCTTCGTACACGGTATTTGCGCGAAACATCGGAAACACAAAGTCGCGCACGAACTCTTCGCGCACGTCGTCGATATGAATATTTTCCGGCTTGATGCCGAACTTCAGCGCCTTTTGACGAGCCGGCTCCAGCTCTTCGCCCTGACCCAGATCGGCGGTGAAGGTGACGATCTCACAGTGGTAATTATCTTGCAGCCATTTCAGAATAACGGAGGTGTCCAAACCGCCGGAATAGGCCAGCACGACTTTGTTGATATCGCTCATTTTGCTTCCTTCAATGGATAATTATGTTGATCGTTACAGCGCGCCAAGCACCAGATATTCGAGCAGCGCTTTTTGTACATGCAGGCGGTTTTCAGCTTCATCCCAGACCACCGATTGCGGACCGTCGATGACTTCGGCAGCGACTTCTTCGCCACGATGGGCAGGCAGACAGTGCATAAACAATGCATCGGATTTGGCTCGGCGCATCTTGGCCGCATCGACGATCCAGCCGTCGAAGGCCTTCAAGCGCGCTGCGTTTTCTTCTTCAAATCCCATGCTGGTCCATACATCGGTCGTCACCAGATGTGCACCAACGCAAGCGTCTGATGGATCGGCAAACACGGTATAGCGCTGGTTACTCGGTGCGACCAGAGCCGGATCAATATCGTAGCCTTTCGGCGTCGACACGTTGACATGAAAGCCGAATACTTCCGCCGCTTGCAGCCACGAGTACAGCATGTTGTTGGCGTCGCCAATCCACGCCACGGTTTTACCAGCGATCGCACCGCGATGTTCGATGAACGTAAATACATCGGCCAGCACCTGACATGGATGCTGTTCATTGGTCAGGCCGTTAATCACCGGCACGCGCGAATTCGCTGCGAAGCGATCGATGATGTCCTGACCGAAGGTGCGGATCATGATGATGTCGCACATGCGAGACATCACTTGTGCTGCGTCTTCCACCGGCTCACCGCGACCGAGCTGGCTGTCGCGGGTATTGAGATAGATAGCTGCGCCGCCCAGCTGATGCATGCCGGCCTCGAACGACAGACGCGTGCGGGTCGAATTTTTTTCGAACACCATTACCAGCGTGCGATCAACCAGCGGGTGATACGGCTCGTAGTTCTTGAATTTGGATTTGATGAACTGCGTGCGTTTCATCACATGCTCGAACTCGGCGAGCGTGAAGTCTGAAAACTGCAGAAAATGTTTGATAGCCATGGTGGACAACAGCAGCGCAACAGGCTACGGGGCGTCGGATTGTCAACACGCGATTATAAAGGAAGGTGCGGCAAAGCCCAACGTTGGCGCGGCATCGCCTTCGATTACGATCAAATCAATACAGTTTTTGCGACGATTCATGCAGTAATTGCAGATACAACGCATGCCGGTACGGCAAAATTTTTCCGTCAGCCAGCGCCGCCAGAATCGCGCAGTGCGGCTCGATCTTGTGATGGCAGTTGTAGTATTTGCAGGTGCCGAGCAACGCCGCAAATTCGGGAAAAGCGCGCTCCAGCATGCCTTCGGATAAATGATACAGACCGAATTCCTGAAAGCCCGGTGAATCGATGATCGCAGTATCCGGGCTGGTCATGTACAGCCGCGTAAATGTCGTCGTGTGCTTGCCAGTATCGAGCGCAGCCGAAATTTCGCGTACTGCGATATCGGCGTCCGGCACCAGCAAATTAATCAGCGACGATTTCCCCATGCCGGATTGGCCGATCAGAATCGTCGACTGCCCCTGCAGCAGTGGTGCCAGTGTGGCGACGGCCGCCTCCGGCGCGCCGCGTGCCGAGACTTCATGCACCGGATAGCCGAGCCTGGCATATTGCGCCAGCCGCTGGCGGGTTTTTGCCAGTGATTCGGTGACGTCGATCTTGTTCAGAATCAGATGCGCTTTCACACCGGCGGCATCAGCAGCGACCAGTGAGCGAGAGACCAGATCATCCGAAAATCCTGGCTCGGTCGCGACAACAATGAACAGTTGCGTCACGTTTGCGGCCAACAGTTTGGATTTGTATTGGTCCGAGCGATACAGCAGCGTAGTGCGCTCGGCGATCGATTCGATTACGCCTTGATTGGCTGAGGTCAGCGCCATGTTGACGATGTCGCCCACCGCTACATCGCTTTTTTTACCCCGCGTGACGCATTGCAGTTTGAGCGCGTCGGCCTGCGCCATATAGTGGCGGCCGTGCGCAGCGATGATGGTGGCACTAATTAGCGCAGCAGCTTGCGTCATCAATCAGCCGCGCGATTGCGCGTAAATCGCATCGAGTTTGGCGGCGCAGATGAAGTCGTTTTCAGAAATACCACCCTTGCCACCGTTGACCGAGTGCGTGTTGTAGCGAACGACGCAGCGGTTGTAGGTGACGTGTAAATCCGGATGATGGTCTTGCGTATGAATCATCCAGGCGATCGCATTCACAAACGCCAGCGTTTCGTAATAATTGGCGAAATTGAAGCTGCGCGTGATCATGCCAGTATCGAGCTGCCACGTGGGTAGCAGCGCGAGGTAACTTCCCTGTTCGGCAGAAGTCAGTGCCGTGGTGGTGTGAGCACAGTTTTTTTCTTGCAGCGTGGTGAGCGTGATCATGGCACTCCTCACGCTGCAAGCAGTTTGCTGATGCGCGCCGTGGCCGGTGGATGCGAATCATAAAATGCCGAATGCAGGGGGTCGGGCGTCAGTGTCGAGGCATTGTCTTCGTACAGTTTCACCAGCGCTGAGACCAGATCACGTGCGTCAGTGTGGGTGGCGGCAAATGCGTCGGCTTCAAACTCGTGCTTGCGCGAACTGATCGAGGTCAGCGGTCCAAACACAAAGGTAAATACGGGCAGCACCAGCATGAACAAGATCAACACCATCGCATCGTTGCTGATGGCCGGATTCGGTTCGACACCCAGACCACTATAAAACCAGATTTGCGTTTTTAAAAACCCCAGCAGCGCCAGAAAACCAAGCGAAATGGCGAACATCATGCCGATGCGCTTGACAATGTGCTTCAACTTGAAATGCCCGAGCTCATGTGCCAGCACCGCTTCGATTTCCTGCGGCGCCAGGCGCGCAAGCAGGGTATCGAAAAATACGATCCGCTTGGCTGCACCAAAGCCGGAAAAATACGCATTGCCGTGCGCGCTACGTTTGGAGCCGTCCATCACGAACAAGCCTTGCGAGGCGAAGCCAACGCGGGTCATCAATCCTTCGATACGGCTACGCAGGCTATCGTCAGCTAGCGGCGTGAATTTATTGAAGAGCGGTGCAATCACCGTTGGATACAGAACCAGCATCAGTAACTGGAAACCGCTCCAGACCGCCCACGCATACAGCCACCACAGCGCACCTGATTTATCCATCAAGGTCAGGATCACCCAGATCAGCGGCAGACCAATGGCGGCGCCGAGCACAGCACCCTTGATCATGTCGGCAAAAAACAGGCCGCGCGTCATCTTGTTAAAGCCGAAGCGTTGCTCAAGAACAAACTGTTTGTAATAATCTAGTGGTAAATCAATCAGGCCGGAAATCGCGGCGAATGCAGCCAATAGCGCGAGCTGGTACATCATGCCGTTGCCGGTGACTTGCAGCAAACCGATGCTCAACACTTGCAGGCCACCGAGAAGCGTGAAGCCGATCAACACTGCGCTGCTGACAACCAATCTCAGCAAGCCGAAGCGAGTTTTTGCGATAGTGTAATCAGCCGCTTTTTGATGTGCTGCAAGCGGAATTTTTTCGGCGAACTGTGACGGAACCGCGTTGCGGTGCGCGGCGACATGGCGCATTTGACGCGTTGCCAGCCAGAAGCGCAACATCACCGTGAGCAGCAAAACGCCGACAAACAAAATTGAAAACCCGAGTGAATACATGCTTTGCCTGTGAGAAAATGGCTACTTGAAAAGTGAACTTGCCGAGGATCTGATTATGTCACAAGCCGTTGATTTACAAGCGACTGCGCCCGCCACTCCGGCGCGACCGAACGAATTCAATCTCGTGTGGCTCGACATGGAAATGACCGGCCTCGATCCCGAGAACGACCGCATCATCGAAGTCGCCGTGGTCGTCACCGATTCCGAACTGAACATTCTGGGCGAAGGCCCGGTGTTTGCGATCCACCAATCCGACGCAGCGCTCGATGGCATGGATGCATGGAATAAAGGTACGCATGGTCGCTCTGGATTGATCGAGCGCGTGAAGGCATCCACCGTGACCGAAGCGCAGGCAGAAGACGCCTTGATCGAATTTTTGAAAGCGTATGTGCCCGCTGGCAAGTCGCCGATGTGCGGCAATTCAATCTGTCAGGATCGTCGCTTCATGGCGCGCGGCATGCCGAAGCTCGAAGCGTTTTTTCACTACCGCAATCTGGATGTGTCGACACTGAAAGAACTGTGCAAGCGCTGGAAGCCCGAGCTGGCCAGCGGTTTTAAAAAGCATCAGAAACATACTGCGATGGCCGACATCATTGAATCGATCGAAGAGTTGCGCTACTACCGCGAACACTTTATCAAGGCGTAGGGCTGATCTGGTTCGCACCTCTCGGTGCAGATTTCGGCCAACTCCTTTTGGTCCACACCTTCTCTCATTGAATCGAGGCGACGTTCATCATGCTGACTCAAGCTTTTATTTGCGATGCGATCCGCACCCCTTTCGGTCGCTACGGCGGTAGCCTGTCGTCGGTGCGTACCGATGATCTCGGTGCGATTCCTTTGGCTGCACTCATGGTGCGCAATCCGTCGGTGGATTGGGAACTGGTCAGCGATGTGCTGTACGGCTGCGCCAATCAAGCCGGTGAAGACAACCGCAACGTGGCGCGCATGTCGGCGCTGCTGGCTGGCCTGCCGGTCGGTGTGGCGGGTGCCACGATCAATCGGTTGTGCGGGTCGGGTCTCGATGCAGTCGGCACCGCGGCGCGAGCGATTCGCGCTGGTGAAGCAGGCTTGATGATTGCGGGCGGTGTTGAATCAATGAGCCGCGCGCCGTTTGTGATGGGCAAAGCCGATGCCGCGTTTTCGCGCGACGCTGCCATTTTCGACACCACGATTGGCTGGCGCTTCATCAACAAACTGATGAAGGCGCAGTATGGTGTCGATTCGATGCCCGAGACGGCTGAAAACGTCGCTGCCGAATTCAAAGTAGATCGTGCTGCGCAAGACCGCATGGCGTTGGCGTCGCAAACTAAAGCGCTTGCCGCGCAGGCATCCGGATTTTTTGATCATGAAATTACGCCCGTGACGATCGTGCGCAAAAACAGCGATCCAGTCATCGTTACCAAAGACGAGCATCCGCGCGCCACCACGGCCGAGACACTCGCCAAACTGAAACCGATCGTGCGCCCAGATGGCACCGTCACAGCCGGCAATGCATCGGGTGTCAACGACGGCGCCTGTGCACTGCTGCTGGCCGATGAGCGAAGCGCATTCCACAATGGCTTGACACCGAAAGCGCGTGTAGTGGCAATGGCAACAACTGGCGTGCCACCGCGCATCATGGGTATCGGCCCGGCGCCGGCCACGCGCAAGGTACTGGTGCAAGCTGGCATGACGCTCGATCAAATCGATGTGATTGAATTGAATGAAGCGTTTGCTGCGCAAGGTATGGCGGTACTGCGGGACCTCGGTTTGCAAGATGACGATCCGCGCGTCAATCCGAACGGTGGCGCGATTGCACTTGGCCATCCGCTGGGCGCATCGGGTGCCCGTCTGGTCACAACCGCGATCAATCAACTGCATCAAACCAAAGGCCGTTTTGCACTGTGCACCATGTGTGTGGGTGTCGGCCAAGGTATTGCGCTGATCATCGAGCGGGTCTGAGTATTACAAGTTACTGCAGCGGCGTTGCTGCAAGTCTGATGCAACGTCGGGGCGAAACGATCCAGGCTATTTGCATCGTAGGTTTTATTTTTGCTGCAACTGTGTAGTTAATGAAAGCGCTCAATGAGTGAGTTTTACGAGTCGCCGTTTGCGCTCGGCCATGACCATGTTTTTCTCGGTCCCGGCCACGAAAAAAATGAACGCAAAACTTGGGCGGTGATCGTTCTCTGTACGTTGATGATGGCGACTGAAATCATCGGCGGTAATTTGTTTGGCTCGCTCGCCTTGGTCGCTGATGGTCTGCACATGTCCACGCATGCCGGTGCGATGCTGATTGCAGCTCTGGCCTACACCTACGCACGCAAGCACGCCAACGATCCGCGCTTTGTGTTCGGTACCGGCAAGCTCGGCGATCTGGCGGGATTCACCAGTGCGATCATTTTGGCGATGATTGCGCTGTTGATCGGTTATGAATCGTTTGTACGGTTGCTATCACCGGTGCCGATTGCGTTTCATGAAGCGATTCCGATTGCGGTGGTGGGTTTGTTGGTCAATGTGGCGAGTGCGTGGCTCCTGAGTGGTGACGCGCATGGTCATCATCATGGACACGGACACGACCATGCGGCGCCTGCAAAACAAAACGTGCACGACGATAGTTACGCGGGTCACGCGGGTCACGTGGGTCACGCGCATCACACCGATCACACGGATCGCACGGATCACGATGATCACCACGATCATGATCACCATAGCCATCATAGTCACGACGGTCACGACAGTCACGACAGTCATCCCTCCCATAACATCGATACCCGCGACCACAACATGCGCGCCGCCTACGTGCACGTGATCGCCGACGCAGCCGTCTCGGTGCTTGCCATCATCGGCTTGCTGCTAGCACAATCATTCGGTTGGCTGTGGATGGATCCGCTGGCTGGCTTGATCGGTGCGCTGGTGATTGCCAATTGGGCTTATGGATTGATCCGCGATACCGGCGGTATTCTGGTTGATTTGCGGCGCGACGATGCGATGGCGCAGCGTATTCGCGCTGTGGTGGCAAATACAGGCGATCGTTTGGCCGATCTGCATGTATGGCGCCTCGGTCCCGGACACTTCGGCGTGGTGTTATCGATCTGCAGTACCGATACGCAGCACACGCCCGCTTTTTATCATGCCTTACTGAAGTCGCAGTCTGGCTTATCGCATCTGACGGTAGAGATGCATTCGGTTGCGGCGGTGAATCGCACCGATGAAATCTAAAAAGTTTCATGCTAAAAAACGCGCCACACTGCGACAGCAAAAGCTGGCGATGCAAAATTTTCGCAGTAATGCAGATGCAACCATTTCGCTAGCAATTGCCGGTAGCGGGACTGGTATATGGGATCGCGATCTGGTCAATCACAAAATTACCTATTCGGCCGGATGGAAGGCAATCCTCGGCTACCAGGATCATGAAATCGGTACCAGTCTTGAAGATGCCTACCAGCGCCTGCATCCTTCTGAACGCGACTATGTGCTGGCCGCGATTACCGCGCATGTCGATCAAAAAACTGATCACTACGAAGTCGAACATCGCCTGCGCTGTAAAGATGGCAGCTACAAATGGGTTGCCAGCCGCGGGCAAATCGTCAGCCGCGCGGCGAACGGCACACCGCTGCGCATGCTCGGTACGACTACTGATATCTCGGCAATGCGCGTCTTATCGGATCGGCTGCAGCAAAGCGTCGAGCTGATCACGTCATTAACCAATCAGATACATGGTCTGGTATTTCAATTCCAGCGCGCGAGCGATGGCAGCGCCTTTTTTTCGTACGTCAGCGATGGCCTGCAAGATATCTATGAACTTAGCCCGCAGCAGATCGCCGACACGGCGGTACCGGTCGAGGCCTTGATTCATGCCGACGATTTGGCGGCTTACCGCACCTCACTAAGTGAATCAGCGGCAAGTCTGCTGCCGTGGCATTGCGAATTTCGTGTGGTGCTGCCGATGCAGGGATTACGATGGCGGCAAGCCGAAGCGCGTCCGCGGCGCTTGCCCGATGGGGGCACGCTGTGGCAAGGGTTAATTACTGATATCACCGAGCGCAAGCACGCTGAACTGGAGCTGCAGGGACTTGCCGCAACTGACTTTTTGACGCAGCTTCCGAACCGGCGTTATTTTTCGGTGCGGCTCGAACAAGAACTGCAGCGGGTTAAAAGCGATGCAGCGGCGAGTGCTGCAGTGTTGATGTGCGACCTCGATCATTTCAAGCTCGTCAACGATCAATACGGTCATGCGGTGGGCGATCAGATGTTGCAGCATTTCGCCGGCATTCTTTCTGCTGAACTGCGCAAGCGCGATACCGTTGGTCGCGTCGGCGGTGAGGAATTTGCCGTGGTGCTGCCAGATGCCGGTGTTGCCGATGCCGTCAAATTTGCGCAACGGGTGCAAGAAAGAATCGCCGCGCAGTCAATGCGATATCAAGGTGGCGTGATTTCAATGACCGTCAGTATTGGGATTACGATCATGCGGCCCGCTGACGTGCTGGCGGCCGATACGCTGTCGCGCAGCGATGCAGCGCTTTATCGTGCCAAGCAAAATGGGCGGAACCGCATTGAAGTCGCTCAGTGATCTGAGCGGGTAAACAGCACCATGCGTTACGCGCTAGCGGGGTCTGGCGCGGACTGTAGTTCAGCACCACAACACTTCTTGAATTTTTTGCCGCTGCCGCAGGGGCAGTCATCATTGCGTCCGACTTTCGGTGTTTCACGCGCTATAGTTTTCACGCCCGACGTGCGCACCGGTGCCCAGTATTTCAAAATGTGGGGGATCGCCGCTTCGATCTCGATCGTCATCTTGTGCGCCTTCAGCGGTGTATCGACCAGATGCATTTCGCTCTCTTCGATTTCTTCTGCACCAAGCAGATAAATCGGCCGCATCATGTCGGCCAGATTCGAGGTCCAGATTGGCTCCCACGCCTCGGCACGTAATTGCATGCCTTCCCAAAATCCCCAGGCCCACGCTTCACCATCCAGCACTTGATGGCCTTCCCATTCGAATTCGCAAAACAGCGGCTCGAACTCTTTCGGTGCGACTTCCATCGTGATTGCGATCTCATTCATGAAGCGCGAAATCAGGCCGACGATGTGATCGAATTCCTTGTCGGATTTAAACGCGGGGCCGCTCGCATTCGACTCGCCCCACACGCCCGGCAGCCATTCCGCCAGCGGAATCATCTCGGGACCGATGACGATTGCCGTCAAATAACCATGCAGCGAATCCATCGCCATGCCATCGTCGGCACAGCGGTCTGACAATAAAAATTTATCGAGTTCATCGAATTCTTTATCCGACAAGGGCTGGTCCAGATGCATCGCAAACTCCGCAAACAATAAGATGCGCGTAGTGTAGCGCCTGCATTGGGGCAGCGGTTCCGCGTTTTTCCGCAATTGTGATGGCGGGCGGGGAATCGCGCCGTACAATGGTTCGATGACCCATCCCGCAGAAACGCTTTCCTTCGCCCGGCTCAGTCCGGATCTGGTACTCGACGCGCTCGACAGCATTGGCCTGCACGGCGATGGCCGCTTGCTCGCACTGAATAGTTATGAAAACCGCGTGTATCAGGTTGGTATCGATGACGGCCCGCCGATCATCGCAAAATTTTATCGGCCTCAACGATGGAGCGATGCGGCAATTCTTGAAGAGCACGCGTTTGTCGAAGAATTGGTTGCGCAAGAAATTCCGGTGGTGCCTGCGACGCGATTGGGCGATGGAAAATCGTTGCACGAACTCGATGGTTTTCGCTTTTCGGTATTTGCGCGCCATGGTGGCCGTGCGCCAGAGCTCGACGACCGTGCAACGCTTGAATGGCTCGGTCGCTTCATCGGTCGCATCCACGCAGTCGGCGCGATCAAGCCCTTCATCGAGCGGCCTGCGATCGATGCAGTTAGTTTCGGTGACGAACCCCGCGCCTGGCTGCTCGCCAACAATTTCATTCCTCCCGATTTGCATGCCGCATGGACCGCTGCAACCGAACAGGCGCTCGACGGCGTGCGCCGTTGTTATGACCGCGCCGGTAATATCAGCGTGCTGCGTCTGCATGGCGATGTCCACAGTGGCAATGTGTTGTGGACCGATGCCGGTCCGCATTTTGTTGATTTCGATGACAGCCGCACCGGCCCGGCGATGCAGGATTTGTGGATGCTGTTATCCGGCGAGCGAAGCGACATGCAACGGCAGCTCTGCGATCTGCTGGCAGGCTATGAAGACTTCTGCGAATTCGATCCGCGAGAGTTGCATCTGATCGAAGCATTACGCACCTTACGCCTGATTCATTACTCGGCATGGCTCGCGCGGCGCTGGGACGATCCGGCGTTTCCGGTAGCGTTTCCGTGGTTTAACACGCAGCGCTATTGGCAGGATCGGGTGCTCGAACTACGCGAGCAAATTGGTTTGATGGAGGAGGGTCCGTTGCGGGTTTGATGGACGCTGTCAGAGCAACTGGGATGGTGGGTGTCGCCGATTTCCGTCTAAAAGCTGGAATCGATGCTGATGTTGGCAGCACTCAGCTAGTGCCACTTTTTTCTGCGACCTTTTTAAGGGCAACACCATGAGGTATTTGCTGAGCAGCCTGGTCGTTTCGTACCTCATGATGTTTGCCAGCATCGCCAATGCAATCGAACTGGCCCCTTTTTTTCGCGGCTACACGTTTGCGTGCGAGATTCGCAATAAGTCAGGCAAAGAAATCATCAAGTGGTTGGCGCCGATTGACGCTACAGGATCGGTGGGCACCAAGCCCGCCTTGCCAGCCAATCTTTCTGCAGCGCTTGGCAAGCCTGTCGTGCTTGATAAGGAGTATCACTGGCTCTATACCGTTGCTCTTGAAGCTGCCACGTTCAACGGTGTTAGCGCGTCGGCTATCAAGCGATGGTACGGTAAGGATAATGGAATCATCGGTTTCGCCATCGTCTTCGATGCACCGGTGCCGGTGATCAAGGCGGCGTTCAAGCACGTGCGGTTTACAACCGACGAGTCTCCCATGCAGGCGACACGTGTGATCGCCGAGCTTGTGTTTGATGAAGCGACGGGCAAATCGTCGCTAATTTGTGATTCGTCGAATTGAGTGGAAGATTATTTTTAGTGCGTGCTGATCAGACGTGATGGTAAGGAAACGCGCGCTCGCTGCATTCAGTTAAGCGAATCGCGGGTTTGAAAAAATTATCCATACACTTTGCCGATGCGATTTTAAAAAAATGTGTCGTTCATGCTGGCTCTGGCAAGTTGATTTTTTCCGGTCAGTTATTGGCTTTTGAGGTACAGCTTTTGATCCATAACTTCTGATGCACGGTTGCTGATGCACGGCTTCTGATGTGCAGCTTCTGATACAGCTTCTGATTCAGCTTGATCCGGATATAAAAATTAACGATTTTTTGTGACGACACCGCGTTACCTATCTCTGCCAGCCATTCGAGAAGGGGTGCGTTGAGTCAAGTGCGCGCAGACCGAACAACAATGCACATCTCAATGAAGTCCATCGCATCGGCACGTAAATGAGTGGGATGCCGCGCACTAAAACGCTGCCATCGCGCTGGAACCAATTTCGACATCTCGATCACTTATCAACACCACGACCTGTTGGGATAAATTTTTAGGGAAATATGGTTAATATATAAAGCACCTTTCAGTCTGCTTTGAGCGCAGGGTCCAATGCGGTTTCGGAAGTTGCCGCCGCCGGATTATTAGCTAAAACATCTTTTACGGCAGCCGAAGGTGCTGCCGCTGCGCCAGTCCTGAGCCAGCTCGTCAATAAGTTGCCAGAGTCCGATCGAAAACGCGAGATGAAAACCATGCTCGAAAAACTCGCTTCCAGTGGGTGGGACGAGACGGAGACCAAACATTTCAAGGCGCTTCTAGCTCAAGTACCGCTGCCCGTGTTTTCAACCACCTCGGCACCTTCGCTGCCTCAATCTACCGCGGCACCTGCGCCGCTATCCACCTCGGCACCTATGCCACCCGCCACCACACCATCTGCGCATACGATTTGACGATCGCAAGACAAACGTTTTGATAATCTTCACAAGTACGTTCGAACGTCTGCGCGTTCGAGCTTGCGACCAACGCTGCGAGCATTCGATTTCATCGGTGCCGCAGCACGGTCTTTTTCAGGTTCATGCGAGAGGTAATCGCTTCGTCTTGCTACGGCCTGATCGCTGAAATGGCTCGGACGCTTGATTGATCATATTCATAAGTCGCCGTGATCTCTCATCGCTCCGCTGTGAACGCATTTTCTCGACACCACGCAAAGTCCCAATCAATGCTGCCGAAAGGTATAAAACGCGTGAGTTTGCGATACCACGCACCGACCCTTGGCTACCGTGCTGGAACCAAGTGCGGCATCTCAATCACCTAACAACGCCACGATTTGTTGGTGTGCTATTAGGAGGAAATATGTCCGGTTTTTCGAGCGAAATGAGAATTGGTGCGTCTGTGGGCGGTCAGGCTGCAGTATCCGAAGCGACCACAGCCATCGCAACGCGTAAGGCAGTCCATAAAAAATCTTTCACTGCTGAGGAAGGACCGTCTGCTTCGCGTTTGTAAGGCAGCCTCATCAATATGTTGCCGGCTTCGGAAGAAAAAACCAGGATGAAAGGTATGTTGGACAATCTTGCATCGGGCGGTTGGAGCAGGCAAGAGACCAAGCAATTCCATAGGCTGTTTGCCGAGGCAAAAGAAAATCAAATCGCAGGGAGTCAGGCTGAGGCAGCCGCGGCGATTTCTTCCCATACGGTTTGACCATCGTGATGCAGGTGTGTGAATGCGCGTCGCATGGTCGTTCAAACGTGCTTGCTCGTTGAATGCGGTAGCGCGACCCGGCTCCGCCACACTGCTTTCATCTGGGCCTTGCAAAGTCTTGGCGTCGATGATCTGATTTTAGTATCCGCTATCGGATCGCAAAAAACCGGCTTTGAATGCGCATAAAAATCCTCTGGCGCGTTGCTTAGTCGACGGTTCGGAAGTTGCAATTTCAGATGGTGGTGCGATCAAAGCGGCGTAACCCGGCGAGCAGGTAGCATCAATCAAGCCCGCGGTGAAATCATCTGCTGATCCAGCGAACTCTGTCGATACGCGTCGCGCAACCGAAATCGACATAAAAAAATCCCTCGCTAGCTGGTGCGCGCGCAGAGCATCGCGAGTGCCGCTGACGCTTGCGATGTTTTCGTATGTTCAGCAGCGCATTCGTACGCAGCTTGTGTTTGTTCTCTTGATCGTGTTTCCGGGTTACGCAAATACTTGGAACCGAATGTCACGTTGCCTCACTCATTTATTCAGGACAGAAATAGTTTTGTCCCATCTTGAAGGAGCTTATATGACTACACTGGACGGCTTTTCCCTAGGCAAGCAGCTTGACCCTGCCAACTACCGTATTGAGCCTGGTACTAACCCTCATCTTCGGGAGAAAGACGATGAATGGGCAAAACCGAGAAGGGCGGAAGTGGATGCTTTGCCAGATGGCGACCAAAAACGAAAACTTGAGAAGATGCTCGATAAGCACGCAGGAAAAGGGTGGACAACCGCTGAGGAAGAGGATTTCAATTGGAGGCTCGAGCATGCGAAAAAGGATGAGATTAAATAAAGAAACCGGCACGCGTGCAATCGATCTTTTTTAACACTCCTTGGTAAAAATAACGGGCGAACCCCGATATTTTGTTTGTTCCTGAAAGACCGCTATCTGTTTTTACAGCCTGCTTCTGCAGGCTTTTTTTCGCCGGTGCATTGGCGCGTTATTGGACGTGTAGACATTGCGGAGCGCTCACCTTCGCGAGCTAACTGACGCGTCACTGATGCAGCGAAATGGATCGCGAAGACGAACTACACATCGCACGGCATCGAGCGGAGTCCCTCCATCGACGCATTCCCCGGATGATGCTAGTACAATTTGGTCAGAGTCAATCTCGCTTAATCAATAGGCGATCAGTCGCTTATGAAAGCCGCGCGCGGTTGTTGCGCACAACCCCATTTTCAATATTGACATCCTCATGAAAAAAATTCCGTTCGCCATCATTGGCGGCAGTGGCCTGTACAAAATGAATGCGCTGCATGACGTTGAAGAAGTCACCATCGACACCCCGTTCGGCGCACCATCCGATGCCATCTTTACCGGCATGCTCGACGGCGTGCCAGTCGCTTTTCTGGCCCGGCACGGTCGCGGTCACGGCTTGCTGCCAACGGAAATTCCATTCCGCGCCAACATCTGGGCACTCAAAAGTCTAGGTGTCGATTATCTGATTTCGGTATCGGCAGTAGGCTCACTCAAGGAAGAATTGGCACCGCGCCATATGGTGCTGCCGGATCAATTTATCGATCTGACCAAAAAACGTGACGGCACTTTTTTTGGTAACGGTGCCGTGGCGCACATCAGCTTTGCGCACCCGGTATGTGCTGCACTGAGTCAGGTGCTGGCCGATGCCTTCGATGAGGCTGCATTGCCGGACGCAACGCTGCATCGCGGTGGCACTTACGTCTGCATGGAAGGCCCGGCATTTTCTACGCTGGCTGAATCGCAGTTGTATCGCTCGTGGGGTGCGTCGCTGATCGGCATGACCAACATGCCGGAAGCGCGGCTCGCCCGCGAAGCGGAAATTGCGTATGCCACGCTGGCGCTGGTAACTGATTTCGATTGCTGGCATCCCGGACATGCTGCAGTCACGGCCGAGATGGCCATTGGCAACATGGTGCACAATGTCGAGCGAGCGCAGCAGGTGTTGCGTGCGGCGATTCGCCAGCTTGGTATGAATGCACCGGCATCGGCGGCACATTCAGCGCTGGCGCAGGCGCTGGTGACGCAGCCTGCCAGCATGAGCGCGGCGACCCGCGCCAGACTCGCGCCGCTGCTGGCAAAGTACGTTGCGGCATAACCGTTGGTGCCAGCGGCGTCGCTCACTTTTTCGATAGCCAGTAAGGTTTAATCGCTTGCTGCGACCAATTCGATTTCACATCAGGAGATATCACGATGCGCTTTACGTCTACCTTCATATTCACTGCAGCGCTGCTGCTTGCCTCACTCAATAGCGGCGCCGCATTTGCCGCCGATGCGCTGCGTCTGGGTGTCGGTCTGTTCCAGCCTGACAAAGAAAAAAACGATGCGACCTACCGGCCCCTGGCGGAGTATCTGTCAAAAAAACTCGATCGCCCGATTGAGTTGCGCACAGTCGATAGTTGGGAAGGTCTGGCCAAATCGCTCGCTAACGGTGAAACCGATATCGCGCTAATGGGACCGTGGGGATATGTGCTGGCGAATAACCAGGCAGGTGCACAGGCAGTGGCAACGATTTTGTACGATGGCAAGCCGCAGTACTTCGGCATCGTCGTCACCAATCCAAAATCGGGTTTGAACAAGCTGGAAGATTTGAAGGGCAAGACCTTTGCGTTCGGTGACAAGGGGTCGACCTCTGGTTATCTGATTCCGACACATCAGTTTATGAAAATGGGGATCAACGATCCCGAGAAATTTTTCAGTAAAACGATTTATACCAAACACCAGGCCATTGAAACCGAAGTCACGCGCGGTGAGCTTGATGCCGGTGCCGACTACGATCGCAATCGCAATGCCATGATCGAACAAGGCTTGATCAAGGCCGCTGACAGCAAGATTATCTGGACCTCGGCACCGTTACCGAATGATGCAGTGGCCGTCAGCGCCGAGCTGATCAAAGACAAAGCGCTGGTTGCTAAATTGCAGACTGCGCTGGAACAGGTT
>JAYTZV010000219.1:0-1321 GCA_043741695.1 Burkholderiales bacterium
ATGAACGAAGCGATCGTCAAGCACGATATCGTCGCCTCGGCGATCTTGTCCGGCAACCGCAATTTCGAAGCGCGTATTCATCCGAACATTCGCTCGAACTTCCTGGCTTCGCCACCGTTAGTCGTGGCCTATGCCATCGCTGGCAACATGACCCGTGATCTGATGACCGAGCCAGTCGGCTATGCCAATGGCAAGGCTGTCTACCTCGGCGACATCTGGCCAACCTCGAAAGAGATCGCCAAGCTGATGAAGTTTGCGATGAACGCCAAGGTCTTCAAAGAAAATTATGCCGATGTCAAAGGCGCACCGGGCAAGCTGTGGGAAGACATCAGTGGCGTGGCCGCTGGTGAAGTCTACGACTGGCCGAAATCGACCTACATCGCCGAGCCACCGTTTTTTGCTGACTTCACGATGCAGCCAAAAGCTGCTGCCACCGGCATCACCGGTGCGCGTGCACTGGGCGTGTTTGGCGACTCGATCACCACCGACCATATCTCTCCGGCTGGCGCGATCAAGGAATCGAGCCCAGCCGGCAAGTGGCTGAAAGCCAATGGCGTACTGCTGGCTGACTTTAACTCGTATGGCTCACGCCGCGGTAATCACGAAATCATGATGCGCGGCACCTTCGCCAATGTGCGTATCAAAAACTTGATGATTCCGGTCAAGCCCGACGGTTCGCGCGTTGAAGGTGGCATCACGCTGCATCAACCGAGCGGCGAAGAAATGTCGATCTACGATGCAGCAATGCGCTATGTTGCCGATGGCACGCCGACGATGGTATTTGGCGGTGAAGAATACGGCACCGGTTCGTCACGCGATTGGGCCGCAAAGGGCACGCAATTGCTTGGCGTGAAAGCCGTGATCGCCCGCTCGTTCGAGCGCATCCATCGTTCGAATCTGGTGGGTATGGGCGTGCTGCCACTGCAGTTTCTTGGCACCGACAGTACCGAGTCGCTCGGCATCACTGGCCACGAAACCTTTGATCTCAAAGGCATTGAAGGCGAGATCAAGCCGCAGCAAAAAGTTACGCTCGTAATCCATCGCGCCGATGGGTCCAAGCAGGATGTCAAGGTACTGCTGCGGATCGATACGCCAATCGAAGTCGATTACTACAAGCACGGCGGCATTCTGCCGTTCGTGCTGCGTCAATTGCTCGCCGCGTAAAAAGCCGAATCGAGTAATACCACGCACGCTGCCGAGCGCGGTAGCACCTAAAAAACGCCGGTTGATACCGGCGTTTTTTTATGCCGACCCAGACGCGCCAGCGCAAGTCACCCAACACTAAATCACTGCGATGGGCAGTGAATCAAATACAATGAAT
>JAYTZV010000220.1:0-4123 GCA_043741695.1 Burkholderiales bacterium
GTGTGGAGACGTGGCCGAGTGGTCGAAGGCACTCCCCTGCTAAGGGAGCATATAGTTTAAAGCTGTATCAAGGGTTCGAATCCCTTCGTCTCCGCCAAATGCATAGATCAGCTCTCACCATCGAGGGCTTTTTTATTGGTTGATGCCATTTTTGCAGTCAAATCCCGTTCGGCAAAGATGTTTCGGGCATCTTATCGTTGAGGCAAACTGCTGGTGATAACGCAACCGGTGTATCAATAACGACAATTGCTTAATCTGGTTGCCTTCAGCATCATTTCCTGCTCCGAGACATCGCCTCCGACGCATTGACGTAACAGCATCTTGCGCCGCTCACACATTGGCGATAGAGTGAATTACTGAAGCGCGATGTTTTTTCAATTGTGGCGATATCGCCGATGCACAAGCAGCACTGTGTAAGCTGACGCACAGACATCTTCCTTGTAAATCAATCACAGTTACAACATGTACTGCGGTATCGATTCGAGAAGGCGCAGCTTTCTCTACGTTAGCGCGTGATCGCCAAGAATTTCACGACACGGCAGTCGAGACGCGCTGAAGTACTTTTGATATACGCGAGCCACTACCTAGACGAAGAGCAGAAACCGTTCAATGAAATTCGAAAAGGAATAACCTCATCATGAGCAGTAATACCGAGCAAGTTTCTCCTGATGCGGCAGTGAAAATCAAATCCCCTCTGTCGGACGCGCAGGCAATCAACGTAACGCATCAACATGCCCGAGAAGAACTGCGGTTGTTTTCTACCGCGCTCGGGATGGCGGCTCCTGTTTCGATCGATAAGGTTGCTTTCTTGCTTGAGCATTTGATCAAAGAGCAAACGTCATCTGATGCGGCAATGATTCGCGACCAGATGGTGCGAGACGGTTGGGCTCAGCGGAGCGAGAATGCTGAACCAATCGACGTCATCGCTGAACGCGCCAGCCTGTATCTCGCATCGGAAAAAGGCATTGAGTTATTCAATTTTTTTGTGAAGATCTTTGCGCGAACTTCAAGCAAGGAGTTGTTGAGCGAGACCGTTGTCGGAGAATGACCTCAAGAGTCGACGTCATTTTTATGTACAGATTCCAATGAGCGTAGCGGTTGCGTGAAATTCATGTCGTGCCCAGCGGAAAAAAAGTGACAGGGTTGGTGCGTTGATTTTTGTGCTGGTGGGCGTCGACGCGTTCTTGATGTCGATTGGTCTACACCGGTTCGAGTACGAACAGCGACGAGTTTGCCGCAGCATCGTTGACCTTGGTACCGCTGTGCGTTACGGACGAAGGTAATTCGCAACCAATGTTGTTAGAGGTAAGAGATGCACCGAGTACAGCGTGGCATCGTGTCGGTTAATGCATATCTGTAGTGAACGTTGATTGATAATTTAATTAAGGAGAATCACCATGAAATACGCCTATCTGTTGTTTGGTGTCGCACTGAGTTCGCTGCTTGTGGTTGGTGAGGCAAGCGCAAAAGGTTGTCTGAAAGGTGCGGCTGTTGGTGGCGTTGCCGGACATTTCGCAGGTGGGCATAGCGTAATCGGTGCCGGGGTCGGTTGTGCCATTGGACGCCATCGCGCGAACAAAGCTGATCGCGAAGCCGCTGCAGCAGCGGCAGCACCGGCGAAACGTTTGCCACCGCCATCGAAATAAACGTGCTGGCGGTGCGCCGGTCATCTTTGCGGGCGTTGTATCGGTAATGATGCATCGCTTTTTTATTCCGTGCAGCGTTTTCCGGTGACGTTTCGCACCGATTTTTTTGTGTCGCCTCCGAGATGCTGGCAACGTTGTCTGTCGGAGTTTAACGTTGGGACACTACTTTGCTCTCATAAGAAACGCGTTACATTAGGGGTAGTGCCAATAGCGCGATCACCATGAGGAGTAATCCAATGACAATCAACGACATCAATACCGACGACATGAAAAAAGATTGGCGCACCGATGGCGTCTGCGTGGTCAAAGGCGACGCACTCGATGACAACACCGCGCAGACACCCGGCATGCATCGCGCCGCAGCAATCAATCATGCGCGGGTCGGTGCACAAAAATTATGGGCCGGCACCGTGACGATTCATCCGAATGCAAAGACCGATGCCCATCATCACGGCGCGCTGGAGAGCGTGATCTATGTGGTGAAGGGACGTGCCCGTATGCGCTGGGGTGATCAACTTGAATTTGTCGCTGAAGCCGGGCCGGGTGATTTCATTTATGTACCGCCGTATGTACCGCATCAGGAAATCAACGCCAGTGAGTCGGAAGCACTTGAATGCGTGTTAGTGCGCAGCGATAACGAAGCAGTGGTGATTAATCTCACTATTGACGCGGTCGAAGCACCGCAAGAAGTGCAGTGGATCGATCCGATTCATCGCCATCCGCACACGCATTAGCGCATGGTGTTGCGAACAATTTAATGGTGATAGCCGCTTGCGCAGACGATGTTGCCGCGGACACACTTTGGGTTTGGTTGCGCGTTGGCCCCTGCTGCGGTTGCCA
The DNA here is from genome assembly GCA_043741695.1 of Burkholderiales bacterium. GTDB lineage: Bacteria > Pseudomonadota > Gammaproteobacteria > Burkholderiales > Burkholderiaceae_D > Actimicrobium. The sequence continues at coordinate 2,487 of JAYTZV010000220.1, forward strand.
AATACAAACGGAACGAACTATCCCTGCCGGTGATGACTGGGCACTATGCGAATTGCCAGGAAAATTTCTACGCCAATTTGGTGTGCCCGTTGGAGAAACTGCGAATGATCACCGCTGATTTGCCCGAGAATGAAGTTGAACGTCTTGCGGCGATGCGGCAGCTTCTCTGTCTCCACACGCCCCCGGAGGAGCGGTTTGATCGCATCGTGCAATACGCTGCCACCGAGTTCGAGGTGCCGATCGTGCTGTTGTCCCTGATTGATCAAAATCGTCAATGGTTTAAAGCCAAGGTAGGTGTGGATGTTTGTGAAACGTCCCGTGAGGTGTCGCTGTGCTCGCACGCGATCCTCAGTGAAGCGCCAATGGTTATTCCGGATACCCATCTCGATCCACGATTTTCCGATAATCCGCTCATAACCGGCGAGCCAAAAATCCGGTTCTATGCCGGAGCCCCGCTCGAAACCGAGGTAGGAATCCGGGTTGGTACGCTCTGCCTCATTGATACCAGGCCGCGTCAGTTCGATGCTGTAGATATCGCTATCTTAAAAACACTTCGTACCCTAATCGTCAGTGAACTCAACAATGCCTCTGCCGATCCTGCTGGTTGAACCCAATGCGCTGATTCGTCAGACTGTCGCCTTGACGGCGGCTTCGCTCGCGCTCGGGCCCGTTCAACAGGCGACTTCATTGCAGGCAGGCCAGCGCATGATGCAGGAGCAGAATTTTTCTTCCGTGATTTTGCCATTGCACGCTGACGGCGATGAAGATGGTGTGGAGTTGTTTGCGCAGTTGTATGCATTGCGGGCCGGGGCGACACTTTCTGGTGAAAATATTCCGGTGTACGTCACCGCCTCCGCATGCAGCCGGGAAGAGGTCGAGCAACTCCTGGCGTTGCGGGTACAACGCGTGTTGATCAAACCATTTAAAACGCGAACGCTGATTGATGTACTCAGCGAAGTCGCGGTGGTACCGGCGGCTGGTACTGAGCGCGCCGCCGCAACAGGCGATTCGGACGATTCGGTGCGCGCCGTCTAGGTGCGATTTGAGCAGCAACACCAACTGATGTGTCAACGCCGGCTTCATCATTTTGCTGGTGCCGTCGAGTTTGTTTGCAGCAGTTGCCGCGGCGTTTTCAACCGGCATTAACGTGCCTTCAGGAAACAAATGGCACAGCCATTTTTCGATGCTGGCGACTTCGCTGGTTCTGACACCGCTGGCCGAAACTGCATACACGGTGGACCACTATTTTCTGTTGAAGCGAAAGCCTTTGTAGGCATCATGAACAGCTGTATCAAAAAGCATTTCAGCAACGCAGACAGGGCGCTTGCCACCCTGTCGGCGTTTGGCTTGTCGATGGGAGTCGCCAGTGTTACAATAGTGACAATTGGTGTGCATCTGGCAAGGTAAGTGGTCACAGGGCAAAAAAAGCAGGTCAGTGGTGAACTGAACCCGCTTTTTTTATACCCAAAAATTCCTCGCGTATCGTAGTTTACTTTGCCGAACTGAATCTTTATCGGCCTGTCCGGCTTGTGTGAAAGGCTAAGGAATCTCTGCAAAAGGTCGGCGAAATCGCCATCGAAGACGTTCAATACTCATGAAACAAATAAGCCTCCCTAGCGCTGGATTTGAACTGGCCC
>JAYTZV010000221.1:0-28213 GCA_043741695.1 Burkholderiales bacterium
GCACCAGCCACGCGGGCTTTGGTTGCACCGGCGTTGAACAGGACTTCGGCCGCCGACAAACCGAGCGACCAGATACTGTTAGACGCTGAAAATAGATCCGCCACGCGCCGGGCATTACCACCGTAACTAGCGCTCAGATTGAGCGACGGATAGTAAGCGGCCTGCGCGATACCGATCTGTTCGTTGGCCGCCGCCACGCGCCGTTCGGCAGCGGCGATATCGGGACGACGTTGCAGCAGCGTCGATGGCACGCCGACAGGAATCTCCGGCACGACATCGACCACGTCGGATTGCGCCAGCACAAAATCGCTCGGCGTCTTGCCGACCAATACCGCGATCGCATGTTCGAACTGAGCGCGCGTGCGGTTTAGCCCAGCTGCATCGGCCTGCGCATTCGCCAGTTGCGTCTGCGCCTGCAGCAAGTCAGTTTTTGGCGCGATGCCAGCGGTGTAGCGATTTTGCGTAATCGTCAGCGTGCGCTGATACGCATCGATAGTTTGCTGCAGCAGTTGGCGCTGGCGATCGGTTTGACGCAGCGAAAAATAATCGATCGCGAGTTCGCCACGGGCTGACAGCAAGGCCGATGCGAGATCAGCTGCACTCGCTGCCGCAGTCGCATCTGCACCAGCAACCGCGCGGCCAAGACGCCCCCAGACATCGGGCTCCCAGGTCGCACCGACACTCGCCTGGTAATTACTCCCTGCAGTTTGCACATCATTGCCACCGCTTCGACGCGCGCTGCCATTAAACGACACTACCGGAAACAAACCGGCGCGCTGCTCGCGCACTACCGCGCGCGCTTGCGCATACGCTGCAGTCGCCGCAGCGACATTGTTGTTCGAGATCGCAACCTGCTGCATCAATGCATTCAGCACAGGGTCATTGAACAATGCCCACCAGTCGCCGCGATCAATGCCGTCAGCTGGCGTTGCGGGGGTCCATCCGGCGAGCTCCTTGTAGGCAGCAGCGGTCGGTACCGAGGGACGATGATAGTCGGGGCCGACTGCGCAACCGGCCAGGGTCAAGGCAAGCGCAGCAAGGCTTGCCGTACTTTTGTAAAAGTTTTGGTAAAAGCTTTGGCAAAAGCTTTGGTAAACGCGTTGGTGAAAGTGGCGCTCAAAGCGATGCTGAAAAAATCGTTGCATGTCCATGCTCATTCCAGAAGTGGTGATGCTGACATCGTCGTCGGCCGACGACTGCGTAATTTGTCGAGCAGAATATAGACGACCGGCGTGGTCAGCAGCGTCAACAATTGGCTTGCAATCAAGCCGCCAATAATTGCCACGCCGAGCGGTCGACGCAATTCAGCGCCTTCACCGAAACCGATCGCCAGCGGCAGCGCACCGAGAATCGCCGCCATCGTCGTCATCAAGATCGGCCGAAAGCGCAGCAGACACGCTTCGCGCACTGCATCGAATGCCGACAGGTTGCGTGCGCGCTGTGCTTCGAGTGCAAAGTCGATGATCAGAATCGCGTTTTTTTTCACGATGCCAATCAGCAGAAAAATACCAATCAGCGCAATGATCGAGAACTCCATCTTGAATAACAGCAGCGCCAGAATTGCGCCGACGCCTGCCGAGGGCAAGGTCGACAACACCGTGATCGGATGGATCAGACTTTCATAAAGAATACCCAGTACCAGATAAATCACGATGATGGCAGCGGCGATCAGCAACGGTTGCTCGCCCTGCGAATCCTGTGCCGAGCGCGCAGTGCCTTGAAAACTGCCGTGCACATTATTCGGCAAACCAATATCGGCTTCAGCCTGATGTACTGCAGCCTGCCCTGCTGCCAGCACGCTGCCGGGTGCGAGATTGAATGAAATTGTGGTCGCCAGTTCGGCATCCTGATGACTGATTGCCGTGGCGGTTGCCGTTTCAGAAAAGCTCGCCACTGCCGACAGCGGCACCATGCGTGTGGCCTGATTGCTCAGCGCCTGCCCGCTAGATGGATCACGCAAACCCGGGTTGCTGACCAGCGCCGTGGTTGGGGACGCAGTTGGCGATGCAGTTGACGATGCAGTTGACGATGGATTCGCTGCAGCGACCGGCGCGCCGGTCGAGACATTGCCGCGTGCCGGCACATACACATCGGACAGCGAATTCGGACTGCGCGCAAAGCGCGGTGCGGCTTCCATCACCACATGATATTGATTGCGCTCGCCATAGATGGTGGCTACCTGCCGCTGACCGAATGCGTTGTAGAGCGCATTATCGACATCGCGTGACGTCAGGCCGAGTCGCGACGCCGCGTCGTGATCGATGCGCACAAAACTCTGCACGCCGTTTTCCTGCAAATCCGAATCAACATCGATGAGTGCAGGCTGCACCTTCATCGCATCACCTAGCTTGGCGGTCCACTTGCGCAGATCGGAAAGACTGTCGCTCTTCAACGTGTATTGATACGTCGAATTACTCTGCCGGCCACCCATGCGCAAGTCTTGCACCGGATTCAAAAACAGACTGATACCAGTAACCTTGGACAGCTTCGGACGCAGCCTTGCAATCACTGCCTGACCACCAACCGCGCGCTCCCCGATTGGCTTCAAGGTCACGAACATGAAGCCGCCACCGGCACGGCCGCCGCCCGTGAAACCAACTACGGTATCAACCGCCGGATCGCCGCGCACGATATCGACCAGCTGCTTTAGCTTGCCCTGAATAGCTTGAAACGAAATACTTTGATCGGCGCGCAAACCGCCAGCCAACTGACCGGCATCCTGTTCCGGAAAAAAGCCTTTGGGGGCAGCGATAAACAAATACACGTTCAAAACGATCACCGCAACGAAGACCACCATGATCATCGCCATGTTGTGCAGTGACCAATCCAGACACCGTTCATACGAGCGATGCAACTGTTGATAACCGCGCTCGAACCAGCGAGCGATACGACCTGGTGGTGTTGGATCATGCGGCTTCAGCAACCACGCGCACATCATTGGCGTGGTGGTCAATGAAATCACCAGCGAGATCATCACCGCCACCGACAGCGTGACTGCGAATTCACGAAACAGCCTCCCTACCAGACCCCCCATGAATAATAAAGGAATGAATACGGCTACCAGCGACACGCTAATCGACAACACTGTGAAACCGACTTCGCGTGCACCGCGCAACGCCGCATCCATGCGCGACATGCCCGCCTCGATATGGCGGCTGGTATTTTCAAGCACCACGATTGCGTCATCAACGACAAAACCGGTCGCCACCGTCAGTGCCATTAAACTCAAATTATTGAGTGAAAATCCGAGCAGATACATCACGCCAAACGTACCGAGCAGCGAAACGATGGTCGCCACTGCCGGAATCACCGTTGCGCGCGCACTGCGCAAAAATGCGCTGACAACCAATACCACCAGCGCGATTGAAATCAGCAGCGTGGTTTCGATTTCATGCAGCGACGAGCGAATCGACGTGGTGCGATCCGACGCGATCTGCAGGCGTACATCGGCCGGCAGCTGTGCCTGCAACTCCGGCAGAATTGCGCGAATGCTGTCAACAGTTTCGATCACGTTGGCACCGGGCTGGCGCGTGATCAGCACCACCACGGCCGGATCACCGTTGAAGAGTCCAAGCGTATTGGTATTTTCAACGCTGTCGATGACATCGGCTACATCACCCAAGCGGATCGGTGCATTGTCGCGAAAGCCGACTGTTAGAGTGCGATAGTCGTCGGCTGTACGGCCGCTTCCTTGCGTATAAATCTGTAGCCATCGATCATCGTCTTCGATCGCGCCCTTGGGCCGATTCGCGGTTGTCGACTGAATCGCTGCACGCACGTCTTCAGCGCTCAGACCGTATTTATTGAGCGTGGTCGGGTTCAGATCGACTCGCACTGCAGGCAACGAGCCGCCACCCAATTCAACATCACCAACGCCTTGTACTTGCGCAAGTTTTTGCTGAACGATATTCGAGACCGCGTCGTAGATCTGACCAGGCGCCCGCGTTTTCGAGGTCAAGGCCAAAATCAGAATCGGTGCATCGGATGGATTGGCCTTGCGATAGGTCGGATTGCTACGCAGCGTGGCGGGCAGATCAACCCGCGCGGCATTAATTGCGGCTTGCACCTCGCGCGCAGCCGCGTCGATTTTGCGGTTCAAATCAAATTGCAGCGTGATGCGGGTGCTGCCAGTGCCGCTGTTCGATGTCATTTCATTGACGCCAGCAATCACACCAAGACGTCGCTCAAGCGGTGTCGCAACACTGGTTGCCATGGTCTCGGGACTACCACCCGGCAGCGTGGCACTTACCGAAATTACTGGAAAATCTACTTGCGGCAGAGGTGACACGGGCAACACAAAAAACGCGCCGATTCCGGCTAGTGCGATGCCAATCGTCAGCAGCACTGTGGCCACCGGCCGCCGCACAAAGGGTGCGGACAGATTCACGCTGGCTGCTCCGCGGTGTCCTTGGAAGGCCGGGACCAGCGCCGCGCAAGCCGATCAAATCCGAGATAAATCACTGGCGTAGTGAACAAGGTCAGCACCTGACTGACAATGAGTCCACCAAAAATTGCCAAGCCCAAAGGTCGCCGTAATTCTGCACCCTCACCCCAACCCAGCATCAGCGGCACTGCAGCAAACAGCGCCGCCAGTGTCGTCATCAGGATCGGTCGGAAGCGTAGCAACGCAGCCTGCCGAATTGCCTCAAGCGGTGTCATGCCCTGATTGCGCTCGGCGTCGATGGCAAAGTCGATCATCATGATCGCGTTTTTCTTGACGATGCCGATCAGCAGAATAATGCCGATGATGCCAATCACGCCGAGGTCCTGGCCGCTGATCATTAGCGCGAACAATGCGCCCACACCTGCGGAGGGCAGCGTCGACAAAATTGTCAGCGGATGGATATAACTTTCGTACAAGACACCGAGCACGATGTAGACGCAAATCACTGCAGCGAGAATTAACCACAACTGACTTGTCAGTGAGGCCTGATACGCACCGGCTGCACCTAAAAACGTCAGGGTCACCGATGGTGGCAAGTTGATCTCGGCAGACGCCTTGCGAACTGCATCGACCGCGTTGCCAAGCGAGACCCCGGGTGCCGTATCGAAGCCCAATGTAGTCGCTGGATATTGCGCCACGTGGGTAATCTGTAGCGGTGCCGGACGCTCAGTGATGGTGGCAACGGCCGACAGCGGCGTCGGCTTGCCGGAGCCTGTGCGCAGTTCGAGCTGACCAAGTGCCGCAGGCGTGGTGAGCGTACCAGGCCGCGCTTCGAGGATCACACGGTACTGATTGGTCTCGGTAAAAATCGTCGAGACGATACGCTGGCCGAACGCGTTGTACAGCGCGTCGTCGATCGCTGCTGCGCTGATCGAAAGACGCGATGCGGTGTCGCGATCGATGTCGATGAATACGGCAGTACCACTGGCAGTCGCATCCGACACCACATTGCGCAGTTGCGGCTGGCTCTGCATTTGCCGCGTCAGTTTGCCCGCCCATTCAATAACAGTAGCGTTGTCGGCCCCTTCGAGCGACACGCGATACTGCGTCGGACCGGTCTCGGCATCGATCGTCAGATCTTGCGTCGGCTGTAAAAATATCGAGACACCTGCAATCTCGCTGATGCGCTGGCGCAGACGATCCATTGTCTGCTGCTGCGAGCCGATACGGCTGGCCTTCAAATTAATGAGCATGCTACCGGTATGCAGCATCGTGTTGCTGGAAGCGTCGACACCGACCAGCGAACTAAGACCCGCGACATCGGGGTCGTCAAGAATCACTTTTGCTGCGGCCTGCTGCAACTGCGCCATACGCGTGAACGAGACTGATTGGGCGGTCACGATACGCGCCTGCAACTGACCGGTATCCTGCGTCGGAAATAAACCTTTCGGAATCCACAGGTACAGCAGCACGGTCAGCACCATCGTTGCCAATGCGACCAGCAAGGTCAGTGTTTGACGCGCCAGCACCCAGCCGAGTGCGTCGTCATAACGCTCGATGACCTTCGTGAAAAACTGCTGCAGACGTCCACGTGGTGCGTTATGTGCGGGTGCACTTTTGAGCCAGCGCGCCGACATCATCGGCACTAGCGTGAGCGACACCACTGCAGAAATCAGAATCGTGATCGACAGCGTGACGGCGAATTCGCGAAACAACCGTCCCACTACATCGCCCATAAAGAGCAGCGGAATCAACACAGCAATCAGCGATACGGTCAGCGAAATAATCGTGAAGCCAATTTGTGTCGCACCTTTCAGCGCGGCCTGCATCGGCGCTTCGCCTTCTTCGATGTAGCGCGAAATATTTTCGATCATGACGATCGCATCATCGACCACGAAGCCAGTCGCAATCGTCAGTGCCATCAGGCTGAGGTTGTTCAGGCTGTACCCGAGCAGATACATCGCACCGAAACTGCCGACCAGAGAGATCGGTACCGCCAGACTGGCGATCACGGTGGCACGCACGCTGTGCAGGAAAGCGAAAATCACCAGTACCACCAACACTACTGCCAGCAGCAATTCGATCTCGACATGCTTGACCGAAGCGCGGATGCCAGTGGTGCGATCCGACAGCACATCAACTTTCAAGGATATGGGCAACGCGGCCTGCAGTTCCGGTAAGCGTGCCTTGATTGCGTCAACGGTAGCGATCACATTGGCACCGGGCTGACGCTGCACATTCAAGATGATGGCGGGCTTCAAGCCGGACCATGCGCCGAGTCGCACGTTCTCGGCGCTGTCGACGACTTGTGCGACTTCCGACAGGCGCACCGGTGCGCCGTTTTTGTACGCAACGATCAGATTCTTGTAATCGACTGCGGCCAGTAATTGATCGTTGGCCGCAATCGTGTATGCGCGCGTCGGTCCGTCGAAATTGCCCTTGGCAGAATTGGCGTTGGCTGCAGCGATTGCGGCGCGCAAGGTATCGAGTCCGAGCCCGTACGATGCCAGCAATTGGGTATCGGCCTGAATGCGCACGGCGGGTCGTTGACCACCAGACAGAGACACCAGTCCAACGCCAGCAACCTGACTGATCTTCAGCGCAAGGCGGGTGTTGACGATGTTCTGGACGTCGGTCAGCGGCAGGGTATCGGAGGTAATCGCCAGCGTCAGTACGGGCGCATCGGCAGGGTTGACCTTGGCATACAACGGTGGTGCAGGCAGATCGGCGGGCAGCAGTGAGCCACCGGCATTAATCGCTGCCTGCACTTCCTGTTCGGCGACTTCCAGCGTCTGACCCAGACCAAATTGGAGCGTGATGATCGACACACCGGCCGCGCTGGTCGAGCTCATCCGCTGCAATCCGGCCATCTGACCAAACTGGCGTTCAAGCGGTGCAGTAACGGTTTGGCTCATCACTTCAGGACTGCCACCCGGATACAAGGTTTGTACTTGTATCGTTGGGAAGTCAACCTGCGGCAAGGCAGATAAGGGCAAAAATTTGTAGCCGACCAGACCCGCCAGTACGATCGCCAGCATCAGCAGCGCGGTCGCTACCGGCCGCGCAATAAACGGACGTGACGGACTCATTGGGCGGCTGCCGGCGGGCGCTTTCTCTTGCCTTTATCCGCACCACCCGCGCCACCACCACCAGCGGCCGCGGCAGTACCAGTCGGCTTGTCACCCGGCAGCGTGACTTTGGCACCATCCTTGACGCGATCGGCACCTTCGGTAATGACTTGCTCACCGAGTTGCAGTCCCGTTGTAATTTGAATGCGATCAACGGTCGACTGCCCGAGCTTGACTGATCGCAGCGCTGCGATACGCGTTGCAGGGTCGACCACGAACACGTAATCTCCCGTGCTGCCGTGCCGCAGTGCACTGACCGGTATCGTCAATGCACCTTGAATGGTGCGCAAAAGCAGACGCACATTAACAAACTGATTTGGAAATAGCGCCAGCGACTCGTTGGCAAAGCGCGCCTTGGCACGCACGGTACCAGTTTGCACATCCACCTGATTATCGAGCGTTGAAAATTTTCCCGTGCCGAGGATTACGGTGCGATTGCGATCAAATGCGGTGACCGGCAAAACGGCGTTGTTGGCCGAGCGTGCGAGAATCTCTGCAACCTGATCCTGCGGTACTGCGAACTGCACATCGATTGGTGTGACTTGCGTGATCACGACGACACCGGCCGCGTCGTTGGCACTGACGACGTTCCCCACATCGACTACACGCAAGCCGACCCGACCGCTGATCGGTGCGACGATTTTTGTGTAGCTTTGATTTAAACGCGCTGACCCTTCTGCGGCGCGATCCGACGTGATCGAGCCTTCGAGTTGCTTGACCAGGGCGCTTTGCGTATCGACTTCCTGACGCGCGATGGAGTCCTGCGCCAGTAAATCCCGGAATCGCTGCAGTGTCACGCGTGCGCTGGCAAGTTGCGCCTCGTCACGTTGACGCGTACCGGATGCCTGCATCACCGCCATGTCGAACTGGCGCGGATCGATCTGTGCGAGCACTTGTCCAGCGCGCACCGTTTCCCCTTCGCGGAACAGAATTTTTTGCAGGACGCCACCGACTTGCGGTCGCACGGTCACGATGGCTGCCGGTATCACCGTGCCAAGTGCATCAAGCACAACCGGCAGATCAATCGCCTCAACGCGCGCCACACCGACGGTTGTTGACGCACCCGCTCTGCCGCCAGAACCTGGTCCCGCACCTGGCCGCCCGGGGCCTCCCGCAGGCGCAGACGGATGCGTCAGGTACCACGCCAATCCACCTAGCGCTGCCAGTGCCAGCACCACGATGACGCTTCCCACCACCCGGGAACGTGTTGATGGTTTATTGCGCAGCGGCGCGTCGGTCAAATCCATGTGCGATCCTTGAAAGCCAATAATGAGGGTGGTCACCCGCGCCGCGATGAGGTCGCAGACAAGTGGGCTGCATGATCGAGTTTGGAACAGCAACCGGCCCGACGAAATAATAGCGTGTCAGCGCCGATGACGTGTCAGCCGATCAGTTTGCTTACTGGCCGACACATGTCGACATGCAGATGTGACAAATGAGAAACATGCGAGGATCATTCGAGGAATATTCGAGGAACATTCGCGAGGCGCAGCGCATTGGCGCTAGCGAACCAGGCAGCAGGCGTTCAAGCCCGCAGACTCTGCGCCCACGCCAGCGCGCTCATATGCGCTTCGTTGACCTGACTGGCGCTGATGAACAGTGAATCCGCGAGCGGACCCGCAGCGCCCACGTCTTTTTCGCACGCTTCGGCCAAGGCAAGGAACGGGCCGTAAATACCATCGCGCGACAGCAGTGCCTGCGAAATCGATTCGGACAACTGAATCGTATCGAGCACTTCTTCCATCGGAATGCCGAGCAGTCGATCGAGCAGTGAGAACATGCCCGCCACGAACAGATTTTCGGCTTCCGCGCGGGGTAAAAATCCCTGACCGAGCAGCTCGGCGAAGCGACCGCGCACCACCGCCATCTGCATCAGCAACGGTGACTGCTGACTGGTGCTGGCAGAAGCCAGCAAAATCGATAGCCAGCGATACAGCGGTGAATAGCCAAGCATCGTGACCGCATGACGCAGCGATTGAATTTCTGTACCCAGACCAAAGCCAGCCGAATTAATGTAGCGCAGCAGCTTGTACGACAGTGCAGCATCACGCTTGAGTACGCCTTCGAGTTGTCGCACGTCGGCGTTCTTGCGCACCATTTCCATCAGTTGCAGGATCATTGCCTGCGCTGCGTTGGCGCCCTTCGCCTGCGCGCCGGGTCGGGTAGTCAAATATAGATTGCCGACGAAAGAGTCGAAACCAAGTGCTGCCGAAGTATCGAATTCCTGCCAGCTGTGTACGCCGCGGGCGACATGAATCAGTGATGGAAAGAGCGCCGCCTGCGTAGAAAATTCGGCGCTGCCCGAGCGCTGCTCAACATGCGTTGCGAGTGGCAATAAATTCTGATCGGTACTGCCAAGATCGGCGTCGCGCAGTAGCACGCCGAAGCCAGCTGCACGGGCCGCCTTGATATCGTCGATCGCACTGGCGTCACCGAGGTCGGTACGCTGGATCGTCAGCACGGTATCGGTTGGCGACAGTTTGCCCAGCAAACCGGAGCGCAGGGTTTCAGGGGTCGCACCAAGGAACAACTTGCAGCCTGCCAGCAGGTAGCCGCGGTCGGCATGCGTTAAACGCTCGCCGACAAAGGCGATCATTGATTGCAGATCGTCTTCGCTCGGCTGCGAGAGATAGCCATCGGCATTTTGCCAGCTCAATTCGTAGCCGATCACCTTCATCGCCGGATCGAGCAGCGCTTCTCTCAAAATAAAATTCGTGTCGTGCATGGCGGGCTTTATTGGGTGGTGACAAATCGACGTTACGGTGCAGGTTATCCTGACCAATGCACTTGCTCTGTTTCAGACTTGCCGATGCGCCCAGCCGGAATCAATAACAGGATCGCGCACTGCTCCGGGGAGCAGCTTACTACGCGGGTTTTATCGACAACGTGCTTTCCGATGCACTTCACGCGCCGATCTTCTCCAGCTTTTCGAAAATCTTGGCGAGCTTTTCATCGAGGGTGGCTGCAGTAAACGGTTTGACCACATAGCCATTGGCACCTGCCTGAGCGGCCGCGATGATGTTTTCTTTTTTTGCTTCGGCAGTCACCATCAAGACCGGCAGTTTTGCCAGCGCGGGATCGGCACGAATATTCTGCAGCATGGTCAGGCCGTCCATTACCGGCATGTTCCAATCGGAGATCACGAATTCGAAGGTTTCCGCGCGGAGCTTGGCAAGTGCCATCGAACCGTCCTCTGCCTCGTCGACATTGGTATAACCCAGTTCTTTCAACAGGTTACGAACAATGCGGCGCATTGTCGAAAAGTCGTCAACAACGAGAAATTTAGTATTCGGATTAGGCATGAGGACTCCATCAATTCTTCAAAAAACAATGCTTCAAACATGTTCCACATTATGCACTGAAGTACTGCCTGATCACACCGGAATCAGGCGGCACCGTCATTCAAACCCGCAGTGCCCGCCCACCCTGCGCCGAAAGCCACGCAAGAACCTTACCCGGCAACTCGAGCAAAGGGGCAATTTCGTCTGCTGCACCCACTGCGATGGCTTCGCGCGGCATACCGAAGACGACGCAACTTGCTTCATCCTGTGCGAAGTTATGGGCACCAGCTTGCTTCATTTCGAGCATACCCAGCGCGCCATCCTTGCCCATGCCGGTAAGAATAACACCGACCGCATTTTTGCCCGCCGCAATCGCCGCAGAGCGAAACAACACATCCACCGATGGTCGATGCCGATTTACCGGCGGGCCTTGATCGAGTTGCGTCACATAGTTGGCGCCACTGCGCGCCAGCAGCAAATGCGAGTGACCTGGCGCAATGTAGGCATGACCAGGCAGAACCCGCTCGCCGCCTTCGGCTTCATTGACGGAAATTTTGCACAAGCTATCGAGCCGCTTGGCGAACGAGCGCGTGAACCCTTCGGGCATGTGCTGCGTAATCAGAATGCCGGGACAATCTGACGGCATCTGCAACAGGAAATCCTTGATCGCTTCGGTGCCACCAGTCGACGCGCCGATGATGATCAATTTTTCGCTACTGGTCAGGGGGTTGCCGATCTGCGGCAGCGGTCTGCCGCCTTGCACGGCACCATCGGTCGATGGCAGCGCGCGGGCGCGAATGCGTGCCTTTGCTGCGCCACGAATTTTGTCGGCGATGAGCTCGGTATATTCCAGCATGCCGCTTTGAATAGATATCTTCGGCTTGGTCACGAAATCGACTGCCCCCAACTCCAGCGCGCGCAGCGTGATTTCGTTACCGCGTTCGGTCAGCGACGACACCATCACGACTGGCATCGGTCGCAACCGCATCAGCTTTTCGAGAAAATCGAGGCCATCCATTTTCGGCATCTCGACGTCGAGCGTCAGCACATCGGGATTAGTCTGCTTGATCAGATCGCGCGCCACCAGCGGATCAGGCGCCGCACCGACGACTTCCATGTCGGGCTGCGAGTTAATGATTTCTTTCATGATGCCGCGAATCAGCGCTGAGTCGTCGACGATCAATACTTTGATTTTCATTTTGTATTTCCCGACATCGTTCGACCTAAGTCGTATTGAATTCGATCAGTCACGTTATCGATGGATCAGAAAAGATCGACATCACCAGCTACCGGCACCGACTGCAGGCGGGTAGCGTAATCGTGTTCGCGATTGACGAGCGTGTTGTTATTCAACTGCTTGAGTTTTTTGACCAACACTTTGCCGGTACGCGGAAAGTAGTAAACCTTGCGCGGATGGATATCGTTGAGATCTTCGGCAACGATACGAATGTTTTCCATACGCAGATAGTCGCGCACAAACTGGGCATTGCGTTCACCAACATTGATCGCAATAAAACCGCGCAGCACATTGCCACCGCCGAATACTTTGGCTTCCAGATTCTCGCGCCGCGCGCCAGCCTTCAACAATTCATTGATCAGAATTTCCATCGCATAGGTACCGTAGCGCATCGATGCTGATATTGGGCTATCGGTATCGCTACCAGCGAAAGGCAACATGAAGTGATTCATCCCACCAATACCGGAGACACGGTCGCGGATACAGGCCGACACGCAGGAACCCAATACCGTGACGATGAGCATGTCTTTCGGCGTGAAATAGTATTCACCCGGCAGAATCTTGGCCGCGTCGCAATCAAAGGTGCGGTCGTAATACACGTTCGTTGCAAAGTGTTCTTCGCTCGCTCTGGACATGGGTTGTTCTAGCCGCGCACAGGCGCGCTCCGCTTCTTGGTGCCATCGGCACCGGCAAGCTCATAGACCGTCTTGCCGCGTAATTTGAACGCATCGGTGACGTACAAAAAATTTTCCGAGTGGCCGGCGAATAAAATGCCGTCGGGCTTCAGCAAAGGTGCGAATCGGTTCAGAATTTTTCCTTGCGTTGGCTTATCAAAATAGATCATCACGTTACGGCAAAATATCGCATCGAACGGCCCCTTGACTGGCCAGTCACCGGCCAGCAGGTTGAGCTTTTTGAAACTCACCATCTGCCGCAATTCCTGCCGCACGCGTACCATGCCGGCCTGATCGTTTTTACCTTTTTGAAAAAATCGCCGGATGCGTTCCGGTGAAAGTTTATCGAGCCGGTCTTCGGTGTAGACACCGTCGGCTGCGGTGGTCAACACATTGGTATCGATATCGGTGGCGATAATATGCACCGGCGGCGTCAGCGTGTTGAAGACTTCACACGCGGTCATTGCCATCGAATACGGCTCTTCACCGGTCGAACTTGCCGAGCACCAGAGTTCGATCTGACCGGTACTTTTTTTCAAATGATCAGCGAGCAATGGAAAGTGATGCGCCTCCCGAAAAAACGAGGTCAGGTTAGTGGTCAGCGCGTTGGTGAAGGCTTCCCACTCGCCGCTGTCGTGACCGGCTTCAAGCGCATCGAGATAGGCAGAAAATGAATCGATACCGGTTGCACGCAAGCGTCGCGCAAGACGGCTGTAGACCATTTCCTGCTTGCTTTCGCCCAGCGCGATACCGGCACGCTGATGGATCAGCGTGCGTACACGCTCGAAGTCACGTGGCGTGAAATCGAATTCCTTGCTGTTGGCCTGGCGCTGCGATGCGGGTGTTTTCACGGATACTGACCCTGCCGTGGTTGTCTGTTGAATTGACGTTGTGCGATGGATCGAATGCGGTGCTGCCAGTCGTCAGGCAGGCACATTTTCCATCAGCCCCATTTCGTCCGACGACATCAATTTATCGATATCGATCAGGATCAGCATCCGTTCGTCGAGCGTACCCAGGCCGATCAGATAATCGGTGTCGAACGCACTCCCCATTTCGGGTGCTGGCTTGACTTGTTCGGCCGTGAGAGTGATTACATCGGAAACGCTATCAACGACCATACCCATGACGCGTCCACCGATGCTCAAAATAATGACCACCGTGAATTGATCGTAGGTTGGTTCACCGAGATTAAACTTGATGCGCATGTCGACAATCGGCACGATGATGCCGCGCAGGTTGACCACGCCCTTGATAAATTCAGGTGCGTTGGCGATGCGCGTCACTGCTTCGTAGCCACGGATTTCCTGCACCTTCAAAATGTCGATACCGTATTCTTCCTTGCCGAGCGTGAAGGCGAGGAATTCGTTACCGGCAATCTCACCTGCTACTTTGATCGTACTCGACGCTTCGTTCGACTGTTCAATGTTCGACATTTTGCGTTCCTTGTAAAATGTGAAGAGATTCGGACGCAATCTGCGCGCCAGGCCGCAACAATGCAGCGACATCGACGATCAGCGAGACACCGCCATCGCCTAAAATTGTGGCACCTGAGATGCCGACGACCTTACGGTAATTCGATTCCAGATTTTTGACGACGACCTGCTGCTGCCCGACCAGATCATCGACCAGCAAGCCTGCCTTGCGACCTTCCGACTCAAGAATAACGACGATGCCGTCGGCAGGATCAAGACAGCGCGGTACGATCCCGAACAATTGATGCAGCGACATCAGCGGCAAATATTCGCCGCGCACTTTGATGACCCTGCCCTGCCCGCTGATATCTTTGATATCGATCGCGCGCGGCTGCAGCGATTCGACCACATAACCGAGCGGCAGAATATAAACCTCGTCACCGACCCGGATCGACATGCCATCAAGAATAGCCAACGTCAACGGTAGCGAAATCGAGATCGTGGTGCCAAAACCTTTGGCCGAGCGGATATCGACTACCCCACCCATCGAGGTGATATTGCGCTTGACCACATCCATGCCAACACCGCGGCCAGACACGTCGGTAACCGCCTCAGCGGTGGAAAATCCCGGTGCAAAAATAAGCTGCCAGACTTCGCTGTCGGTCATTGCATCGGATACCGGCAAACCGTTTTCCAGTGCCTTTTGCAAAATGCGTTCACGGTTCAAACCGGCACCATCGTCACTGACTTCAATGACGATATTGCCACCTTGATGACCGGCCGAAAGCAGTAATCGTCCACTCTCGTTTTTGCCACTCGCCCGCCGCGCTGCCGGCAATTCGATACCGTGATCGATGCTGTTGCGAACCAGATGCGTCAATGGATCGACGATGCGTTCGATCAAGCCCTTGTCGAGCTCAGTCGCAGCACCATGCGTGACAAAATCGACTTTCTTGCCGAGCTTCGAGGCGAGATCGCGCACCATGCGTGGAAAACGCGAGAACACATAATCCATCTGCATCATCCGGATCGACATCACGGCTTCCTGCAAATCACGGGTATTGCGGGTCAATTGCGAGACGCTGCCAAGCAGGCGCTGATGCAGCATTGGATCAAGCGAATCGGTGCGCTGCTCGATCATTGCCTGCGTAATGACCAGCTCGCCAACGAGGTTGATCAACTGATCGACTTTTTCGATGCTGACGCGAATCGATGTGGATTCGGAGGTGCCGGCCTTGTCGCCGTCGCGACGCATTGGATGACGCTTTTCGTGCTCAGCCGATGCGCCGGAATGTATTTCATTGGACGAATCAACCGCAGCGTCATGCGATAACGTATCAGTCACCGAAGTCGGCGCTGCATCCGCGACGTGCGGCGAAAACGGTGCAAAAAATCCGTAACCCTGCGCGTTTTCCTGTGCTTTGATGGTATCGGTTGCACTCGTCGGATCAGCGACCAAATTTCGAAAACGCGCGTCGTCTGGTTCAAAAAATCCGTAGCCTGCATCGGTATCAGCATTGCCATCGCCATTGCCATTACCATTTCCATCGCCCGCAAGATTTTTTAGCTGCAGGACTTCCGGCTCGAAAATGAAAGAGCAGATGGCGATGATGTCGTCTGCCGACGCATTGGTCGACAATACAAACTCGGCGCGCTGATCGGGTAATACTGTCTGCGCAATCTCTCCCAGCAATCCGAGTTCGGCAGCGAGCGCCTCAATATCGCGCTGGCTGGCAGCTGGCAGCGTAAGCTGAAACCGGTGCTGACGCGCCTCGCCAGTCACGGCTTTCTTGCCTGCAAATGGCTCCAGTGCTGGCGCTGGCGGCATCGGCCGATCCAGCTCTGACAAGGATTGCAGCAGCATACGCACATCACCGACCGCTTCCTGATCAACCGCTGCGCCATGCCGATGTCCATCGAGCTGCATTTTCAGCACATCTTTTGCGGCGAGGAAGGCTTCCACATGCTCGGCCGTGAGCGACATCTCACCTTTACGGATACGATCGAGCAGGGTCTCCAACACGTGGGTTACTTCGGATAAATCCGTGACACCAAACGTCGATGCCCCCCCCTTGATCGAATGCGCAGCGCGAAAAATAGCATTCAAATCTTCTGGATCCGGTGCAGCAACGTTGACCGCGAGCAGCAGCTTTTCCATTTCCGACAGAAGCTCTTCGGTTTCTTCGAAGAACACCTGGAAAAACTGACTCATATCAATTGTCATCGTGGCACTCCGTCACTTCCTTTTTTGCTGCATTTTTTGCCACGTTAATTTGCATCACAACACCGCTGTATCTACGGCAATCGATTGCTGATAGCCAGATCAACCGATTACTTTTTTGACGACTTCCGTCAAGCGCTGGGGATCGAACGGCTTGACCAGCCAGCCATTGGCACCAGCGGCACGGCCTTTGGCTTTCATTTCGTCACTGGCCTCGGTAGTCAGCATCAGGATCGGCACGCGCTGGTAGGTCGGTAGCGCTCGTAGCGATCGAATCAGTGTCAGGCCATCCATACGCGGCATGTTCTGGTCGGTCAACACCAGATCAAATAGTTGCTGCCCGGCCTTTTCCAAACCATCCTGACCGTCGACCGCTTCGGTCACCAGATAGCCGGCCGCTTTCAGGCTAAACACCACCATTTGTCGCAGTGAACCCGAGTCGTCTACTGCCAGAATCGATTTTGCCATGTCTGCTTCGCTTTCTTTTTGTACTGCGTTACCCGTGCGCCAGAACGCTGCTTGCCGCCGTGCCGAGATGAAGCCAGTGCCTTAAAACAATTCGATATCACCACTTTCAAGATGCGTTTGACTCACCGACTTGCGTAGCGCGCCGTCGAGGCTGCTGCTGTGCCGGGATACCGCCTCGCATGTCTGATCAAGCTGTAGTGCCAACTCACCCAGCGTGCCACGCTCGCTGATCTGCACCGCACAATCACGCAGCACAGTGAGGCTTTCGTGCAAACCACGAATGCGATTGCGGCTACGATCAATGAGTTGGCTGGTCATGTCCTGGAATTGAAGGCCGGTGATCGCGGCATTGACATGGCCGCCAATATCAGTGCGCAGTGCATCGATTTTTGCGCGCTCTGCTTCATGTGTCCGGCCATCATTCAGTACCGCGTCGATGATGCTTTGCTGCGCAGTGACTGCAGCGTGAATCGCCAGAAAACTGGCGGCCAATTTGTCGATCGCCTCGGTGATCAACAAGGAGGTCTGCAACAAATCGGTATCGACTTCGGCCAGGTGATCGATGCTTTGTCCGGACACGGCACCGAGCAGATTTTTGATGCCGAGCGCGAGCAGGCGTTGCTGGGTCATGCAGGTGTCTCCATGACAAAAAACAGAGTCGACGCGTGTGTCATTCTAGTGTGCTGCTGCGGCAGGTTTTGCAGCCGCTGCTGCTGCTGCTGCTGGTGCTGCTGGTGCTGCCGGTGCTGCCGGTGCTGCTGGCGCGCCCGGTGCAGGTGCTGCAACAACACCTGGCGGGAGTGCGGCGGGTGCAGCTGCTGAAGTTACTGCTGCACCAACATCAATCTTTGCGGCCGAATCGGTGCCGCTATCGGCATTGCTGACATTGACCGTGCGTGATCCTTCATTGGCCGCGGCATCTTCGGCTTTTTTATTCATTACGATGATACTGATGCGGCGGTTCACCGGGTTCAACGGATTTTCTTTGTCATACAACACCGCGGATGCCAGCCCGACCACGCGCAATACCTTAGTCTCGTCCATGCCACCAACAATCAATTCCTTGCGCGATGCATTGGCCCGATCAGCCGAGAGTTCCCAATTGCTGTATCCCTTGTCGCCAGTAGAGTAGGTCGATGCATCGGTGTGGCCTGACAGGCTGATGCGGTTCGACACATTGTTCAGGGAGCGGCCAATTTCATGCAGGATTTCTTTTGTGTAGGGTTGCAGATCCGCTTTGGCATTGGCAAACATTGGCCGATTCTGTTCATCGATGATCTGGATCCGCAGACCTTCGCTGGTAATGTCGAGCAGAAGCTGATTCTTGAATTTGTTGAGAAGCGGGTTGGATTGAATTACGCCTTCGATGCGATTTTTCAATGCCAGCAGCTGACCCGCCTCGATTTTTTCAAGCGCTTCTTTTGCTGCCTTGATGTTGTAGGTTTTTGACGGTGCAGGTGTGTCGCCGCGCTTGACTTGTCCTTCCTTGCGCGTGAGGTCCTTGCCGCCACCCTGGATGACATGCGAACTATCGCCAGCCCCCGAGCCGCCCTGCATAGCAACAGCCAGCGGGGTCTGAAAATATTCGGCGATACCAGAGAGGTTTCCTTTTGCAGTGGAGCCTAACAACCACATCAGCAAAAAAAACGCCATCATCGCCGTGACAAAGTCGGCATACGCAATTTTCCACGCGCCACCGTGGGCACCGCCACCGCCTTTTCTAATGCGTTTAACGATGATTGGCCGAGTGCCTTCGTCAGCCATGTACACGCGTCTCGACTGGTTTCATGGTCGGGCCTTTTACTTGGACTTGGCCAGCTTGATATGTTCTTCAAGCTCGCTGAAGGACGGGCGTTCAGTGGAGAACAGGACCTTGCGACCAAATTCGACCGACAGCGCTGGCGCATAGCCATTCAGGCTGGCGAGCAGAGTCACCTTGATGCACTGATAAATTTTGGATGACTCGTGCAGTTTTTGCTCCAGCAATCCCGAAAGTGGGCCGACAAATCCGTAGGCCAGCAAAATACCCAGGAAGGTACCGACCAGCGCGTGCGCAATCAGAATGCCGAGTTCAGCGGGCGGAATACCAACCGATTCCATCGTGTGCACTACACCCATCACCGCAGCAACAATGCCGAAGGCGGGTAAGCCGTCACCGAGCTTCGCAATGCAATGCACGGGTACTTCGGCTTCGGCATGGTGGGTTTCGATTTCGTTATCCATCAGATTTTCGATTTGAAACGCGTCCATATTCCCGGACACCATCAGGCGTAAATAATCGGTGATGAATTCGACCACATGATGGTCTTTCAGAATCGATGGATATTTACCGAAAATTGGGCTCTCTTCAGGTTTCTCGACATCCCCTTCGATCGACATCAACCCCTCTTTGCGGACCTTGGTCAAAATTTCAAATAGCAAGGACATCAGATCCATATATAAAGCGCGATTGAATTTAGAGCCTTTGAACAGGGTCGGGATCGCCTTCAGGGTGCTCTTGATCGCTTTACCATTATTGCCCACCAGGAAAGCACCGATTGCCGCGCCGCCAATCATGACGAGTTCGAGCGGCTGAAACAGCGCGGCCAGATGCCCACCGCCCATGGCGAAACCACCAAATACCGCGAGCATGACAACCACATATCCGATGATGACTAGCAAGCAGATACTCCAGTAATACAGTTTGCGGAAAGCAAGCTCATAAGATGCTTGCAGGGATCGGTTTTCGCACCAAGCGGTCAGAAATTAGGTACGAATTCACATACAGGCTCAACACGCCGACCACGAATATCAAAGCTCAAAATCAGCATTTACCCACGCAGCTACTCTCTTCGGCCTGTCCATAGAATTTACCACAGGTAACAGTCTGGTTGCGAACGAATCCTGCATTTCGCGGTGTCTTGCGCGTTGAATAATGTCCACATTGGAAGACGCTCACAATGCTCGGTGATGGGCCGCCGGATACCACAAGAAAAGTGTCGACTTGCTACCATCAAGTTGATAGATCGCGTCTGGGGATATCGCAGCAAGACCGAATTCGTAGCTGATCAGCATCGATTCGGGGACCATTTGTGCGGTGGCTTGTTGCCATAGAGAAGGCATCGCTGCAGGGGAAAGATAAGAAAATACAACATCGTAATCAGCAAGATTGATCGTCCGATAATCTCGCCGCGTAAATTGTGTTCGGCTCCTGCGTATGCGAGCCCGCACAACACTGATCAACCAGGGAAGCGGCGCTATTTCAACCCCAAAAAATGCACAGTCTGGGCGACGCTCTGCCAAGGCCAGCATTGCACCACCTAATCCGCTGCCGATATCGATGCAGCGCAGTGGTCTGTCGGGCAAGATCGTCTCGACCGCGTCCCATACCGCCGTTCCCGATAAAAAAAGCGGAACTTGGGTTCGATAGGTGCTCCAGAACACGCCCAGCAGAAGCAAAAACGCGACTAGAAACACGACGGGCGGAATCGACCATGTATTGACTACCAGCAGAGCAGGCGCAAACAGTAGTTCCATGACCACCCACCACCAGTCCATCCGGCGCCATACGGCAAGGATGGCAGCCATCAGCCCTGACAAGAGAATCCAGAAGGTGAGTGGCAGGGACATCCCTGTCGCTAGCTTGAGGCAAATCAGTGCGATGGCGATGACGAGCAACGCGACCACCTGAATAAGCAATGCCTTCAATGAAGGCGCCAAAGAGAAGGCTTGAGAATTAAACTTGAGAGCAGCCAAAGCAGTTTACGAAAACCTCGTGTGAGGATTTCATCATGCCAGTGGTATCAAGCAATCGCAACCGCAGCCTGAGCGGCTTCCTTTGCCTTGCGTGTTTTACCGGCACGCGAAGGCATATGGCACAGACCGCATAGATAATTGCGTTTCAGATCGAGTTGATGCACAACAAAATGGCCACTACACGCCGTGCAACACGCGGTGTCGAGCATCTTGTTGTCAAAAAAACGCACCATGGTCCACGCGCGCGTCAGCGATAGCACTGCCTCGTCGTCACCCTCAGGGCCCATTTGCTCCAAATACAACTTGTATGCCTTCACGACGGCCACGATGCCAGACACGTGGGCATGCTCTTGCAAGAACCGATAAATATTGATGAACAGCGACGCATGCACATTCGGCTGCCATGTGACAAACCAGTCAGTCGAGAAAGGCAACATGCCTTTGGGGGGCGAAACGCCTTTTAATTCCTTGTACAGTTTGAGAAGCCGCTCGCGCGATAGCGCGGTTTCTGATTCAAGCAACTGCAGGCGCGCCCCGAGGGTAATCAGTTCGATTGCGAGCTGAATCTCCTGCGACTCTGTGACTACACTTTTTTTTGTCATGACGTCGCCTGGTGATTGAAGCAATTTTGTTGCACGAACGGTTGCTGCGTGTAATTGCAGAGCGACCGTTCAGGCGATTTCTTCGACAGCCTGACCGGCCATCAGAATCGCCGCATGCGATTGGGATAGTGATCTATCCTTGTTATAGTTCGTCAACATTCCCAGCACTGCACCGTCGTCGAAGCGGAAGCGAGCCAACATCATATTGGTACCGGACAGCTTCAGAATCTGGGCATTATTCAGGCCATCGATCAGATCAGCGATTTCGCTGCTAATGCCTAGGCGGAAGATTGCAGTGGCTTTATCCGATCGTATCATTTGCTGCGCCAGCATCAGGTATCCCAAATTGGCATCCCGAATTTCAGCCATCATCGCGTTGGTGTTCATCGTCTTATCCCCTCGATCTTGATCCCGCAAGGCAATGTTTGCCGAGTCAGTGATTCCATTCTGATGGGGCGATCAGAGGGGCGAAATAGGCACTACGCGGTATTTCTATACAGGAACAGACGCGGCGAGAGAGCAGAGTTTGTCCTACAAACTCTGCTCTCTCGCTGGAGGGAGAATACTTAAATTTTGTACTAAACCGTTACCTACTGCGGCTGTTAGAGCAGAACACATAAAAAAATTCTGATCGAATACTTATGGGAAACAATTCCTAAAATCATTTTTTTTACGAAGTTCTTAACCGCGCAAATGTAAATATTTTCTAAAAATTGTTACTAAACTGCCGCATCTTTTTAATTAACGGCAAAGAGTTTGCAAACTTTAGGGTTTTTTTTAAATATTTTTTTGCGCTTTACCGATTCATTTGTAACGACACGGGATCATAAAAGTTGAGGGGTATAGCAAAAAATAGTTTGCGTACCGCCGGAACAGGAAGATTTAGAATTTTTGGCAAGTATGTGATTAGAGATTAATCCACTTTGGCGGGCGCGATGGGCTTTCAACCAAATGTGCAACAAGGCGCGAATCGCATCACGATCCATGACCATGCGATGGCGTCCGATGACGCTGTGCGTGCTCTAGCAGCTTGGTCTTCCAGAGCAAGACTTGATCGACCTGCCTGCGCGATGATGAGTCGGATGATTGCCGTGTCGGTCGAGCTCACCCGAGAATTGACCGGCAAGGTTGAAGCCATCGCGACACATTCAACTGGAGTGAGTAATTAGGCGAAATCATCGATACCACGCGGTGATAATCCAGCGGGGAACGCGCTATTATTGGTTGCGAGTTGCTGCTTGCAGGATCAGGACGCGCTCTACGGGTAGCTCACGCTATGGTGCGGATAAAGTGTTGTTGCCGATCGGCGACGTCAATATTGTCAGTCGTGAATTACCCGTCGTTCATGCATATCGACACAAAATTTCAGAGTAGCGCGCTCTGGTTTTTCACATTCGCGCGATTCGCAGATGCCGCGACTGATGAAATTGGAACGATCTGCACACGCTTCCCGAGGGGTCGGCAGCTTTGCTTTTGGCCTGACACTCTTCACGGTCGCCTCATTATCATTAAGCGAGATGGCCTCACGATTGTGATTAGCATCCTCTAAATGCTTTGCACCGGCAGCTTCCGATTTCCGTGTTAATTGCTTGTCAGCCTTATGCTTCGGTATACCATCTCGATATACCGTTGCCTTGTCCGCTTTCACCGAGCGCTCATGGTCTTTCTTACGATCTGGTACGTATGCAGGAACCAACGCTGTATTTGCCGGCATCGCACTCGCCGCTGGCTCCGGTGAGAGGATGGGTGCAGCAGCTGTCGGGATCGGCGCGGCTAATAAAGATACGGAATTAGCTACCGCGGGTGCAAGCACGGGTCGCCGTGAGCCTGTGCTTTGCCAAGCAACAACAGCCCCGACTAAAGCGATAGCAATTACCCCGAAGACAATAGGCAACCGTGTGCGTCGAGCCAAACGATGGTCATCCAAATCTACGGTCGACGAAAAAGAAGGCACCAACTGTTGTGTCACCTCGCGCGGCATAAATTGCGTAACAGCATCATTCTCCTCGATCGGTATCGGATCGAGCTGAAGAATGGTTGCAATATCAGCCTCTGCCACGGTAACCGCCGGCGCTTTTTTTGCCCTGTCTGCCGCAGCAGGCCGTAGTCTGACCGCACATTTCCCGCAAAATTTGGCGCTGTCAGAATTGCTCGCACCACAATGGCCACACTTCAAAGTCATCACCTGTTATCGAAATTGCCATGCTGCCATCTAGCGGCATGATGTCGTCAGTATGTTCCACCCAAGAAATTTTTTCCGCAATGACGATTATGCCTATTGCGCGTAACAACAACAAACAAAGCAGCTACAAATGCGCTGGACGGGCATTTTTGACGCATCGGTACGGCAGCGATCGTCTCAGTACCTTTTAAAAATCATGCGTTCCCGGCTCGTAGGTCAATTTTTCGTTCCCCTTGGCGAAGAGACGCCGCCTTGCTCAAGTCGATAAGTCGACCAGAATTTAATTAGGTGGACAGATCGACATTCCTGATCGATACCCAGGCGCGTAAAGCGGCATTCGCCCAGACACCGTATGATTGATTTCTCCGACATTGCAATGACGTTGCCATGAATCGCAAGTTGATCGAACCACCCGGCTGGCACACCGAAAATAATCTTGAACGATGCCCGTTGTGCGAACGCGTGATCCCGGCCTCGCAGAGAGACGCCCATCACCTGGTACCAAAAATGAAGGGTGGCCGAGTTACCGTGGCGATGCATCGCATTTGCCATCGTCAAATTCACGCGCTGTTTTCGGAAACCGAACTCGCACGGCAATTTAATACACCCGAAGCATTGCTGACACATGCGGCGGTTCGAAGCTTTGTTGATTGGGTAAAAAACAAACCGGATGACTTTTTTGAACGAACGCGCCGGGCAGCTCGACGCCGCTAAACGATCTAACCGATACTGTCCGATGGAAGTAGAAATCGTGCAGCTCGTCACAACTAGCCGTTTTCAGGTGCGCCACCTGATCCTCGGTTTCACCCAGCTCGGAAACCACGCGCAACCCAACGTTGTGACAGAGCAAAATCATCGATACTACAACCACGACTTTGCCCCGCAATTTTTGTGCAGAATCTCACGCATCGCAACGCTGGGGTTCGTCGCCGAGCTGTTGATCACACGCAATGTAGATTTAATCTTTGCGATAGAAAATGCATGACATACGTTATCGCGCTTGCGCACGCCGATGTGCGATTATCCTGTGCTGCTGGAAGCAACGACGGCTTCGCTCGATACGACCAATCGTGATACGGTCATGTCGATGATTGATCCGACGCGTGCGCTTGTCGTGGCTGTCGTGGCTGTCGTGGCTGTCGTAGATACATTCCAAGATGAAGCAGTTAGTAAAGCCTTGGCGACCCGCATTTGTTTAATCCGATCCGTTCCAATCACTCCCTTACCGCCTGACGGCGCGCACTTATGACCCGCATTCGAAACACGTTTATCGTTACTGCCGACCAGCACATCGCCGGGTCGCTGGCGTTTGATCGACACCACATCACCGATGTTGCACACGGCGATACCGTCCACGCCGAACTCGATTGGCAAGGCGACATGCTGCTGCCGGGCATGGTCGAGCTGCATACCGACAATCTCGAAAAACACCTGATGCCGCGGCCCAAAGTTGCATGGCCAGTGATGCCCGCGATTCTGGCGCACGATGCGCAGATTGCTGGCGCCGGCATCACCACCGTGCTCGATGCGATCTCGGTCGGCGACATCGATCCCGACAGCGTGCGCATGCAGACACTGGGCAGTTGCATTGCCGGGCTGCACGTAGCACAAGCATCTGGCGTGCTGCGGGCAGATCATTTTTTACATCTTCGACTCGAACTGCCTGAAGAAAATCTGCTCGCCCTGTTCACGCCATTTTTGCGCGATCCGTTGTTGAAAATGGTATCGCTGATGGACCACACGCCGGGGCAGCGGCAATGGAGCGACCTGTCGCATTACCGCACCTACATGATGGGCAAGCGCGGCTGGAGTGCGCAAAAAGTCGACACCATGCTCGATGAAATGATGACGCGCCAGCAAAAGTACGTTGCGTCGAATCGGCTGGCAATTCTGACCTACTGCCGCGATCCGGCGCATCCGATTCCGATTGCTGCGCATGACGACACTACCGTTGCGCATGTGGCCGAAGGCGTGGCCGATGGCGTCAGTATTTCCGAGTTTCCGACCACGGTCGCTGCAGCGCGTGCAGCGCGCGAGCACGGTCAGGGCATCATCATGGGGGCACCGAACATGGTGCGTGGTGGCTCGCACTCGGGCAATGTATCGGCCGCAGAGTTGGCGCGCGCCGGTTTGCTTGATGCGCTGTCTTCCGACTATGTGCCAGCGAGCTTGCTACATGCGGCGTTTTTGCTGCAACGGGAAGGCCTGGATCTGCCGCAGGCTGTTGCGACTGTATCGCGCAATCCGGCTCGCATGGCGGGCCTGCATGATCGCGGTGAGATTGCACCCGGTCTGCGTGCCGATTTTTTACGGGTACGTGTCGTCAACGATGTGCCGGTGGTGATCGAAACCTGGAAAGCCGGGGCGCGCATCGCTTGATCGCGTTTGCCTGATCGCCTTTGCCTGAAATTGTCGACCCGCGCAAGTTGCGTCGCCTGTCGACGCATTTCACGGTAAACTTGGTTGGTCATTACGATCAGATCGCGCCATGTCAGCACCCCTGCCCTCCAACGAGAGCGAACGCCTTCGCGCACTGCGCGAGTACGACATTCTCGATACCCTGCCTGAGCAGGAATACCAGGACATTGTTCAACTCGCTGCCCTGATCTGCGGCACACCGATTGCGCTGGTCAGTCTGGTGGATACGGATCGGCAGTGGTTCAAGGCGAAAGTCGGAATCGATGCATCCGAAACCTCGCGCGAGACGGCGTTTTGTGCGCATGCGCTGCTGCAGCCAGACGAACTGTTGCTGGTGCCCGATGCACGAAGCGATCCACGTTTTGCCGACAATCCGCTGGTAAAAGATGCACCGAATATTCATTTTTACGCCGGTGCGCCACTAAAGACCAGCGCGGGTCATGTGCTCGGTACGCTGTGTGTGGTCGACACCAAACCGCGCGAGTTGTCGCCGGTGCAGCAAGAAGCGCTATTTGCGTTGTCGCGGCAAGTTATCAGTCAGCTCGATATCCGTGTCAAGCTCAATGAACTGGAACAAGCTCAACGCCAATTACGTGAAGTCGCCGCGCACCAAGACCGCATCAAGGAAGAAGAACGCACCCGCATCGCCCGCGAAATTCACGACGAACTCGGTGGCGTGATGACGGGTATCAAATCGTATTTATCGTTTGCCATCGATCGCGCGCAGCGTACCGGTCTCGAAGCTGACCCGCATCTGATCGATGCCAGTGCGCTGGCCGATAGCGCCATCGACACGGTGCGGCGGGTGATTACCGATCTGCGTCCGAGTGTGCTCGATCAGCTTGGCATCTGGGCTGCGCTCGAATGGTATGCGGGCCAGTTTGCGGCACGCACCGGGGTGCCATGCCAGGTCGATATCGCCGACGGAATTGACGAGTGTATCGACGAAGGTATCGACGGTGCATCGGTAATGATGGAATCCGCACTGAGCACGGCGTTGTTTCGCATCGTGCAGGAAACGCTAACCAACATTTCGCGCCATGCCCACGCGACCAGCGTGCAGCTGCAGGTACGACGCGACCAGCAAAATGTCGTCGTAAAAATTCGCGATAACGGCAAGGGCATTGCCGCCTCCGACCTGCTCAAGTCGGATTCGTGGGGTATCGCCGGCATTTACGAACGTGCGCGCTACTTCGGTGGTTCGGTCGATATCGCCGCCCATCCCGATGGTGGCACCGAGGTTGTGGTACGTATGCCTTTGGTTCACGCCGATGACCTCTGACCCAATCCGGATCTTGCTGGTTGACGACCATGTAATGGTGCGCGATGGCATGCGGTTGATGTTCTCTGTCGATCTGCAATTGCGCATTACTGGCGAAGCCGAGACCGCGCAGCAGGCACTGACGTTGCTGCAAAAAAATACGTTCGATGTTGCCTTGATTGACATCAGCTTGCCGGACAAAAGCGGACTCGACTTGTTGAAGCAGATGATGGCGTTGTATCCGAAGCTGGGTGTGCTCGTCATTAGCATGTATGCCGAAGATATCTACGCTTTGCGTGCACTCAAACTCGGTGCGGCCGGTTATCTGACCAAGAACAGCAGTGCCAGCACGTTGATTGCGGCCGTGCGCACTGCAGCCAGCGGTGGCAAGGTCATCAGTGCCGACATCGCACAAAAACTCGCTGGCCTGCTCGGTGGTAATCCGCTACCCAGTCACGAACAACTTTCCGACCGCGAACTGGAAGTAATGAAGCAAATCGCCAAAGGTGAAAGTCTGGTGGACATCGCGACACAGCTGCATCTCAGTCCCAGTACCGTGACCACCTACCGCACGCGCATCCTAGAAAAAATGCAGATGAAAACCAATGCCGAGCTGACCCGCTACGTCTTCGGTAATGACCTCTTTCAATAAACGACGTCGCGCACCGCCACCTGTTTTTAGCACCACTCCTTCAGGCATTGCCGCGCCGCGCTGTCAGGGATCCCTGACAACAATGCCCACAAGTCCACCGACACGAAATTCACGGATTCGCCGATAGCACCCGCGCTGCGGTACTCGCATAATTTGCTCATGGAACTTTTTAACCGCGCCACCTGTAGGCCAACGCCGCAAAGGGAACGACAGTGAAAGTCATGGTCATCGAAGATTCGGATATCGTTCGGATTGTTTTTCATAATCTGCTGGCGCAAGTACGCGGCGCATCAGTAATCGGCGAATTCGATACTGCCGCCAGTGCGATCCGCGCACTCGCACAGAGCGCACCTGACGCGATACTGCTCGACATTCAACTTCGTTCAGGCAATGGCATGGACGTATTGAAGGTCGTCGCTGCCGATTACCCGCGAGTCAAAGTGTTTGTTGTCACGAACTTCACCGATGAGCTGTATCGCAAGCGGTATCTGGACGCGGGCGCCTCGGGATTTTTTGATAAGAGCCGTGATCTTGCTGCATTGCGCAACACGTTGC
>JAYTZV010000222.1:0-4072 GCA_043741695.1 Burkholderiales bacterium
GGCATCGATCTGCAGACCGAATCGAACACTGCGATGCCGATGGTGTTTCTGATGCAGCAAATGGAGTGGCGCGAAGCGCTCGATGCAGCCCGCACTGCGCGCGACATCAACGCATTGGAACAACTAGATGGCGAGCTGAAAACTGCTTTGAACGATGAACTCGCAGCGATCGCAACGCAATTCGAGCAAGCTGATTTCAACGCAGCCGCACAAGGCGTTCGCCGCCTGATGTTTCTGGATAAGTTGAAGCAGGAAATTACTCAGTTATACGAACATCTCGAAGACTGATCAATCAGCATGCAGCCCGAAAAAATCCCCATGAATGTAGCGAGAACCTGATGGCGTTATTGCAAATTTTCGAACCCGGCATGTCGACTGCGCCGCACCAGCATCGCCTGGCCGTGGGCATTGATCTCGGTACGACCAACTCGCTGGTGGCAACCGTGCGCAGCAGCGTGCCTGAAGTATTGACCGACGAAGTCGGTCGTGCGTTGCTGCCCTCGATTGTGCGCTACCTGCCGAACGGTCATGCCAACATTGGCTATGTCGCGCAAGCGGCACAAACAACCGATCCGCGCAATACGATTGTGTCGGTCAAGCGTTTTATGGGTCGCGGCTTGAAAGACATTTCTTACGCCGAAAATTTACCCTACGATTTTCTTGATACGCCCGGTATGGTGCAACTGAAAACAGTGGCGGGTGTGAAAAGTCCGGTAGAAGTCTCTGCTGAGATTCTGGCAACGCTGCGTCAGCGCGCGGAAGATGCACTTGGTGATGAGCTGGTTGGTGCCGTCATTACCGTTCCCGCTTATTTTGATGACGCGCAGCGGCAGGCCACCAAGGATGCGGCAAAGCTGGCAGGGCTGAACGTACTACGACTCTTGAACGAGCCGACTGCGGCAGCGATTGCGTACGGACTCGACAATGCATCCGAAGGCATTTTCGCGGTCTATGATTTAGGCGGCGGCACGTTTGATATCTCGATCCTGAAGCTGTCGAAAGGCGTGTTTGAAGTCTTGTCGACCGGTGGAGATTCGGCGCTTGGCGGCGACGATTTCGATCATCGATTGTGCTGCTGGATTATCGAGCAGGCGAATCTAGCGCCTCTTTCGGATGAAGATACCAGCGTGCTGATGGTCAAGGCGCGAGAAGCGAAAGAATTTTTGTCTACCAATGCGGAAGCGCATATCGATGCAGCGCTTGGTTCTGGCGAAGAAGTGCGATTGACCGTGACCGCAGCGCAGTTGGTCGACATGACAAAGCATCTGGTCGCCAAGACCATCACGCCAAGTCGCAAGGCATTGCGCGATGCTGCGTTGACGGTCGACGATATCGACGGTGTGGTGCTGGTCGGTGGTGCCACGCGCATGCCGCATGTGCGCAAATCAGTCGGTGAATTTTTTCAATCGACGCCGCTGGCCAATATCGATCCCGATAAGGTGGTGGCGCTCGGTGCGGCCATTCAGGCCAATCTGCTAGCGGGAAATCGCGCGGCTGGTGATGACTGGTTGCTGCTCGACGTAATTCCGCTGTCGCTCGGTATCGAGACGATGGGTGGACTGGTCGAAAAAGTTATTCCGCGTAATTCGACGATTCCGTGTGCACGCGCGCAAGAGTTCACGACTTTCAAGGATGGTCAAACTGCATTGGCCGTGCATATCGTACAAGGTGAGCGTGAATTGGTGGCTGACTGTCGTTCGCTGGCGCGGTTCGAGTTGCGCGGCATTCCGCCGATGGCTGCTGGTGCCGCGCGAATTCGTGTGACGTATCAAGTCGATGCCGACGGACTGTTGTCGGTATCGGCGCGCGAACTGCGCTCCGGTGTCGAAGCATCGATTGCAGTCAAGCCTTCGTATGGATTGGCGGATGACCAAATTGCTCAGATGTTGAATGATTCGTTCCAGTCTGCCGATGTCGACATGAAGGCGCGGGCATTGCGCGAAGAGCAGGTCGATGCCGAGCGCATCGTGCTGGCGACCGAGTCGGCGCTGGCAGCTGATGCCGTGCTGTTATCGGCTGCTGAAAGAGCGGTAGTCACTGATCTGATTGCGCAAGTACGACTACATTCGCAGGGCAACGATGCCGATGCGATCCGACAGGCAGTCGCCGAACTCGCCACCGGCACCGATGAATTCGCAGCACGCAGAATGGATCGCAGTGTGCGCATTGCCTTGACCGGCAAGACACTCGATCAAGTTTCCTGATAATTTTTTAAAGGTCGTAACGTGACACAAATCGTAGTTCTTCCTCACCCGACGCTGTGCCCGGACGGCGCTGTCATCGATGCAAAAAAAGGCATGTCAATTTGCGATGTGCTGCTCGATAGCGATATCGATATCGAGCATGCGTGTGAAAAATCCTGCGCGTGCACTACTTGCCATGTCGTGATTCGCGAGGGGTATGCGTCACTCGGTGAGCTTGACGAAAAAGAAGAGGATTTGCTCGACATGGCGTGGGGATTGGAAGCGACGTCCCGCTTGTCTTGTCAGGCGCTGGTCGGTGATCAGGATCTGGTCGTCGAAATTCCGAAATACACGATCAATCACGCCAGTGAAAATCACTGATTGTTTTAGCAGCGAGGTGAATGATGAAATGGACTGACACGATACGCATCGCTGAAGAGCTTTGCGATAAATATCCCGACATCGATCCGTTGACGATCCGCTTCACGGATCTGCGCGAGTGGGTGATGGGTCTCGACGGTTTCGATGACGACCCGGCGCATTCGGGTGAGAAAATTCTCGAAGCGATTCAGATGGCGTGGATCGACGAGGCGAATTGAAAAGTCCATGTAAAAAAAGACGGCATGCCGTCTTTTTTTATCGTCGATTCTTATTGCAGTGAATCGATTTACGCAGCGCATGTTGCGCTACGTGAACTCAACTTAACCGCGTGAGGTCAATGCGCCATTGACGACACGAACGCGGTCCCCAGCGCGCCAGCCATTGGTTCCATTCTGTGGGAAAGTGCGCACTTCGCCATCGTCCATGCGGACGCGAACTTCATACGTGGTCGATGTGTGAGTGCGCTTTTCAACTTCATTGCCAGCATAGCCGCCGCCAACTGCACCGGCAATCGTTGCCAACGTACGGCCATTGCCTTTGCCGACCTGATTACCCAGCAAACCACCAACTACCGCGCCCACACCAACGCCTAAACCACTAGCGGGTGCTGCAGCTTGAACGGCTTGGACAGATTCGATGCGACCGCAATCAAGGCAGGTCTGTGCGGCGGCTTGCTGCTGCATGCCGTCATTGACTTGACGCGTCTGGTTGGTTTGGTGAGGTTGCGTGTGGTGAACCGGTTTGGCGTGATGTACGGTCGGTGTTTGCGTATCGACCTGATTATTCTGTGCGAGTTGTTGCTGTTGTGCGTTTGTCTGCGTCGGTGCCATCAGCGCATTCTGCGCAGGAGCAACGGTTGCGGTGTTGGTACCTTGCGTTGCTTTGGATGTCGGCAGAATGCCGGTAATTGCGGCAACACCGACTAAACTGACCAATGTAAGAGAAACGGCTGCGACAGCCATCAGTGGATGAATACGGCCTGACATTTTATTGATTTTCATAATTCCTCCGTTGAATTCAAACGACCTAGTTACAGTCGTGCACGGATTATGGCGAGAAGTTCCCTTTTACGGAAGCGAATGCATGTGTCAGATGTAATGCCATGTAACTTCACACGGCACACTCATTCGTTATCTCGCTGAATTATGTTTATCAATACGATCAATCTTCGCGCCGCAAATGCGGAAATAGAATGACGTCGCGGATATTGGGCGAATCCGTAATCAACATCACCAGCCGATCAATACCGATGCCGCAACCACCTGCTGGCGGCATGCCATGTTCTAGCGCGCGGATGTAATCGGCATCATAAAACATCGCTTCTTCGTCACCGGCGTCCTTGGCAGCGACCTGCGCCTGAAAACGTGCAGCCTGATCTTCGGCATCGTTCAGCTCCGAAAATCCATTCGCCAATTCACGCCCGCAAATGAACAACTCAAAGCGTTCGGTAATGCCGGGTACCGTATCCGACGCCCGTGCCAGTGGCGACACCTCTGCTGGATAATCGA
>JAYTZV010000223.1:0-11259 GCA_043741695.1 Burkholderiales bacterium
CCGGGGCAGTTGTATGACCGGGAAACCAACCTTCACTACAACGGATTTCGGGATTATGATCCGCAGGTGGGACGGTATGTGGCGAGTGATCCGATTGGGCTCGGCGGCGGCATTAATACCTACCAATACGTATCGAATCAACCCGCACGATACGTTGATCCCAAGGGCTTGCAAGCGATGTCAATCCCGGTTGCCGTCGGCGCGGGAACGATCGCATGCTATTTGACGCCCGGCTGCAGGGACGCAATAAGCGATCTTGGAAAGCGTATTGCGCGGACAGTTGCTGATTTTTGCGCGAATGTCGGGGATGACGGGGATAAGTCGTCTGCTCCTGTTCCAGACAATATCGTCGGCGATCAGCGTGATCCGCGAGCGGGTCAACGGGGCTCACGTCATACGAGTGGGCCACTATCGCCGGAGAACGGTGGCGTTGGTGACCCATCAAAAGATTTTGATTACCTTACTGGCGGCACGGGACGTCCATTTCCCGAAGGTAATACGCGTCCACCTGGTTCGTTGATTGGTGACAACGGTGTTTGGTTTCGACCCGGACAAAACGGAAATGGTCCTCGAATTGAGATACCCGAACGTGGTAATAAACCTCCGGAAACTCTTCACTATCGATAATGAGTACCCGAAATGAAAAAGATTTTCAATTTTGAATTGAATGGTATTGCTTCATTAGCGAATTTGATACTAACTGGTTTAAAAGGCTATGCAACCGATACGGCGCAATTGGGTGGCACAACAACGTTTTGGTGCCTTCTGGGCAATGGTGATGTGCTGAGGATTTACTCGAAAATGACTGACATCAGAGACTGGGAAGAAGTGGGTACGCTTGCTTTCCGAATCACAACCAAAGATGAAAACCTTCCGGAAATGATTGCGTTACCGGCGTCTTGGGATTGCATTACGTCGGTAGAGAAGTTGGAATTAAATGAGACTGATTTTTCGGCTTCAAGTGGATTGGCGATTCAAAACAGCGAGGGTGAGGAACTTACCGTTGTCTGTGGGGCGAACGTCTATTCCATTCAGATCAGGGCTCCATTTTTTGCGCATGAATTCAAGCCCGAATATGAGATCACTAAATATAAGCGTTGCCCTTTTTAAGGCAACAGGAAAAAATAATTAAAGAGCACAGTCAAAATGCAGCCTTTCGGGGCGAGCCCCAAGCTTAAACCCGCCGCGTCCCCGTATGCACCACCGCCGTCGCCCCGTTCTCCAGTGTGAACCCGGCGCCATCATCCCGCCCCAGCGTCTTGACCAGATACGGCATCAGTTCCTTCAACATTGGCTCCAAGGTATAAGGCGGATTGATCACAAACATGCCGCTGCTGTGCAGCCCAAAACCATCCGGTGATGGCGTGCTGATCGACAACGTGACATTGAGCCAGCCATTACCCGGTAACCGCTTTAACTTATCGGGAAGCTGGCGCGATTCCATGCGTTGCAATACCGGATACCACACCGCATACGTTCCGGTAGCGAAACGTCCCAGTGCATCTTCCAGCGTGTCCTTGACGCGTCGGTAATCGCCTTTGTCTTCATATGGTGGATCAATCAGCACCAAACCGCGCCGGGAAGGCGGTGGCAGCAGCGCTTTCAAGCCCAGAAAGCCGTCGCCTTTTTGAATCATCACACGCTTACCACGCGTTGTTTGACGTATGCCCTGCTCGGCAGCATGGGCCTCGACCTTGCGAAAATTATCGGCGAGGATTTTTGCGTCGGCGGGATGCAACTCGAATAATCGCAACCGGTCGATTTCGCGCATTATTTTGTCGGCACAGTACGGCGATCCCGGGTAATAGCGCAGTTTGCCGCTTGGATTCATTTGCTTGATCAGTTGAATGTACTCATGCAACGGTGCCGGCAGATCCTTGCGATTCCACAGCTGAGAGACGCCACTTTCGTACTCGGCATTTTTTGCTGCGTATCCACCATCGAGTGCGTACACGCCCGCACCGGCGTGGGTATCGATGTACATGTAAGGCGCGTCTTTTTGATTCAGATAGCGCAGCAGCTGGATCGTGACAAGGTGCTTCAACACATCGGCATGGTTGCCCGCATGGAAGGCGTGGCGGTAACTCAACATAACGGGGATCGATCTTGGTAGAGTGAAAAAAGCGCACGGCACATCACGCGGGGGTTGCGCATTTTAACAAGCCAGATCACATACGCGGCAGTAAATCGAGCAGCAGCGGCGATTCGTCGATATCTCCACGGCGCTTTGACACTCAACGGAAAATCGATAATTGTGTGCGTACCGCTGATCAATACATCGGCGCTTTACGTCGACGACCACGTCGCAATGCACCCAATTCGGCAACCAAATTACCCTTGAGCACGGCAATGGTGTGCTGTAACAGGCCGCCCGCGCCGATCCCCTGATATACTCTAATCACGCGGCACATCGTCCAGTCCACATGCCGCTGTCTCAACGACCCTCAGCTACCTAATCCGTTTGCCTGCGACTGGCGCCTACGTTGGCGACAGGCCGATATTTCTATAAAGTTCTTATGTCTTTTGCTCAACTCGGCTTGTCCGCCGACATCGTGCGTGCCGTCACTGAACACGGCTACACCATCCCTACTCCCATTCAAGCGCAAGCAATCCCAGCTGTACTACTCGGTGGTGATTTGCTCGCTGGTGCCCAGACTGGCACCGGAAAAACCGCAGGTTTCACGCTGCCGATTCTGCATCGCCTGTC
Source organism: Burkholderiales bacterium (assembly GCA_043741695.1). GTDB lineage: Bacteria > Pseudomonadota > Gammaproteobacteria > Burkholderiales > Burkholderiaceae_D > Actimicrobium. The sequence goes on from JAYTZV010000223.1 coordinate 2,708, forward strand.
GACCGGCGCTGCTGCACCGACCACCAGTACTGCCACGCGTCCAATCCGCGCATTAATTCTGACGCCGACGCGCGAACTCGCCGCGCAGGTCGAAGAAAGCGTGCGCACCTATGGCAAATATTTGAAGCTGACCTCGGCAGTAGTGTTCGGCGGCGTTGGCATCAATCCGCAAATCAAATTGTTGAAACACGGTGTCGATATTCTGGTCGCCACGCCGGGTCGCCTGCTGGATCACATGCAGCAAGGCACGGTCAATTTGACGCATGTCGAAATTTTGATTCTCGACGAAGCTGATCGCATGCTCGACATGGGCTTCATCAAAGACATCAGAAAAATTCTCGCGGTATTGCCGAAGAAACGACAGAACTTGCTGTTCTCGGCCACGTTTTCTGAAGAGATCAAATTACTGGCTGATGGCTTGCTGAATGCACCGGCGATGATTGAAGTCGCACGCCGTAATTCAACAGTCGAAATCATTGCGCAAAAAATTCACCCAGTCGATCGCGACAAGAAGCATCCCCTGCTCGCACATTTGATCAAGACCAACAACTGGGAGCAAGTGCTGGTGTTTACCCGCACCAAGCACGGCGCTAACAAACTGGTCGAGCAACTTGAAAAAGATGGCATCAGCGGTATGGCGATTCACGGCAACAAAAGTCAGTCTGCACGCACCAAGGCACTGTCGGAATTCAAGGACGGCAAGCTGCAGGTGCTGGTTGCAACAGACATCGCGGCGCGCGGTATCGATATCGATCAATTACCCCATGTGGTCAATTACGATTTGCCGAATATTCCGGAAGATTACGTCCATCGCATTGGCCGCACTGGTCGTGCCGGTGCTACCGGTGAAGCGGTTTCGCTGGTCTGCGTTGATGAACACGAGATGCTGCGTGATATCGAAAAATTGATCAAGCGTGCTCTGCCAAAGGAAGTTATTCCCGGCTTCGAACCTGATCCGACCGCGCGTGCTCAACCGATTCAACTCCGCAGCGGTGGTGGTGGTGGACGCGGTCAGCCACAGGGTCGAACCACCGTGGTCAAGACACGGGTTTCACCAACGGCAAAACCAAATTCAGGCCCATCGAAAAGTGGTGGATTTGGTGCCGCACGACCATCTGCACCACGTCGTTCGGGCGGTCGCGGCCGCTAAGTCTGGTGCGTTGGCATAGTCTGCCGGCCGCAAGGTGTGTCGGCAGATCGCGCGACGATTCAGTTAATCTGCCGCGTTGAGTTGGTCAACCGGTAGTTGCAACGTGAATGTGGTGCCGGAGCCAACGGCGCTGACGACGCTAACCTTGCCACCATGCGCCGTGATGATGTTGTAGGTCACGGACAAGCCAAGCCCGGTGCCAACACCAATTGCTTTTGTCGTAAAAAACGGCTCGAAAATATGGGGCAAGTGTTCAGGTGCAATGCCCTGCCCGTTATCTGCCACCTGCACGTTGACCCAATTATTGTCCATCTTGGTGGTGATCCTCACCGTGCCTTTGTCGGTCATCGCATGCGCCGCATTGACCAGCAAATTCATGAATACCTGGGCCAACTGCGATGGCATGCAGCGGATCGGTTTGAGGTCGCCGAACTCCTTGATGATGTCGATCTTGTCTCGCAATGTATTGGCAACGATCCTCAACGCATTATCAATAGATGCGTGTACGTCGGCATACTCCCGAACGGATGTTCCAGCGTGTGAAAAATCACGTAGCGCACCAACGATATCCTTGACTCGACCGAGTCCATCCATCGATTCATCGATTAAATCTTGTGCGTCTTTTTTGAGATAAAGCCATTCATTCTGATCAATCAACGCGTCAATTTTTTGTCTCGCTTCGGCAGGCAACTCAAGCGCCGCCATGGATGCGCTGTAGCGGTCGATAACGCCAATCATGGTCTCTGTGTAGGAACGCAGCGTCGCGATATTGGAAGTAACAAAGCCAATTGGATTATTGATCTCATGCGCGACGCCGGCAGCGAGCTGACCTATCGATGCCATTTTTTCTGATTGCAGCAACTGTGCTTGCGCCGCTTCCAATTGGGCGAGTTCGTGCCTGCGTTCGAGCTGGCCCATCACCTGCCGTGCCAAGGCCTGCAGCGCTTCTTTTTGCACCTCGGTTAACAGCTTCGGTTCACGGTCGATCACGCACAAGGTACCGAGTACCAAGCCGTTATCAAGCCGCAGTGGTGCACCGGCATAAAAGGCGATTTTCAATCCGCCGGTAACGAGTGGGTTGTCGAAAAAACGCACGTCATGGCTCGCGTCAGGCACGATCAGCAGTTCATCGGGTTGGCTTAATGCGTGTGCACAAAAGGCCACGTCACGTTCAGTTTGCTCGGCATCGATTCCGACCTTCGCCTTGAACCATTGCCGATCCTTGTCGACCAGACTCATCACCGCAATCGGTACCCCACAAATAACAGATGCGAGATGCACGATGTCCTGATATTCCTGATCAGGTAGCGTATCGAGAATACCGTACGATTGCAGCGCGGCGATGCGCTCGACTTCGTTATCGGGGAGAGGTGCTTTCATGTGCTCACGATATAACTGCCGCAGATGTACAAAAAAGATTTTTAGGCCTGCACACTTGATCTGGTCGTTCAACCCAGTGACGCGGTCGCGGTTCTCCACACTTTTTGCTGAACCCATATCGATCGAGTTTATTCGAATCTATTTCACCCGAGGTATGCGGTGAAAAATTCCGGGGGCATGCACTGAATCAGCCCGCATTTCAGCGATAATGTCGCGTTGATACGCTCGCTTCGAATTTGTTCAACGGTATAAAACGTACGCCGAAAAATCTCCCCTGTTTCAATGATATTCACAACCGAAAGTCTAGCCCGTTGAAGACACCTGCAACTCTCGCAACGGTTGAAGGCATCGATTCAAACGTATTGGAGAAATCGACCCACACGCCCATGATGCAGCAATACCTGCGCATCAAAGCTGATCACCCCTCGATGCTGCTGTTTTACCGTATGGGCGATTTCTATGAGCTGTTTTTTGATGATGCGATGAAAGCATCGCGGCTACTGGGTATTACATTGACGCAGCGGGGCAACTCGAACGGTTCGCCAATCAAGATGGCCGGTGTGCCATTTCACGCGGTTGAACAGTATCTCGCCAAACTGGTCAAGCTCGGTGAATCGATTGCGTTGTGCGAGCAGATCGGTGACCCTGCCACCAGCAAAGGGCCGGTGGAACGTAAAGTAGTGCGGGTCATCACGCCAGGTACGCTGTCGGACGCAGATCTGCTGCCGGAGAAATCCGAACGCGCGCTGCTGGCGGTATCGATCCAGACATATCGCAATACCGTGCAAGTCGGACTAGCGTGGTTGGCAATGGCCAGTGGTGCGTTGCGCATGATGGATTTTTCCTGCGATGGCAAATCGCTGGCAGCGCGTTTGAAGCAAGAAGTCGAGCGCATCGTGCCTGCCGAGATGTTGATGTCGGACACAAATGACAATACGTTACAAGCCGATGGCGGCTTTGCGCGTACCGCACTACCCCATTGGCATTTTGATGCAGCAGCCGGCTACAAGGCGCTGACAGATCAACTTGGTGTAGCAAATCTGCAGGCGTTCGGTATCGAGCAACCCAAAGCGGGCTGCGGCGCAGCAGGTGCGCTACTACGCTATGCGCAATCGACGCAGGGTCGACAATTGCAGCATGTGCGCACCCTGACCGTAGAAAACGATCAGGAATTTATCGGACTCGATGCGGCCACGCGGCGCAATCTTGAATTGACCGAAACTATTCGCGGTCAGGGAACGGAAGCCGCCAGCTTCACGTTGTTTGCGCTGCTGGATCACTGTCGTACCGCGATGGGCTCGCGACTCTTGCGCCACTGGCTACACCATGCCAGCCGCGATCAGACAATTGCGCGAACGCGTCATGCGGCAATCCATGCACTGCTGCGCTCGGAAGCGACTGCAGGGTTGTGTACCACGCTGGCTGCGGTACCTGATATCGAACGCATCACTACCCGCCTTGCGCTGCTGTCGGCACGGCCACGTGATCTTGCCGGTTTGCGTAGCGGCTTGCAGCAGTTACCCGCTCTGCGTGCCTATGTCGATATCTGCAATCAGGAAGCGAACGCGCCTTTATTGCGCTCGGTGTGGGAAGCGCTTGCAACACCATCCGAATGTCTCGATCTGATCGAGCGCGCAATTGCGCTCGAACCTGCGGCGATGGCGCGTGATGGCGGCGTCATCGCGCGTGGCTTCGATGCCGATCTCGATGAACTGCGCGGTCTGTCTGAAAATGCTGGCCAGTTTCTGGTCGACCTGGAAACCCGCGAACGCAGCCGCACCGGTATTGGTAATTTGCGGGTTGAGTACAACAAGGTGCACGGTTTTTACATCGAGGTCACGCACGGTCAGACCGAGAAGGTACCGGACGATTATCGCCGCCGCCAGACCTTGAAAAATGCGGAACGTTACATCACGCCCGAACTGAAAGCATTCGAAGACAAGGCGCTATCGGCACAAGATCGCGCGCTGTCGCGTGAAAAAATATTGTATGAACGCTTGCTGAACGATCTCGCACCGCACATCGACGCCTTGCAACACATCGCACAGGCACTCGCGCGTCTTGATGTGCTGGCAGCGTTGGCGCTACATGCCAATCGCCATGACTGGTGCGCGCCAGAGCTAATCGAGCAACCTGCGATCTCGATCATGCAGGGTCGTCATCCGGTGGTTGAAAATGTCATCGAACGTTTCATCGCGAATGATTGCGTGCTCGATAATGAACATCGTCTACTACTGATTACCGGCCCGAACATGGGTGGCAAGTCGACCTTCATGCGCCAGGTGGCGTTGATCACCCTGCTCGCCTACGTTGGCAGCTACGTACCGGCGGCGGCGGCCACCATCGGACCGATCGACCGTATTTTCACACGGATCGGCGCGGCCGACGATCTCGCTGGCGGTCGATCCACTTTCATGGTTGAAATGACCGAGTCCGCCGCAATTTTGCTGGGCGCTACCGATCAATCGCTGGTGTTAATGGATGAAGTCGGACGCGGGACATCGACGTTCGATGGGCTGGCGCTGGCATGGGCGATTGCACGGCATCTGATTGGCACCACACGCAGTTTCACGTTATTTGCGACGCACTACTTTGAGCTCACGCAGTTGGCGGATGTGCATCCAAGTGCCGCGAACATTCATTTGTCCGCGATCGAACACAAGGATCGTATCGTATTTTTACATGCAGTTGAGCCCGGTCCGGCGTCACAAAGTTACGGACTGCAAGTGGCACAACTTGCCGGCGTACCGCAAGCCGTAATTCGGGCGGCGCGCAAGCATTTGACCGCACTGGAAACGCAGGCAGTATCGTCGACACCGCAATTCGATTTATTCAGTGCTGCGCCGTGCGAACCAGAAGTCGTGAATGCACCGATCAATACTGCGCTAGTCGACGCGATCAATCAACTGGACCTCGACAACATGACACCGCGAGACGCACTTGATCGGCTATATCACCTCAAGCAAATCGCAGACGAGGCACGTCAGTGAATCCAGCATTACGCCGCTTGCGAGTCTCCATACTGATGACCGGATTGCTGCTGATCGCATCGGTCTGCACCGCGGCCGACGATTTCAGCATCGGGATTATTGGTCCGTCGTTGAAGACGCCACTCGACGACAGCGCACTGCGTCAAGCGATCAGCGAAACCGACGATGAAAACCTCGCCTTTGTTGTTGTCAACGGTATCAAATCGGCGCACGAGACCTGTAACGACACACTTTATCTCGACCGAAAAAGTGTGTTCGACGGCGCAAAAAATGGGGTGATTGTTTCGCTTGCAGGTACCGACTGGATTGAGTGCAAAAACACATCCGGGAAGTCTTCGTCAGCCGAGCGACTAACCCGCTTGCGCGAGCTTTTCTTTGCCGATGAATTTTCTTTTGGAGCCAGTAAAATCCCGCTGGCACGCCAATCAGCTGCTGCGAAATTTCGCAGCTATGCCGAGAACGTGCGTTGGGAATTGGGCCCCGTCTTGTTCGCCACAATCAATCTACCGAACGATAACAATCACTACCTGTCAGCCGGTGGTAGAAACAGTGAATTTGAAGATCGCACTGTCGCGAATTTGAATTGGCTACAACGATTGGTCAGTCACGCCAGCACGCATAAACTCGATGCCGTCGTTTTGTTTTGCGATCACGATCCACTCGTGCAGTCACAATCAAACAAGCAGCGCGACGGCTTTACCGAAGTACGTGATGAGATCATCCGCCTGGCAGCACGTTTTTCTGGTCGTATTTTACTGGTGCACGGCGGGCCGAAGCCAATTACCGGAACGCCTGCACGCATCGGTTGGCATGGTAATCTCGGCACACTCGCGGTACCTTCCGGCTGGCTGCGACTGAAAATTTCTCCGAATTCGCCGGCACTGTTTTCAGTCATTAGTAATGACGCTGATGAGAGCTTTCGCGCCACCAGCACCACCAATAAAAAAGCCGCAGCATTGAAGTAGCTGCGGCTTTGTATTGATATCGCGATACGGTTTCAGTGCACTGGATGGCTGCGGAAGTGGTCCCCAGCTTCATCGTCCTGATCGTCATGATGATGGCCGTGCGCACCATGCACATGCTCATGCGTGATTTCTTCGTCAGTTGCACTACGCACTTCAGAGACCTTCAGCGTGAAACGAAGTGCCATCCCCGCCAGTGGATGATTACCGTCAAGAACGACCTTGTCGTCGGCAATATCGGTCACGGTAAAAATAATTGCATCGTCCTCGTCGTCGCCGCCGTCCGGCAAGCCTTCGAATTGCATACCAACTTCGAGCGGTGTCGGCAGCCGGTCGCGTGGCTCGACCTTGACCAGACTGGAATCGTATTCGCCGAAGGCGTCGTCAGGCTCGACCTGGATAGTGGTCTCGAAACCAGTTTCCTTGCCATCGAGGGCTTCTTCGATTTTTGGTAGCGTATTTTCGTAGCCACCATGCAAATACACCATAGGATCGCTACTCTCTTCGATCAGATTGCCCTGGGCATCCGACAGTTTGTAATGCACCGTCACGACGGTATTCTTGGCAATCTTCATCACGCATCCTTTCATTGGCTGAAGCGCCGATTATACCTGCCGATCTCAAGCACATTCCACACGAAGGATAAAAAGAGACGCATCCCGAAAGGCCGTAAAAGAATGCAAGGCTATAATCGCGGCATGAAAAAATCTGCGCTGCTCGGTGACCTGACACCGAAAAAATTCATGTCGGAATACTGGCATAAAAAACCATGCCTGATTCGTCAGGCAATCCCCGGCTTCGGTCCGCTGCTGTCGCGCGACGCCTTGTTTGAGTTGGCCATGCATGACCAAGTCGAGAGTCGATTGGTGACGAATTTTCAAAATAAATGGAGCATGCAAAATGGTCCACATGCGAAATTACCAAGCCTCAGCAAAAAACAATGGACGCTACTGGTTCAAGGCGTCAATTTGCACCACGACGGCGTGGACAAGTTGCTACGCCAATTCAATTTTCTACCGGACGCGCGACTGGACGATCTCATGATCAGCTACGCCAGTGACGGCGGCGGTGTTGGTCCGCATCTGGATTCGTACGATGTCTTTTTGCTGCAGGCTGAAGGTACACGGCGCTGGAAGACCGGCGCGCAGAAAGATCTCACGTTGCAAAAGGGCGTGCCTCTCAAAATTCTGCAACGATTCACGCCCGATCAGGAGTTTGATCTGGGACCTGGTGATATGTTGTATCTGCCTCCGAATTATGCACATGAGGGGGTAGCTGTCGGTGAATGCATGACGTATTCGATCGGTTTTAGAGCACCTTCTTTTCAAGAACTCGGCGAGGCATTTCTCCAGTTCATGGCAGACTCGATTGAATTACCCGGGCGCTATGCCGATCCGGACCTCGCACCGGTAACGCGCTCGGCGGAAATCGGTAACGCGATGCTGGAAAAAATCAGTTGCGAGCTGAACAAGATCACGTTCTCAGCAGACGACATCGCGATTTTTGCCGGAGAGTACTTGTCCGAGCCGAAAGCGCAAGTGGTTTTCGAGGCACCTGCCAGAACCGTATCGCTGGAAAAATTCATGCAATCAGCTTGCAAGTATGGCGTTGCGCTGTTGCGAAAAACCCAGATGCTGCATCGCGGGAAATTTATTTTTATCAATGGCGAATCTTTCGCAGTGAACAAGCAAGATCGGCTGCTGTTGTCGAGTTTGGCCGACCATCGCCGACTTGATGCAGCCTCGCTCAGTGACGTATCACTCGATGTTGCAGAAGCGCTGCATGATTGGTATCGACAAGGTTGGCTGGCGGTGAATAGCGATCGTTAAGCGCCAAAATTGTATTTCAATGCACTTATCGGCAGGGCACCGCCGACCGCAGCAAACAAATCGCCAAAATTTGTTGCTGAAGTTTGCATACCTTACTTTTAAGCAAAGGCTACGTGCCATAGCGCACAAAACCCGTTATAATCACGCGCTTAGGAAAGCTAGGCTTTGCTTCGGGTCCTGCTGGCATGACGTGAAAACAAAGCACGGAGTTTCTATAGAGCGATAATTACCGGTAATTATT
>JAYTZV010000224.1:0-27787 GCA_043741695.1 Burkholderiales bacterium
ACCGATGCCGAGATCGCGTCGGTCGATGCGCGCATCCGTAAAAGCACGATCGAAAAATTCGGGCCGGTGCGCAGCGTCAAGCCGTCAATGGTGTTCGAAATCGGCTTCGAAGGCATCGCCCGTTCGCCGCGCCACAAGGCTGGCATTGCGGTGCGGTTCCCACGCATGCTGCGCATCCGTGACGATAAACCGATTGAAGAAGCCGACACGCTGCAAACCTTGATCGGCATGCTCGGATGACGCCGCAGCAGTGGTTCGAACAGCGTGACTGGAAAGTTTTTCCATTTCAAAAAACGGTGTGGAAAGAAGCGCTGAAAGGCAGCTCCGGTATGCTGCATGCCACCACCGGTAGCGGTAAAACCTATGCGGTCTGGTTCGCAGCTCTCGCCCGTGCAGCGCGCAAGAAATCGACCAAGCGCGGTTTGAAAGTACTGTGGCTGACGCCAATGCGCGCACTCGCCACTGACACGGTTACTGCACTCATTGCCCCACTCGCCGACCTGCAGCCAACTTGGCAAGTCGGCATGCGAACCGGCGACACCAGCAGCACCGAACGCGCTCGACAAAATCGCACGATGCCGGATGCGCTAGTCACCACGCCAGAGAGTCTGAGTCTGCTGCTATCGCAAGCCGATGCGGCACAACGCTTTGCCACGCTCGACATGGTGATTGTCGATGAATGGCACGAGCTGATCTGCAACAAGCGTGGCGTGCAAACGCAATTAGCATTGGCGCGTCTGCGTTTGTGGAACCCGCAATTGGTAGTGTGGGGACTCTCGGCCACCCTTGGCGATCTGGAACAAGCGCAGCTAGCGTTGCTGGGTGAGACTGCAGGCGTGATCGTCGAAGGTGCAATTCGCAAGACACTGCAAGTCGACACTCTGATTCCGCTGAACCCATCGCGCTTTCCATGGAGCGGCCATCTCGGCATCGCGATGTTGCAGCCTGTGATTGATGAAATCGAACCGCATTCTTCTACGCTGATTTTTACGAACACCCGTTCGCAGGCCGAGCTGTGGTACCAGAACCTGCTGGAAGCGCGGCCGGATTGGGCCGGCTTGATCGCGCTGCATCACGGCTCGCTCGATCGCGAGGTACGCGAGTGGGTTGAAGCCAGTCTGAAACAAGGCACATTAAAGGCGGTAGTCTGCACGTCGAGCCTGGATTTAGGTGTGGACTTTTTGCCGGTCGAGCGGGTGCTGCAAATCGGCAGCGCGAAGGGCGTTGCGCGGCTGTTGCAGCGAGCCGGTCGCAGTGGTCACGCACCGGGTCGCGCATCGCGCATCACGCTGGTTCCTACCAACAGTCTTGAATTACTTGAGGCCGCTGGTGCCAAGCGTGCGATCGCAGCGCATCAGGTCGAGGTGCGCTACGCGCCATCCAAGCCGCTCGATGTACTGGTACAGCACCTGGTCACGATTGCACTCGGCGGTGGCTTTACTTCCGATGCGCTATTCGATGAAGTGCGCACCACGTGGTCGTATCGTGACTTGACGCGTGACGAATGGGATTGGGCGCTGGCGTTTGTTGCGCATGGTGGTCGCAGCCTGACCGTATATCCGGAATATCGCCGCGTGCTGTCAGACGATACCGGCGTATATCGTGTACCCGATACCGCAATCGGTCGTCGCCATCGCATGGGCATCGGCACAATCGTATCGGATGCGACGGTACAGGTGAAGTTCATGACCGGCGGGAGAATCGGTAGTATTGAAGAATCGTTTATCTCGCGTCTGAAAAACGGCGACACATTTTTGTTCGGTGGCCGCATGCTTGAACTGGTGCGGGTGCATGACATGACCGCTTTCGTCAAACGCAGCAATGGTAAAAAAGGCGCAGTGCCGCGCTGGAATGGCGGCAAGATGCCGCTCTCGTCCGAGCTGGCGCATGCGGTACTCGACTGCATGCATGAGGCAGCACAACAGCATTACGATGGCCCCGAAATGCAGGCGGTGCGGCCGCTGCTCGAATTGCAGCAACGCTGGTCCGGCCTGCCGAGCGCGCAGCAGCTGGTGATCGAAACGCATCACAGCCGTGAAGGTCAGCATCTGTTTGTGTATCCGTTTGCCGGACGCGCGGTGCATATCGGGCTGGCATCGTTGATTGCGTATCGGGTTGCGGCGCTGTCACCGGCAACCTTCTCGATTGCGGTGAACGATTACGGTTTTGAATTGTTGTGTGGTGATGCATTTGACTGGCCGAGCGTGCTCAATCAAGTCAATCTATTCAGCGATAAAAATTTGCTGGCCGATGTCGTTGCTAGCCTGAATGCCGCTGAATTGGCGCAGCGACGCTTTCGTGATATCGCGCGCATTGCAGGCCTGGTATTTTCAGGCTATCCCGGTCAGCCAAAAAGTGCGCGGCAACTGCAAGCGTCATCAAGCCTGTTTTTTGAAGTCTTTAAAAAACATGACAGTGATAATTTACTGTTGACTCAGGCACAGCAAGAGGTGCTGGAACAAGAGCTGGAATTGACCCGATTGCGAGAAACACTGATTGAATTACAAGGGCGCAAGGTCGTGTTTTTTCAAACGCTGCGCGCCACACCGTTTGCGTTTCCACTGATGGTGGAACGCTTTCGCGAAATGCTAAGTACCGAAAAGTTATCGGATCGCGTTGCGCGTATGGTCAAGCAGTTGGAACTGGATGCGTTGGTAGAATCACCGCAAAAACCAGCATCGAAATCACCGCGCCGCTTTGCGCGATCAACAGGAAAATAACCATGTCCGCATTGACCACACTGCTCGGTATCACGCATCCGATCATTCAGGCACCGATGGCCGGCGTACAAACCAGCGCACTCGCAATAGCCGTTTCTGCGGCAGGTGGATTGGGTTCCCTCCCTTGCGCGATGTTGACCCACGACGCACTGCGAAGTGAGTTGACCAGGCTGAAAGCCAGCGATTGCGGTCCGTACAACGTCAATTTCTTTTGCCACACTCCGCCAACGCCAGACGCCGCCAAAGAACAACGCTGGCGCGATGCGCTGGCGCCCTACTACGCAGAATTTGAACTCGATCCCGCCAACGTAGCGCCTGAACAACCACGTGCACCGTTCAGTGAAGAATTGGCTGGGCTGTTGAGTGAATTTGCGCCACCCGTCGTCAGCTTTCATTTCGGTTTGCCGTCCCCGGATTTGTTGGCGCGAGTACGCAGATGGGGCGCGAAAGTAATCGGCTGCGCGACCACCGTTGACGAAGCGTGCTGGCTGGAAGCACACGGTGCCGACGCGATCATCGCGCAAGGTCTGGAAGCCGGCGGACATCGCGGCATGTTTTTGACCACCGATCTGGCTACGCAAGTATCGACTGCAACGCTGGTCACGCAAATCGTCGCTGCAGTGCGCGTACCTGTCATCGCCGCCGGTGGTATCGCCGCTGCGGCCGATGTACGCGCAATGATGGCGTTGGGTGCAGCAGGTGTGCAAATTGGTACGGCTTACTTGTTGTGTTCAGAAGCGACGACGCGGCCAGTGCATCGGCTTGCATTGCAATCTCCAGAGGCCCAACACACAGCGCTGACCACCGTATTTTCTGGCAGACCTGCACGTGGCATCGTGAATCGCCTGATGCGCGAGCTCGGTCCAATCAGTGCGCTGGCACCGGCGTTTCCATTAGCTTCCGCGGCAGTGGCGCCGTTACGGGCAGCGGCCGAACAGCGCGGCTCGGGGGACTTTTCGCCGTTGTGGGCGGGCGCGAACACCTCGGGTTGCAAGTCGATCTCCGCAACTGACCTGACGCATGAGCTCGCCGCAGGATGAATATAGCGGCGATCTGAATCGGCATGCGCGTCATGCTTGGTGACGATTATCGGCACGTGAAAACATCAATCCACTGCGTGCCGCATAATCGCGCACGCCATTCTTTTCCCTATCATCGTGATCGACTACTGCATTGCCGACGAAAGCGTTCAACTGTTGTCAGAACGCGCGCTGTTCTGGCCGCGCAAACACATGCTGGTGATTGCCGATATCCATTTCGGTAAAGCGGCAGCGTTTCGGGCGCAGGCAATTCCGGTACCCCATGGAACGACCGCTGAAAATCTGACCGCACTCGATACACTGATTGCGCGGCATGCAGTCACGCATATTGTTTTTCTCGGCGATTTTTTGCATGCCAAAACTGCCCGCTCACCCGTCACACTCGCCGCGCTGCAACGTTGGCGTGCATTGCACGAGGCGCTGCACTTGACGCTGGTACGCGGCAATCATGATCTTCACGCCGGTGATCCGCCGGGATCGCTGAACATCGAGGTGGTGGATGAGCCGTGGTGCGTCGATGGCTTCGCGTTTTGCCATCATCCGGATGCGGTGACCGATGCCTATGTAATTTCTGGTCATGTGCATCCGGTGTATCGACTTAAAACCGGCAGCGACACCTTGCGACTGCCGTGTTTCGTGATCGGCCCATCGCGCACGATTCTGCCTTCATTCGGCGCGTTCACTGGCGGGTATGCAGTCACACCTGAGGCGGGGGATCGCGTGGTCGTCACTGCAGGCACGACTGTTTTTTCGATACCACAAACGCGTTTGCAGGAACGCACTCGCCTATAATCAAACGCGTTCCCATCACGTCCAGTCATTGCATCAGCAATGACACCGCACAGGTTTATTTGGCGGTACAAATCTGATGGAAAAAATTTTATAGTATAAATTTGATGGTGCAAATTGAATAGTACAAGACAGCTAAAGGCAGCTTACGCATGTCGTTCGACACTACTGAAATAAATCGACATCGACACCGGTTTAAAGGCAGCGATTGCGTCTGGCTTTTCGCGTACGGCTCGCTGATTTTCAAACCGGATTTTGAATTCATTGAATCACGTCGCGCCAGCGTACGCGGCTGGAGTCGCCGCTTCTGGCAGGGCTCGCATGATCACCGCGGTACACCACATGCACCCGGCCGTGTTGTTACGTTGATTGCGGCAGAGGATCAGGTATGTGACGGTATGGCCTATCTGATCACACCAGCGGCTTTCGACCATCTCGATTACCGTGAAAAAAATGGCTACCTGCGTGTAATGACGCAATTGCGCTTCGACGATGGGTGTACCGCCTCTGGCCTGGTCTATATTGCGGACGCCGGTAACGCCGCCTTCCTCGGCCCGGCCACCGAAGAGGTCATCGCAAAACAGATCGCCCGCGCAGTCGGACCAAGCGGCTCGAACCGTGCCTACCTGCTGCAACTGGCCGACGCGCTGCGTGCACTCGGTAAAATCGACCCGCACGTCTTCGCGATCGAACAGCATCTACTACAGACAGATGCGGGATAATCCGCCCGGTCGCAATTCACTATCTCTTGTCATTACCCTCACCTGTTTTCTGGATTTGCATGAATATTCTCTACCTCGATTACAACGGTGTTCTGCATGACAGTCAGGTTATGCGCAATCGCAAGCGCGGTCTGTATCTGGCAAAACCCGACAAGATATTTTTTGAATGGATGCCGATTCTCGATGCGTTGATCGCACCGGTCGAGGATCTGAAAATCGTATTGTCGACCAGTTGGGTACGGGCTGTGGATTTTGATACCGCCAAATACGAGTTGTCGGTCGCCTTGCGCGAGCGCGTCATCGGCTCGACATTTCATCATCCTGGTCTGTCGCAATCGGTATTCGATACCATGCCGCGCGGCCAGCAAATTGTGGAAGACGCGCTGCGTCGCCAGCCGACAAAATGGTTCGCCATCGACGATGATATGTTTGGCTGGCCTGCGGCTTATCGCGATCGCTTGATAGCAACCGATGGTGCGTCAGGGCTGTCGGACTCTGCCGTGCAGGAAGCAATTCGCACGATGCTGGCAACACTGACGGCGGCATGAGGCCATCGCGTTATTCAACCTATCTGTCTTCATGAATAGTCTCTGGCTCCTTCTGGCGTTTTGTGCCGGTATCGCCATTTCTGCGCAGGCGGCGATCAATGCGCAGCTGGCCAGCGCGATTGGCGGCAATGCAGTTGTGGCTGCGCTGGTGTCATTTTGTGTCGGCCTGCCGCTACTGATGATTGCTGCGGCGTCGCGTGGCGGTTTGATCGGCACGCTGTCAATGCTGCCAGCACAACCGCTATGGAGCTTCACCGGCGGCATACTCGGCGCTGGATTTTTATTCAGTACGGCTTTTCTCGCGTCGCGTATCGGCCTGACCAATATGCTGGTGCTGATCATTGCAGGCCAACTGCTGATGTCGGTATCGATCGATCATTTTGGCTGGTTTAATGCATACGCCAGAGCCGCTTCGCCAGCACGGCTGATCGGCGTTTGCGTCGTGTTGGTCGGAACGCTGCTGACCTTGTTTGGTGATCGGCTGTCGATATTCAAGTAGTGCTTATTGCTCGACCTTGTTGCTCGACCCTGCTGCTTGACCTTGCTACCTGACTACCCATTCAAAGCGCTCGCGGATCGCGCTATCGACTAACGGTACGCTTGCGTACTACTACCCCGCACGGGCACCCTTTCCAGTCGCGCAGGGTCATGCAACCGGTCTGTTACAGTCCGGCATTGAAGTTCAACCCGGGTCGTTGTTTCCAGCCTCGCTCCACACTGTTTGAGGCACCGATGAACACCACCCGTTCGATGACCGACTGGCCACCAGAGGGGAGCGATATGGCGCCGGTGATTCGCGCCACCGCCTGGCACACCACACCGCTTGGTGCCATCGATAAGTGGAGCGCAAGTCTGCGTACTGCAGTGACCACTGCGCTCGATTCGCCTTTGCCGACTATCGTGCTCTGGGGCCCGCAACTGATCCAGATCTATAACGATGCGTATTCCCATGTGCTCAGCCTGCGCCATCCCAAAGCGATGGGGCAACCAACCGAAGAATGCTGGCCCGAAGTCTGGTATTTCAATGAGCCGATCTATCAGCGCGTCATGGGCGATGGCGAACGGGTGCATCTGGAAGATCAGGAATATGTGATCGAACCTTCCGGTGTGCGGGAGGTGCGGTATTTCACCGTCACGTATGCGCCGGCGCGCGACGAACACGGCGTAGTTTGCGGCGTATTTGTGGTGGCGATGGATACCACCCGGCGTGTGATTGCAGAGCGCGACAACGCAATACTACTCAGGCAATCGCACTTCGCTGTCCAGCAGATGCGGCAGATGTTCGATCATGCACCCAGCTTCATGGCGCTGCTCGAAGGCCCGAATTATGTGGTCAAGATCGCCAACGAAGCCTGTTTGCAGTTGGTCGGGCGGCGTGACATTGTCGGCAAATCGGTGGCGAGTGCGGTACCAGAAGTCGAGCAACAGGGTTTCATGAAAATGCTCGATGAAGCGTATGCAACCGGCAACCGTTTTGTTGCGACCTCGATGCCAATTTATTTACCAGATACGGATACCGGCGTTCCCGTTCAGCGTTTTCTAAACTTTGTGTATCAACCGATCCGCAATGCGGAGGGCCAAGTCGATGCTGTGTTCGTGGAAGGTAACGACGTCACTGCCGAACACAAAGCCAATTGCGAACTCGCAAAGTTGAATGCCGAGCTTGAAGAAAAAGTGCAGCATGTCGAGAAGGCCAGACGTCGTCAAAATTTTCAACTGACCTTGGCGGATACCTTGCGCACCGCGTCGATTCATGAAGGCGTCGCCGCAGCCTGTGCATTGCTCGGACATTTTCTCGGCGTGGCTCGGGTCGTATTTTGTGATGTCGATGACAGCAGTAATGAGTTCTGGATTCGCTCGGAATGGCGGCGCAGCGGTCTGCCAACGGTGACTGGCGAAGTACGCCGACTCGATGATTTTGGCGCGGACAATATCGCTTCATTGCGGCGCGGCGAGGTGTTTTCCTGTGACGATATCGCGACCGATCCCCGTACTGCTGCGTTCGCGGAAGCCTACGCAATGGTCGATCTTGCCGCCTGCCTGGCGATTCCACTTGTGCGCAACGGTCAATTGACGATCATTCTCAACCTGCATCAAACCGCGCCGTATCACTGGACCGACGACGATATCGAACTGGCACGCGACATGGCCGAACGCACCTGGTCGGCTGCCGAAAGTGCGCGAGCACAACTTGAATTACGGCAGGAACGCGACCAAAGCCAGGCGATCTTCAACAACATGACCGAAGGCTTCGGCATGATCGACCGCGACTGGCGGGTGGTACACATGAACAGTGAAGGATTGCGACTGGGCCAGCGCACCGCCGCCGAGGTCATCGGGAAAAATCACTGGGAAGTCTGGCCCGAGGTACGCGGCACCGAAGTCGAGGCAGTGTACAACCGTGTCAGACACACTGGCAAAGCCGAATCGTTCGAACAACTGGTTCGGTTACGCGACCACGTGGACGTCTGGCTGGAAGTCAGGGTCCATCGTGCGCTCGGTGGCGAGCTGGCGATTTTTTATCACGAGATCAGCGACCGCAAGGCGGTGGAAAACGCGCTCACTGAGGTTGCGCGGCAAAAAGATGAATTTCTCGCCATGCTTGGCCATGAGCTGCGCAATCCGCTGGCACCGATTTGTGCTGCCACTGAGTTATTGACCGTCGACACACCCGATAGGACCCGCGTGCGTCAGATTGGCGAAGTCATCAAGCGGCAATCAGCGCACATGACCAGTTTGATTCAAGACCTGCTGGATGTCTCGCGCGTCACGCAAGGTCTTGTCACGCTGCAGAGCTGCGCGCTCGATTTGAAAAACGTGATCAATGACGCCGTTGAACAGGTTCGCCCGCTCATCGAAGCGCGCCGACATCTGCTGTCAATCAAGCTGCCGATGGAGGCAGTATGGGTGTTCGGCGATAAAGAACGACTAGTACAGATCCTCGCCAACCTGCTCGTCAACGCTGCGAAATATACGAACGAAGATGGCCATATCGAGGTGGTGCTACAGGCCACGACAACCACCAGTATTTTATCCGTCAGCGATGATGGTGTCGGCATGTCACCAGCTTTGGCAGAGCGCGCATTCGATCTTTTTTCGCAGGCTGAACGCGACTCCGACCGTGTAATGGGTGGTCTCGGAATCGGCTTGGCGCTGGTCAAGCGTTTGGTCGAACTACATGGAGGTACGGTGGCGATTCGCAGTAGCGTACCGGGCCATGGCAGCAAATTTACGGTAACCCTGCCGCGTCTTGACAGCAATCCGGCTGCGGATGCTGCCAGCATTCTTTACGCCTCACAGGTCGCATCACCACTGCGCATTATGGTGGTCGACGACAATGTCGATGGCGCCAACATGCTAGCGATGTTTCTTGAAGGCGACGGTCATCAAGTCACGGTCGATTACAGCGCAGCGGCAGCACTGCAACGCGCACCGCACGTTTCACCACACGTGTGCCTGCTCGATGTGGGCCTGCCGGATATGGACGGAAAAGCGCTGGTACGCCGACTGGTGTTGCTGCCATCAATGCGCGATTCGGTATTTGTCGCCATTACCGGCTATAACCAACCGGCCGACAGAGAAAGCGCGCTTGCATCAGGCTTTCACCATCATTTTGCCAAGCCGGTCGACATTGAAAAACTGGTGAGTGTGCTCAATGCAATTGGCAGTGCGGTCTGATACAGGAGCCGCAACGGCGATGTCGACAACCCGTAAATCAGTCTAGCTTCTGTTCACCGATCGGCTTGTCGTCTTCATCGAAACCGGTAGCAGACCAAATCGATTCAAGTCCGATCATGCCAAGTGCGTCGCGCACATCCTGTATTTCGCTGTCGACGTCGGCAAAGGGATGCAGCGGCTTTTCGGCCGATGCCAGCAACGCCGCATCGCTGGTGACATACAAATTCACACGCAAGACTTTTTCGTCACCGAGCTCGGCTGCAGCGATGACTGCGCGGCTTGCACTGGCGTTCAGTTGATGTTCGGCCAGACCGTAGTTCAGGTCCGACATCATCTGCAAGGTAAAGTATTCGGCGATGCCGCGCTCTTTGCCGCCATGAAAAAGATCCTGATACAGAAAATGGGTTTCGACCGGCCGCCCGGCTGACGCAAAGCAGCGCTGCACAAGTGGCGCAACGGTCTCGGCCCATTGCTGGAAACGGCTTTCGCGCTGGGCAAAATAAGCCTGCATGGCCTGCTCCGAGGCAGGTATCTGGTAAAACGAATCGTCCAGACTCTTCATCGCAAAGCCCAGTAAAAAACGCAGTTCGACCGCGACATCGTCAGGCGCAAACGGCTCGTCAACCGCATCACCAAAACTACGTTCGATCGCGTTGGCAGCGGCATTGCGCATATCGACCATCGCCGCGTGCGCGTCGCGCACCATTTCGTGCAAATGACTGAACGTGATTGCATCGATATCGTCGAGCACATACGCATGATTGACCAGCACGACATTGGCATCGGGACTTTCGAGGCCGGAGGTCTGAATGCTTTTGGTGAGTGCTTCAAATGCGTCTTGATCCTGGAACGCCTCAGCGTGCTTCAAGCCACCGGTGGTGTGTAAAAAAAGAGGAATCACGAAGGCATTGATTTCAATTGCCGGTGCCTTCGGGCGCTGAATCACAACGACTTCAGCCAACTCTTCGATCGCCGATTTCAGAAATAAGTACGCGCCGCCACCTTCATGCTTGATCCGGTCGAGCGCATCGTACAAAATATCGTCGTTCTTCTGATGCAGCGATTTTTTCAGCAGACGGAAAAAATCGTCGCGGTTTTGTTCGGTGGTCGCATTCTTTTTTGGCTGATCCGACAGATAGAGCGCGAGCGCGCACAGTTGTCGCGTCAACGCTTCATCTTTTTGTTCCGGCGAATCAACCGCTTTGCGGGCAACAGGTTTTTTATTTGCAGGCATGATACGTTTTAGTCAGCAAGGCCGACCCCTCAATGAATTGTGATGTACTTAATGTGCTTCAACCGCGACCGATTTGCGCGACCTGCAAGCGAGCGCATTCTACTTGCATCTGCCAGTGGGTGCGACCGCAATCGACTGCGGTCGAGGTCGTGATTTTGCAGCATCCGCTGGAAGTCGGCGAAACCAAAGGTACTGGTCGCCTGCTGCATCTGAGCCTGTCGGGCAGCGTCTTGATCGCTTGCGAGACTTTGACGGATGCAGCAACAGCAATTATCAGCAATTCGCAACGTCAGTCGGTACTACTGTATCCGCAGTCCGCCGGAGCAGCCGCTTTACCGTCCCATCAACTGATCTGCAACGAGCCAGCACAGACACAGATCGGGGTGCGCCTGATCGTGCTGGACGCAACCTGGCGCAAGAGCCGCAAGATGCTGCATTTGAATCCCCTGCTGCAGTCGCTGCCGCGTTCAGCGCTGCACGCGCCACCGCCATCGCGCTATACGATTCGCAAATCGCATCAACCACATCAGCTATCGACACTGGAAGCGGCCTGCTACGCACTGCTGCAACTCGGTGAACCACCGGACGCATTACGTTCTCTGCTAGCGTCTTTTGATTGCTTCGTGGCACAGCAAAATTCGTTGCGGGAGGCGCATCAGAAATTACATCAAAAAGCGTGTCGGCTACCGTCGCGATAATCACACCTTACAACGCACTGAAAACGTTCACGCTGCAGTCATATGGTGCAGGTAAAATCGCAGGTTTTGCAGACTCTCGACACTACTGCCTGATGCCGTCAATCCCGCCGCCCTCGCCTCCACTCATTGCACGCCGTCCCGCTATTACCACCGAAGCCCTCGCCATTTGGCACCTGGCGTGGCCGGTGCTGGTCGGTCAATTAGCGACGGTGGGCATGTCCGCCGCTGATGTCGCCATGACCGGCCATGCCAGTGCCGATGATCTTGCAGCAGTGGCGTTGGCTGCGTCGGTCTGGTCAATTGTGCTGGTGACGATTATGGGCGTGATGATGGCAGTCAATGCGGTAGTAGCGCACGAAGTTGGTGCTGGCTCCATCAACAAGATTGCGCACATCGTACGGCAGGCATTGTGGCAGGCACTGGGGATCGGTTTGCTGGCCTGCGTTGTGGTCAATATCTCGGCATTGGTATTTGACCATCTGGGCATGACGCCACTGGTACGTGACAAGGCAACCCAGTTCATCCACATCATCAGCATCGGCTTGCCACCGTTTGCCGCTTATCGGGTTTTGTATGGCTACAGTGCCAGTCTGAATCAGACCAAACCGGCGATGGTCATTGCACTGCTGGCGCTGCTGCTCAATATCTGCATGGATTGGTTACTGATTTACGGACACTGGGGCTTTCCACAACTTGGCGCGCTCGGCTGTGCGTGGTCGACCGGCTCGATCATGTGGCTCATGCCGGCTGCGATGATCTGGTGGATTCGGCGCGAGCCAGTGTACCGGTCGAGTATGCCGCTCGATCGCTGGGAAAAACCGTGCTGGCCCGAGATTGCCCGCATGCTGAAAATCGGAATACCGATCGGCATTACCTATTGCGCAGAAATCAGCGCGTTTGCCATCGTTGGCCTGCTGGTAGCGCGCTTCGGTGTAGTGTCGATTGCCGCGCATCAGATCGCACTCAATTTCATTTCACTGGTCTTCATGGTGCCACTCAGTGTCGGCATAGGGCTGGTGACGCGCGTTGGCACGGCTGTCGGCGAAGGCGACCTGCTACGCGCCCGCTTTGTGGCCTGGGTTGGTGTCGGTGTTTCGCTTGCTTTCGGTGTGATGTCGGCCACATTGATTATTTTGTTCCGACATGAGATCGCAGCCGGGTATGCAAACGATCCAGCGGTGCAGGATCTGACCGCGCGTCTGCTGTTGCTTGCTGCGCTGTTCCAGTTATCTGATTCGACGCAGGTTGCCGCTGCCAGCGCGATCCGCGGTTATAAGGTCACGCGCCCGCCGATGCTGATCCACTTGCTGGCTTTCTGGGGCTGTGCCATGCCGCTGGGATACCTGCTAGGGTTGGGGTTGATACCCGAGTGGGCAGCGCGATGGCTGCCAGACTTTGTCATGCAGCCAATGGCGACATTCGGTTTCTGGATCGGGCTGGTGGTTGGTTTGACGGTCGCTGCAGTACTACTGGTCTGGTATTTGCATCGCCTGTCTGACCGTCGCATTAACGCTCACTTGCGTTTGCAAATTTATCCATGATCCTCACTCAAACCAATCCGTCCTGCCATTGCGCCCAAGCTAATATCAGCAAAAGGTACATGACCCAGCGCACCGGCTTTGATACAGTACGCCCAGATGGAAGTCTGCCGGCCCCATCCAGCTTTCGGAGCTAAGTTCAATATGGTCATGCCAGGTTCCACCGTTTCAGTACTTGTTGCCAACCTCGCTCCTTCTCTGGGTAAAGCGCTCTGCGCATTGCTCGATGCTGCTGGACACCGCTGTGCCATCACTTCCCTCAACGACCTGCGCAGCCTGATTGCGTCGACCTCTGCGCAAGTGGTAGTGCTCAATACCGATACCGCCGACGCCAACGGGATCGAGTTGATGTGGTCATTACTGGCGCGGGAATCGGATGGGGGTCCAATCATATTGCGCCAGGCCGATGTCGACACCGTGACGACATCGCATCCAGTGTCCACTGTCGTGGGCAGCGATCACGCCGCCCTGTTCACACGCGTCGATACGCTGCTACGTAACCGCCACAAGCAGCAGGCGCTGGTTTACGGTGCGCGGCATCAGGCAACGCTTGCCGGCTTGATCACTCAAGCCGATCTACCACCAGTGGAAGCACTGGCAGTATTTGATGCAGAAGGCAATTTTGTATTTATCGACAAGGCATGCGAAACCATCTGGGGCTTGACCCGAGAGCAGATGTCAACATATCGGTTTTTCGATCTCGTTCACGCCAGCTATTCCGACGGTGCGAGTGACTCCCTGCATTCTGTTGCTGCGGCGACGCGTGAAACTACGACAAAGGGACAGTTCATGTCCCGTCATCTTGACAGCGAGGGAACGTCGCGCCACTTGCGCTGCACACTTGCCTGGTCGCCGATGCGTGAGTTTTTTTACTGCACTGCACGTAGCGCCGCACCGGTATTCGATCAGGACAAACAGCGTCAGTCCGAACTGGTTCTGCAAGGACTCAATCGTGCGTTGCGCATGCTAAGCGCCTGCAATCACGCGATGATCCGCGCCACGTCCGAGCAGGAACTACTGCAGGAAGTGTGTCGTATCGTACGGTCGATTGGCGGGTATCAAATGGCTTGGGTCGGTTTCGCTATCGACGACACATGTAAAACCATTGTGCCGATGGCGCGCGCGGGTGACGAAGGCTGGCTGCTCGACAAGCTCGTGATCAGCTGGTCAGCCGATGTCGCAGAGGGTTACGGGCCGTCGGGCACGACGATTCGCAGTGGCGAACCGACCGCGATTGCAGATATTGCGACAGCGGGAACCTTCGCACCGTGGGCTCAAAAGTTTCTCGATGTTGGCCTGCGCGCGGTGGTGTGTCTGCCACTGCGAGATGCACGGCGCACCTACGGTTCATTCAGTCTGTATTCATCGGAAATTCGCGCGGTAGCCGATGAAGAAATGGCACTGCTCCAGGAGCTTGCCGACAATATCGCCTTCGGCATCGAGGCACGACGGGTTGATGACGAACGCCGAAGGCTACGCATCACGGTCGAAAAAATCGCTGCGGCAGTGTCAGTCACGTCGTCTGTAAATGCCGATGATTTTTTCCGGCAAATGGCGTTGAACATGGTCGACGCAGTGGATGCGCAGGCAGGCTTCATCGCCCGATTCGATGCCGCGCAACCGTACAGTGTGCAGACAATAGCCGTGGTCAGTAACGGTATTGTTCAAGCCAATTTTGCCTGTCCCCTTAAACGCGCACCATTTGCAGATTTACAGAGCGACCACGAATGCATGCAGGTTGCCAATGCACACGGTGCGCTCGCTAGACTCATTGCTTCTGAGGCTGACCAGCTGCAAGCCTACGTTGGACGTCGTCTCGACAATACTGCAGGCAATCCGATCGGCATGCTGTTCGTGCTGTTTCGTGAACCACTCGAACGTATCGATTACATTCTTTCGACATTGCGCATTATCGGTGCCACGGTAGGTGCTGAAATTGAAAGGCAGACAACCGATCTGCGTTTGCGTGATCAGGCCGCGTTACTCGATTACGCCACGGATGCAATCATCGTGCGCGACATGGATGGCATGGTGACCTTCTGGAACAAAGGTGCGGAGCGGCTTTACGGCTGGACGCAGGCTGAAGCCTGCGGTAGCCAGATGCTGTCGCGCACCGAAGGCGAATCGTGCGATCTGCAAGAGATATTGCATCTCACAACACGCGATGGTGAATGGCGCGGCGAATTGCTGCAGCGGCGCAAGGATGGCAATGTGCTGCCGGTAGAAGCACGCTGGACCCTGATCCGTAACGAACACGGTGTGCCGTTATCAATCATGGCCATCGAGACCGATATCTCGCAGCGCAAGTCGGCCGAAAATAAAATCGAGCATCTCGCGTTTTATGATTTGCTGACGGATTTGCCGAACCGCTCACTACTGCGCGATCGCCTGCAGCACACGCTCGACGCCAATGATCGCAGCGGTCGCATGGGTGCATTACTCGGCATCGATCTGGATAATTTCAAGGCCTTGAATGACAGCTTTGGTCACGATACGGGTGACCTGCTGCTGCAACTGGTCGCGGTTCGGCTGAGCTACTGCTTGCGCGCTAGCGACACCGTGGCGCGGGTTGGTGGCGACGAATTCGTGATCCTGCTGGTCGATTTGAGCGACTCGCCGCACGAAGCGGCGTCGCGCGCAAAAATGGTGGCCGAAAAAATTCTGACTTCGTTCGAAGATCCTTTTCTGCTTGGCGAACATGAAGCGCATTCAACGCCGAGCATCGGCATCACCTTGTTTGCCGCCGGCCGCGATTCAGCCGATGAGTTGCTACGACGCGCAGATCTGGCGATGTATCAAGCCAAGGCGGCCGGCCGCAACACGATGCAGTTCTTTGATACCGACATGCAGGCGGTTGTGACTGCACGCACGCTGCTGGAGTCCGAAATGCGCGCTGGCATCAAGAACGAACAATTTCTGCTGCATTTTCAGGCGCAGGTCGATGCGACCGGCATACCCACGGGTGCCGAAGCGCTGGTGCGCTGGCAGCATCCGCAGCGTGGTGTGGTGCCGCCACTACAATTCATTTCGCTCGCTGAAGAAACCGGCTTGATTATTCCGCTCGGTAACTGGGTTCTCGAACAGGCTTGTGGCACGCTGGCGCAATGGGCAGTTGACCCCGCTTTTGCCGATCTGAGCCTGGCCGTCAATGTCAGTGCGCGCCAGTTGCGGCAGGCTGGTTTTGTCGCTGATGTATTGACCGTGCTGGAGCGAACTGGTGCCAATCCGCGTCGACTGAAACTTGAATTGACTGAAAGCCTGCTGGTGGAAAGTGTCGAGGACACGATCGAAAAAATGACGCAGCTTAAGGCCAAAGGTGTCGGGTTTTCACTGGACGATTTTGGTGTCGGCTACTCGTCGCTGTCGTATCTGAAACTGCTGCCGCTGGATCAATTAAAGATCGACCAGTCGTTCGTCCGCGATATTCTCACCGATCCAAACGACGAAGCGATTTCGCGCACCATCGTCGCGCTCGGCAACAGTCTCGGCCTGGCGGTGATTGCCGAAGGAGTCGAAACGGCAGAGCAAAAACTCCGGCTGGCCGGACTCGGGTGTTTTTTTTACCAGGGCTATTTCTTCAGTCGCCCTGTGCCGCTGCGGGAATTTGAGGCGTTCGTACGTGACCCTCTGTCGATCGCGCACTGAGCGCGCTCTCCTGATCCACCATGATCAACGAAAAGCGATTGCGTCCCTCCGATTTGGCGGCATATAACGCCCGGTCTGCTTGCGCCAAGAATTCTTTCGCGGTTAGTTCGCAGGATGTCGAAAAAGCGATGCCGATACTGGTCGTCACCGAAAGTGCATGCACGCCAGTAAAGATTTTTTCGGCAACGGCGTTCACAATTTTTTGTGCCACTGCCGCCGCTTCAGCGCTGTTGTGCAAACCTTCCAGCAAGACGATGAACTCGTCGCCCGCCAGCCGCGCCACGGTATCGGTATCGCGCACCACGTTTTGAAGACGCAGACCAAATTCTTTCAACACGATGTCACCGGCAGCGTGGCCGAAGGTATCGTTAATTTTTTTAAAGTAATCAATATCGAGAAACAGCACGCCAAGCGGATGGTTTTGGCGTCGGCTGCGCTTGATACTCTCGCCGAGCTTTTCATTGAGCTGACCGCGATTAGGCAGGCCGGTCAAGCTGTCATGACGCGCCAGCAAAGTCAATTTCTGCTCGACCTCCTTCATTGCCGAGACGTCGGTACTGAGCGTGTAAAACCCGATCACCTTGCCATCCTTGCGGCGGTCCGGAATATAAGTCGTATAGAGGTGGCG
Organism: Burkholderiales bacterium; assembly: GCA_043741695.1. Lineage (GTDB taxonomy): Bacteria > Pseudomonadota > Gammaproteobacteria > Burkholderiales > Burkholderiaceae_D > Actimicrobium. The sequence continues at coordinate 17,241 of JAYTZV010000224.1, forward strand.
GGTCACGCCCATTGCAGTCGAGACCATATCAAACACCACGCGCTCACCGGCCAACGCCCGCTCCATGTTTTGTCGGCGCTGTTGATATAACTCGGCACCAATAATATCGAGCACAAGCTTACCAATCACCTTTTCCGGATCAATCCCCGCCCAATCGCGGAAGGTCCCGTTGCAAAACATCATCCGATGGTCACGATCGATATAGGAGATCAGCACCGGTAAATTATCCGTGATGGTGCGTAATCGAAGCTCACTGCGTAGCAGATCTTCTGTGCGCTGCACAACACGTTGTTCGAGCGAAGCGTTAAGCTCCGTCAGCTCTTTCTGGTTGCTCTGCAGGTCGGTGACTAAGGCACCGAACGAGTCGGCAAGAGCATCGACCTCCCTGAAGCTGTCGGTAAATTTGCCGAGACTAATCGCCTCACCGCGGCGCAATCGGGTCGCTGCCCTCGACAGCGACACCAGTGGCCGCGAAATGCGCCGCGCGTTTAGCACGCCCAGCAGCGAAAAAACCAGTGCAATTGAAAAGCCGCTCCACAACACGCGCCGCTGAATTTGTCGTACTGGCAAAAATGCTTCTTCCAGATCCTGACGCACGAGCACGGTCCAGCCAAATCCCGGAAACGCTTCGAATCCACTTGAGACGCTGTAGCCGATCAAATAGGGCTTGTGGTCACTCAACGTTTGTACGACGAATTTTCCCTCGCCATGCTGCGCATTCTTGAATGCGGTCTGATCAAGACGCGATCCTTGCAAGCCTGGCGGGCCTAGCAGCACGGTACCGTCACCGCCAACGATCATCGCGTCAATCCGACGGCTGCGTGCCGACGCACTGATCACTGATTGTTCGATTGTGCGTGCCCAACTCCAGCTCAGGTGCGCCGCCAGCACACCACCGACGCTATGGTCTGGCTTCAAAAAGGGAAAAGCAACGTCGACAAAACGCACCGGTTCGCCCGATGGATCTGCCGGTAACAAGCGCGCAAGCAGCTTTGCTTCATGCACGTCATCGATATGCACGCCGCGCAACGCGTTTGGATACCATGGCCGCTTCGATATATCCGCGCCTTGCAGAATGCCGTTGCTCGCCGCAACAATGCGGCCGTCCATGTTGGCGATGCCGATCCATGCATAGTAACGATAGGTTTGCTGCATCCGGTCAAGAAGCTTTTGCTTCTCGGCGGGTGAAACCGCCGGGTCACCGATTTCGCTGCGGTCGGCCATCAATTGCACTTCGCGGAAGCGTTCGTACATGCCACGATCGAGCTTGTCGGTGGTTTGCAGCGCGAGATCGGCGAGACGCTGACCGATTTCGGCACGCAGCGATGACGACGCCTCGCGTTCAATTACTTGCGACAGGATGAGCGTGAGGACAATCGATGAAAGGCTGAACCAGAAGGCTAGATTGACACCTAGCCCGGCTAGAAAATTCGGAAGTCGTTTCATGGGCAAATGTTGCCACACAATCGGTCAACAATTCCATTGAAAAACATTTTATGTGCGGTGTGGATGGTAAGAATCGACATGCTCACCACAGGTGATGGGCAAGCCTGGCAGCGTCCAGCTGCGGGAAAACGACAAAAAATGAGTGAACATACGCGTTCCGGCTGCAACTGCGCAGCCTTCTCGCACTTTTTCAATTATCGCAAGATCGACAAATAAGCGACCTGCCGCACATTTTTTGACTACCGTTCTTGTTACCATGTGGAACCATTTGAGAATGCGCCAGTCAGTTACTGTGCACGCTGATGCGTGCTGAGCGATCAATCGATCATCACGCCTGATTGCATCACTACTTTATCGCCAGACTACACATGATCAGTACCGAAGATCTGTTTCACGCAAAAATACTTGTCGTAGACGACTGTCATGATAACGTCGATTTGCTGCTCGCCGTGTTGGAGCAGGAAGGGTACGACAACGTCAGTTCGACCACGCTGCCAAAGGCAGTGGTTGAACTGCACCGTCAGCATCGCTACGATTTGATTCTGCTCGATATCCAGATGCCGGAAATGGATGGCTTCGATGTCATGGCAGGTTTGCGTGAACTTGAACGCGACGCGTGGCTACCGGTGCTAGCAATCACGGCGCAACCGGCGTACAAACACCGCGCGCTCGAATCGGGGGCGAAAGATTTCATCAGCAAGCCGTTCGATTTTGTCGAAGTCCTTCAACGCATTCGCAATATGCTCGAAGTTCGGCTGCTTTACAAACAGGCAACTCAGACCAGTACACAACTACGTCGACTTGCGTTACATGATGCGTTGACCGAATTACCGAACCGGCGGCTACTCGAAGATCGGCTCGGCAAGTCGATTGAACGGGCACGCCGCAATCACAGTCACGTTGGGGTGATGTTTATCGATCTCGACGGCTTCAAGCAGGTCAACGACAGTTGGGGTCATGACTATGGTGACCTGCTGCTGCAGGAGGCCTCGCACCGACTGGTCGACGCTGCGCGGCGCGGTGATACGGTGGCGCGAATTGGCGGTGATGAATTCGTAATGGTGCTCGACGAGCTGACGCATCCTCGCGATGTCCACATTCCCGCCACTAAACTGATCGCAGCAATCTCGGCCCCCTACCGGATCAAGGACACACCGATCGAGATCACGACCAGCATCGGTATCAGTATTTTTCCAGACCACGCCGTTGGCGTTGATCTACTCATTTCACTTGCCGACAAGGCGTTGTATGACGCCAAACGTAACGGCAAAAACTGCTATCAGATTTTTAACGGCGGCACTGCTACAGTAACGGAGCCAGTCACATCAGCAAAGACCGGCAATGCAGCAACATCGTATGAAATCAGCGTGATGGAGGATCATGAATTTCCGGATGCATAATTGCTCTCGTTTTAGCATGCATTTGAGCGTGGCGGGCATGCCATGACCTCGCGCATCGATGCAGGTCAGATTCTGCACGCACTGCCTGTCAGTTTTGTGCTTGTCGCACCTGACGCGTCGTTGACGATCGTTGATGCGTCGCCGACGTTTTTGCAGGAGGTACAGCGCGAACGTGAACAGGTCATTGGGCATTCACTCGTAGATGTTTTACCACGCAACTGGACGTTGATCGATTTAGCCGAAGCCGACGTAGATTCAGTGCCCGATTTGTGTGCGCAAGTATGCGTTGCCAGAACGCGCAAAGTCGTCTCACTGGAGCCACGAGGCGAGAAGGGCCACGCGTCACCTATTACCGGCCGAGCTACGCTGGTCATTTCGCCGATGCTTGCACAGGATGGAGCGACCACCACAATTTTATTGTATCGGCAAGAAGCCACCGTACCTGGCGCTCAACTAGACGCGACCCTGTTGGCACCGGTGTCAGGATCGGTTGCAACAATTAATGTAGCCGATCCTGAAATAGCGATTGCCGCATCGGCGCCGACTTCCACGCCAACTTCCACGCAAGCCGAGCCAGACATGGCCGCTGCCGTGGCTGCTGCCGATCTTGGCACCTTTGACTATATTTTGCCGAATGGACCGCTGCAGCTGAACTCGGCTGGCAATACCTTCTTTTTCTTGAAGCCACACCAGCACAGCATCACCGTTGATGCGTTTTTCCAGTTGCTGCATCCGGACGATCGTGCCCGCGTGCGGCGCACAATCGATAGCGCAACGGCGCGTCGAACGCGCTTCGATGTCGAATTCCGTGTCGTGACTGCTGACGATCGCACCCGATGGTTACGTGCAATCGGCCGCGCCACACATGATCAGAACAGCGATCAGAACGGCGTGGCGCTGCGCTGCAGTGGCATCATGATCGATATCTCACGCGAGAAACGTACCGAAGACGCGCTGCGCGAAAGCGAAGAAGAAGCACGCATCGCAAGGGGGGTAGCGGAACACGCGAGTCTGGTGAAAGATGAATTTTTGTCGACGCTATCGCATGAATTGCGCACACCGCTGAACACGATTCTCGGCTGGACTCAGGTACTACAACGCAGCAGTTCGCGCTTGTCCGATAAAGCCTCTACGGCATTGGCGACGATCGAGCGCAGCGCGCGACAACAAGCACGCCTGATCGATGACTTGCTCGATGCCAGCGCGATCATCGCCGGAAAAATTATCCTCGATTTACAGCCAGTCCGGTCAAATGAAGTCATCGCCGCCAGCGTAACTGCATGTGCACCGGGGGCGGCCACGCGGGGCATCAAGATTGAAGTGGCGATCGACGAACCGGGCATTGCCATTGAAGCAGATATACCGCGAATGCAGCAAATCCTGTCGCGCCTGCTGTCGAACGCGATCAAGTTTAGCTCCGATGATTCAGTAATCAAGGTGCGCCAGTTCGCCAGCAACGACAAAGTAATCATCACGGTGAGCGATACTGGCCAAGGCATCGCACCCGCATTTTTACCTTCTTTATTTTCCCGTTTCACGCAAGCCGACGGCAGTATTACGCGCACCCACATGGGACTCGGTCTGGGCTTGTCGATCGTAAAGTCGTTGATCGAACTGCACGGTGGACACGTCAGTGCATCCAGCCAGGGCGTCTCGCGTGGGTCGGTATTTTCGATTGAATTACCGGCGCTGTTAGCGGTAGACAAGGACGTCGCCTCGTTGTCGATGACAAGTTCATCGATGGATGCCGCCGAAACAGATTGCGGCGATTGGCCGGCCGATGTCGTTGTGGTCGATGATGAGCCCGACGCCGGTGCGGTGATGCGCGAAATTCTCGAACAAACTGGTGCCACCGTGCGACTGGCGAATTCGGCACTCGAGGCGCTTGAGATGATCCGCCACAGCCGTCCGGATCTGTTGATCAGCGATATCGGGATGCCGCAAATCGACGGTTACCAACTGCTGCGCATGGTGCGTGACGACGAAGAAGCCGGTCAACTACCGTTGCCTGCCATTGCCCTCACCGCCTTCGCCAGACCAGAAGACAAACGTCGCGCGATCGACGCCGGCTATCTGATCCATCTGGCCAAGCCAGTCGAATCGGCTGATCTGATCACAGCGGCGAAACTGGCTGTTCGGCGGCCGCTAAAATCGATCGGTATCAAGCCCGACTGATTGCACCGATTGCGTGGCAGGTCATGAAGGTAGCGCTGCATCGGGTGGCTCGCCACGCGTCTCCAGCTCGGTCATCGGTTTGATATCGCCGCTCTCGGTCATTTCCTGGATGACTGCATACACATGCGCTACGGCTTCGTAGCTTGACTTCGGGATCACGCTGTCGGCCTTTGCAGTGGCGTATAGCGTGCGTGCCAGCCAAACATGACGGATCACCGGGATCTGACATTCGTGCGCACGGGCGATCATCGCTTGCGCGATCTCGTCTTTGCCTTTGGCCAGCACCATCGGTACCGGTGATGATTCCTGATCATACAAAAGTGCGACCGCAAAATGGGTCGGATTGACCACCACCGCATTGGCCTCTTCGGTACGCGCTGCCGGGCCTTCGTTGGCCCACTGCCGGGCGAGTTGTTTGCGGGTTCCTTTGACGATCGGGTCACCTTCCGACTCTTTGTATTCGCGTTTGATTTCATCCAGACTCATCATCAGCGACTTGGTATGAAAATATCGTTGGCTGACCAGATCAACCAACGCAAACGAAAAACAAACGCCGACCGCGATCTTGAAGAGCAGCGCCAGAATCGCGATAAATCCGTAGTAAATATCGCGTGGCGTACCACCAGATAATTTCAAAATTGTCGGTAGCTGATCGACGATCAGTACGTACAGCACGTAGCCGATCAACATCGCCTTGAGGAGCGATGCGCATAAATCCACCAACTTTTTTTTCGAAAAAAGCTGCATCATTCCCTGCACCGGATTAAGCCGGTCAAATTTCAATCCCATCGACTTTGACGACAGTAAAATGCCAAACTGACCCCAGTAGGCCATGATCGCCACCACTACACCAGTCAAACTCAGCGCGCCGAAGACGATCAGCAACAGCCGGCCGGCTGACGTGATGATCTCGGCAAACGCCGGTAAAAATGGCTGACCGATGCGCTGCAGTGCGAGTGAAAATAAATCGTCGATTTCCAGATGCCACATGTTCTCGGTGACAAACGCAATTTGTCCCAGCACAAAAAAAGTCGCTAGCCGCGCCATGTCGCGACTGACAGGCACTTGCCCTTTTTCGCGTGCGTCTTCGAGTTTTTTATCGGTGGGTTGTTCGGTTTTTTCTGCCATCTCACGGCTCCTTGCGCGTGGCTTGCAGCAGCATCGGCACCAGATCGAGCAAGTGACTGAAATCGTAGGCGACGTAATGCGCCAGCGTCGGCCAATACACCATCAAAATAAACAAGGCAGTCAGACTCTTGATCGGCGATGAAACAAAAGACACTTGCAGGTTCGATGCAAAAATGCCGATGATTGCGAGTGTGAAGTCGATCAGCAACAACGGAATCAGTACCGGCCCGCCATACACCGCCAGATGCCAGAAAAATTCACCGAAGCGCTGGATCAGGACTTCCATGTGCCCGAGCTCGAACGGTGGCGTGAGGCTGAAGGCAGGCCATAGTCCATAGCTCTCGATCATGATGCGCACGAGTGCAGCGAACAAGCCTGCCTGAATCATCACCAGCATTACCGCCTGCAGCAGCAGTGCGCCGGTGGCACTGGCGTCGGCATCGAGCGATGCGCTGTCCGACATCACTTGCGTCGCGGCGCGCTGGGTATCGAGAATCGAGCCGATCGATTGCATGATCCAGATCGGGACCGACAGCAGCACACCAATCACCAGACCGATCGCGGCCTCCTTGAAGCCGAGTGCCGCCGCCATCAGATAATCAACCTGTCCTTGTTGAACAAAATAATATGTTGGTAGCCACGCCGGTAAAGCGATCGCCATCGAGACCGCATTGCGCGCAATACCCACCAAGGTGCGAGTGCCAAAGCCCGGCAAAATCGCCAGACAGACAAACGTGCGCGGCATCACCAGCGCCAGCGCGACCATCATATTTTGTATGTCGAGAAGCAGGGATTGCGGCATTGGCAGCCCGGTTTATTGCACGGCGTGAGGTATTGTCAACGCGCCGTGCGTCAGCGATTGGAACGTTACTGGTGGTGCAAATTTAAAGCGTGTCAGCGTCCCGCGTTGGGTATCAGGTTGATTGCAGCATTGGCGACTTGAATCAGTTCGCTGCCAATCCATCGGCCGGTCATGCCGAGAGTAATTGCCACTGCCATTAATTTGACTACGTACGGCAGCGTCTGGTCTTGAATTTGTGTGACCGCTTGCACCAGCGATACAATCACACCGCAGAGCGTTGCCACCAGCAGCGGTGGAGCCGACAACATGATGATCAGCCACAAGCCTTGCTGAAAAAAAGTCAGTGAATCTGCCATCAAAATTTCCTTTCACATCAATTCAAAAATTACTTACCGAATGCAGACCACTCAGTGCGTGTTGATCGATACGTGCCACGTGCCGTACGCAGATTGATGCACCTCTTGTGCAGCCTGCCATTGTCGGTATCAGTACGCCATTGCATCTCTTCACGAGTACGACAACGCCAGCGCATTCAACAATTTTCCCCAACCGTCGACCATCACAAACAACAGCAGCTTGAGCGGCACCGTAATCGTTTGCGGGCTGACCTGTTGCATGCCCAGTGCCATCAGCAAATTCGACACCAGCAAATCGATCACGACAAACGGGATATAAATAAGAAAGGCAATTTCGTAACCGGTCTGCAGTTCCGACACCACAAATGCAGGCACCAGCACAAGCACGTCGCGCGATGTCGCAGTGGCCGAATACTCTTTTGGCCAAAGTTTTTTTGCGCTCGCCAAAAAGATCTCACGCTGCTCGGGCTTGCAATGTTTCAGCATGAACCCACGCAATGGTTCGAACGCGTTTTGTGCCTGTTCGATCAACGCGGTGCGCTTGGTGCCCGTATTGGATTCGCTTTCGATGGAGACCACGCGCTTACCGATTTCCTGCACGGTCGGTGCCATCACGAACAACGTAATCGACAAGGCGATGCCGTAAATTGCCAGCGTGGGTGGCACCTGCTGTACGCCCAGTGCATTGCGCGTGACCAGCATGACGAGGGAAATTTTCAGAAACGAGGTAGTGATGACAACGACCAACGGTACCAGCGACAGCATCGCCAGCAATACGGCAAAGGAAACAATATCGTATTGGCCGGCACCCATCAGGCAAACCAGTGGACGATACGAATACCGAGCTGTCCATTGACTTCCACTAGCTCGCCTCTACCCAATTGGCGACCATTGGCGACAACCGCGATTGCGGAGGGCGAGCCACCTTCGATCGGCAAGATCGTGCCGGCCGCCAGCGTGCGTAGGCAATCCAGCGTGGTGTGGCAGCGGCCCATTTCAAATCGCAGCTGCACCGGCAAGCCGGCAAGTACCTCGTCTGCCAACGCAGGCGGGTGCAGCGGCAGCGCGTGAAACATCACATCGTCGGTAGTAGTGTCGGTGGCACCGTCAGTGGCATCGTCGTGCGGTTCCATGTTGGACTCCAGAGAAAGAATGGTGAGTGCGGCCGATGCGGTGTAAGCAACCGTGATTTGCATGCCGCGCCAGCACAGCCGACCGTTGCCGGTGCAATCGAAAGCGGCGGTATCAGGCAGCAGCACATCACCAGCAGCAATATCAGCCAACATCACGAGCGGCAAGGCGTGGGTAGCGATCAACACTGGCAGGTGCACCGGCAGCGCATCGAAAATGTTGAGGGGAAGCTGTTCCTGCTGCCAGCGCGCACGCGTGAGGAGATCGAGCCAGGTTGCGGCGCTGGCGCGGGCCTGCATTGAGAACGCATGCTGCGTGCTGCGCAGCGTGAGACGCATGGTCTGCATCGACGTGGCTGCATTAATGTTTATCTGAGTATCTGCGTCGCTGTCTACGTCGTTGTGTGCATCGCTGTCTGCGTCGTTGTGTGCATCGCTGTCTGCGTCGCTGTCTGCGTTGTTGTCTGCGTCGTTGTGTGCATCGCTGTCTGTATCGTCAGTGCGATCCGGTGGCAGACAGCCGCGAATAATCGATGTAGCCTCGCGCAGCGGCGTTTGTCCGAGTCGACCGATCACGGCACTGTGCAGCCGCTGCGTGTTTGGTAGTTCAACGGCGCTGTGTCCGAGATCGATGCCGGTCAGTGCCGCCAGCAAGCGCACACCATCACCAAGCTCGATCGGGCCACCGGGGGAATGCAACACGAGTGCGCAATACGGGTCGGCCGGAATAGCCGTATCCGTGATTAAGCGCATGCTAAAAGACGCGTCGGCACCCAGCGCGGGCAGCAGAGTTGTACGACCGCCTCTCACCGCACGTGCAAGCGTGACTACATCGGGATGCAAAGGCGGGGTTACCGGAAGGTGCACCAAACGCGCGCTTCCAGTAATCGGAACGGCGACTTCCTGCAGGTTCAGCGCAGCGATGACGGAAGGTGCTTGCGTTTCGGCCACCTGCGAAATTTGCGGGCAGTCGCCTTCGGTTGAGATAGGTGCCGGCGATAAGGCTGAAACGGGTTTTGATACCGGTCCTGATACTGGTTCTAATATGGGTTCTGATGCCGGTTCTGAAGCCGGTTCTGATATCGGGTCTGATACCGGATGCGATACGGGTTCTGATACCTGGTCTAATACCAACTCCGAAGCGCATTCCGGCGAAAATTCCGATGCAGATTTAAGTGCAAATTGCGGTGCAGGTTCCGATGCTGGTGTAGGTGAGGATTCGGATACTGCATCTGCCTTGTTGCGCCGCGCTCGTCGCACTTTCGGTACCGCTGTGAGCGACGCATCGGCCCGCTCGGGCAATGCGTCGAGCACTGAGGTACTAGGTTGTTTCGATGGGGTACGCGGCTTGCGTTTTGGCTTGGCGATGACCAGATCGACAATCGCTTCGGCAGTGGATTCGGTCTGGGACATGAAGGCTTTCAATGAAGCATGGTTACAGGATGGCAATAACGACATCCTTGCCCATACGTCGCGCCAAACGCTGCTCCAGTTCCATTTTGCATCGCTTCAATTGTGCATTGACGCCCTCTGACGTAGTGTTCAATAACAGCGACACACGCGCCGGCGTATGCGTTACCGCCACCGACAGCACGCTGCCGTCGGGATGCAATACGTCGAAAAAGCCATCGTCTCCGGATACCAATGCGAGCCGCTCGGCCAGCTGATCGGTAGCGAGATCGTCGCCGGATTCCATAGCGATCATCTGCAGCACCATCGCGCCGGATTGTTGATCGCTACGATCCTCCTGCGGCTCTTCGTGCCGGTCTTGCTGCTGCTGTTGCTGCTGTTGCTGTTGCTGCAGTGGTATGTTTCGAGACCCCCTGCCTCCCCTGCCGCCTCGACTGCTGCTACTGCTATTCCTGTTGCTGTTGTTAGTAATGCTGTTGAGACTATTTTGCTGCTGTGGATTTGGTCCAGCTGTTTGAGCGCCACGCACAGTCTCAATGCTGCGCGCAGCACCAACTGTGTCCTCGCCACCTGCACACGCACAAAGAACAGGTACAACACAGAATCACAACATAAGGAACAAGGTCATAAGGTAAAGGGCAAGTGCACGAACAAGGCCACTTTGAACAGCAATCATGCATGTTGGGGTAGCACATCGCAC
>JAYTZV010000225.1:0-4053 GCA_043741695.1 Burkholderiales bacterium
CGTGCGGGCATAGATCGGTGCTTCGATTACCCCTTGCAAAGTGCCGGGCAGGGTCAGCATCGATGCAGTACTTGCACGTTTTGGCGTCACAACCGTGACAAAGACTTGCGACTGGCTCCGTGCCGCTTCGTTCAGTGACTGCACGCGCGCAAAGCGCAGACCGATCACGATTGCCGCGCCGATCAGTAATACAAGGACCATAAAAAAAGCAATCCATTTGACGCGACGATACAGCTGCAGACGCCGGATACCGCGTGCGGCGGCATGCGTTTGCAGGCCGTGGATACCCATCGAGGCGTGACGATCTTCAGACATGAGGCGGGGCTTCTTTCAATGAGAGGGTTGCATCGCGCCCGAAGCGTGCAGCGCGTGCAGCGGCACGACGCGCCAAACGCTGATGCACGTCCGCAAAAATCACCGGAACAAAAAATAATGTGGAGACGGTAGCAAACAGCAGGCCGCCAATGGTGGCACGTCCGAGCGGCGCATTTTGTTCACCGCCTTCACCCAGACCCAGCGCCATCGGCAGCATGCCGATCATCATGGCCAGTGCCGTCATCATGACGGGCCTGAGCCTGGTTGCACCGGCTTCAAGCGCAGCCGATAGCGGCGCCTCGCCCGCCTGTAATCGCTCGCGCGCAAAGGAAATCACCAGAATGCTGTTGGCGGTTGCCACGCCCATCGTCATGATCGCGCCGGTCAATGCCGGCACGCTTAACGTGGTGGCTGTTAAAAACAGCATCCATGCAATTCCTGCCAACGCCGCAGGCAGCGCCATAATGATAATCAGCGGATCGATCCATGATTGAAAATTCACCACAATCAGCAAGTACACCAGCGCGATCGCCATCAACAAGCCGATACCTAATCCAACGAACGATGACCGCATTGTCTGTACCTGGCCGCGTACCGTGATCGACGCACCTTTCGGCAGTTGCGCACGGATCGGCGTGATCGCTTGTTCGACTGCGCTCGCCACCGAGCCGAGATCACGACCACGCACGCTTACATACAAATCGATGACTGGCTCGATGTTGTAGCGCGATACCACTGCGGGCTGACGGCCCGACTTGAGCTGCACCAGATTACCCAGCAACTGGGTCGGCGCATTACCACCGACACCGACCGGAATCTGTAGCAGGCTGTCGAGCGAATCAATGTTGTACTGCGGTGACTGCACCGTGATGTTGTAGGTAATACCATTGACTGGATTGAGCCAGAACGCTGGTGCGGTTTGCGAACTGCCAGACAGCGGAATCAAGACGCTTTGCGCAACGTTGGCGGCGGATAGTCCAAGCTGCTGTAGCTGGGTGCGATCCATGGTCAAGCCGAGATTAGGCTGATTGACCCGCTGCTGGATATGCACATCGACCGTACCCGGAATCTGCTGCACCGCTTTTTGGAGCAGGCTGGCGAGACGATAATTTTCACGTAAATTGTTGCCGGCGAATTGCACATCGATCGCAGCAGGCAAACCAAAATTCAGAATTTGCGTGACGATATCGGCAGGCTGGAAAAAAAAACTCGATACCCGGAAAGCGGCGCGGCAGTTCACGCCGCAGCGTATCGACATACCGGTCAGTCGGTGCATGGTCGGCCTTCAGCGCAATCTGGATTTCACCATCGAAGGTGCCGATCGTACCCGCGTTGCTGTACGACAGATTGATACCGCTATACGGCAGGCCGAGGTTATCGAGGATGGTGTCCAGATCTCGTGCAGGTACGATCTCTCGGACCACTGCCTCGATGCTGTCCGCCAGACGTGCAGTTTCTTCAATGCGCGTACCAGTCTCAGCACGAAAATGCAGCCGTACCAGACCAGCATCGACGCTGGGAAAAAAATCCTGTCCGAGTACGCTGTATAGTCCGCTCGACAACACGCAGAAGCCCAGAAACAGCGCGGCAAACATACGGCGACGCGGCAGCAGCGCGCTGAGAATAACGATGTAGCCGCCACGAAATCGCTCGAAGCCTGCATCGAAATTCAGATAAATTTTTTGCAGCAGATTCGTCTTTGTTGACTTCGGTGCCGCTGCATGATTTTTCATAAACAGCATCACCAGTGTTGGCACCAGCGTGCGCGACAAAAGATACGACGCCAGCATGGCAAACATCACTGCTTCAGCCAGTGGCACGAATAAAAACCGTGCCACGCCAGTCAGAAAAAACATCGGTACGAAGACGATGCAAATACACAGTGTCGAGACCAGCGCAGGGATGGCGATTTCCCCCGCACCTTCGATGATCGCGGTCTGCAGATCATGGCCCATGTGGAGATAGCGTTCGATATTTTCGATCGTCACTGTTGCATCGTCGACCAGAATACCGACCGCTAGCGCGAGCCCACCGAGCGTCATGATGTTGATGGTTTCACCGATTGCATATAGCGCCAAGATGGAGGACAACACCGATAGCGGAATCGAAATCGCGATGATGCATGTGGTGCGCCAGTTGCCCAGAAAAAGCAGGATCAGGGCAGCCGTCAAGAGCGCAGCGATCAGCGCCTCGTGCACCACACCCGAGATCGCTGCCTTGACGAATACCGATTGGTCGAACAGCGATACGATCTGCACACCTTCCGGCAAGCCCGGCGTGATTTTTTGCATCGCCTCTTTTAACGACGCAACGATATCGAGGGTGGAGGCGCCACCGTTTTTGAGAATCGACAACAACACTCCGCGCTGACCATCCTTGCGAGCGATATTGGTTTGCGGCGTAAAGCCATCGCGCACATGGGCGACCTCACCGACATACGTCGTCGCACCATTGATGGTGCGAATTGGTAGCGCATTGAGTTCATCGAGAACGGCAGGCGAGCCATTCAGGTTGATCGCATATTCGGTGCCACCGACTTTGGCGGTGCCACCCGGCAGAATCAGGTTTTGGGTATTTATTGCATTGACCACATCGATCGGTGCAAGGCCCGTCGCCTGCAGCGCTTTGGTATCGAGATCGACGGACACTACGCGGCTTTTGCCGCCGTACGGAAAGGGAATCGCCACACCCGGAATCGTTACCAGCTTCGAGCGGATCGCGTTCAGCGCCAGATCGAACAAGCCTTGCTCCGACATCGTTGCGCTCGACAATCCGAGCTGAATCACCGGGATGCTGGAAGCCGAATACTTGATGATGAGCGGTGGCGTAATTCCCGGTGGCAGCTGGCGCAGGATCGACTGCTCAACCGCAGTGACTTGGGCAATTGCGGTTTGAATATTGGCTTGCGGCTGAAAATAAATTTTGATGATCGCCACGCCGGCCAGTGACTGCGATTCGATGTGCTCGACATCGTTGACGATGGTGGTGATCGCCCGTTCATTGTTGGCCGAAATGCGCTGCCCCATCTCTTGCGCCGACAAACCGGTGTAATTCCAGATGACGCTGATGACCGGGATATTAATCTCGGGGAAAATATCAGTCGCCATGCGCACCAGCACCAGCGGCGTGGAGAGAATAATCAGCAGTGCCATCACGATGAACGTGTACGGCCTCTTCAAGGCGATATTAACGATCCACATCGACAGTGATCCGGGTTGACATCAAAACGTATGCATCGGCGATGCGCGTTCGCATGATACCGATGATTGCCGATTTTTGGGCGATTGAACTGGTGCGAGGTGCGGCGGGCTATTGACGCGACAATGCGCCCGCGAGTGGTCGCGCTGGTTGGTTATTTTCGACCGACCAGATAACGCACTCCACCTGCGCCGTAGCGTTCGGTATGGATTTGATTTGCAGGCAGATGAAATATCTCGCCGGGTTGATAACGGCACGTGACGGCGTCGATCTGCAAGGTGATGTCGCCAGCCAGTATCAAGGCTTTCGCTTCGAACGGATGGGCGTGCGTATCGAGAAATCCGTCGGCGATGCGCTCGACCGTCACGATGTCGGAAAAGCCTTCGCTAATCAGTGCGGCTTCGAACATATCGCGGTTCATGATGACTCCTGCAGGTGAGAGAAAGTTAGGTCGTTGAGGCCAAGTATAGCGAATCACGTCGCTGGCAAACCATACCGTTGATGTGCTGGCGATGGGTAACCAGCGATGTCTTGATTTGC
>JAYTZV010000226.1:0-11212 GCA_043741695.1 Burkholderiales bacterium
TGTGGCACGTAATCTGGGCGTGGTCGATGCGCTGGAAGTGTCGCTATTCAAATTGAAACCGCTGACCACATATAGCGTCTACGTCACCGGCCAGAAAACCGCCGTTGCCAGTTTCAAGACCAACCCAGCCGGCATGGCCAACGGTACCGCGATCGGCCCGATGCGTGAAGTCGCCAATACATTGGCCGACAAAAAAGCCGCGCCTAGTCGTATTATCGTGATGGAAGGCGATGCCGAAGCGAATGCCGATAAAGCTGTGCTGCTGGGTGCCGGCTAATTTTTTGCAGATTGATTGAACCACCCGCGTCATCACAACAACGGAGACAAGCATGACAAAAAAATCCCGTGACCTGACCAGCCCGGCGCAGCAGCGCCGGGCTTTTTTGCGTCAGGCTGGCACACTCGGTGCGGCTTCCGCACTGGCAGGCAATACCCTCGCTGCTTCATTGGCCTCAACCGTCACGCTGCCGTTTGAAAATGGCGAGCGTGAGCTGGTGGCGTATCCGCAAAAGCGGCCGCTGATTTTATTGACCGCGCGGCCACCGCAACTGGAAACCCCGTTTTCGGTTTATGGCGAAGGCGTCATCACCCCCAACGATGCGTTTTTTGTGCGCTATCACTGGAGCGGCATTCCGACCTCAATCGATGAAAAAACCTACCGCTTGAAAGTCACCGGCAACGTCAACACGCCACTGGAATTATCGCTGGCCGAATTAAAGCAACTCGGCGAGCCAGTCGAGCTGACCGCAGTAAATCAATGTTCGGGCAACAGCCGTGGCCATTTTTTACCGCGTGCAAATGGCGGGCAATTATCAAACGGTGCGATGGGCAATGCGCGCTGGGTTGGCGTGCCGCTGAAAAAAGTACTGGAAAAAGCTGGCGTCAAAGCGGGCAGCGTGCAAGTGTCGTTCAACGGTCTGGATACACCGCCGATCGGTGATGGTCCCGACTTTGTCAAAGCACTGAATCTCGATCACGCGCTCGATGGTGAGGTCATGCTCGCGTGGCAAATGAACGGTGCCGATCTGCCGCTGTTGAATGGCTATCCAGTGCGGCTGATTGTGCCCGGTTACTACGGCACGTATTGGGTCAAGCATGTGTTCGATATTCGCGTGACCGATAAAGTCTTTGACGGCTTCTGGATGGCGTCGGCCTACCGCATGCCGGATAACGCTTGCGCCTGTGTCGAACCCGGCACACCGGTGACAAAAACCACGCCCATCAACCGCTTCAATGTACGCTCGTTCATCACCAGTCTGACCGATGGTATGCAGATCAAAGCCGGTCGCGAAACCGTGGTGCGCGGCATCGCATTCGATGGCGGATATGGCGTGACGGAAGTCGCGTTTTCAGCCGATGGCGGCACTACTTGGCATGCAGCCAAACTGGGCAAGGATCTGGGACGGTATTCTTTCCGCGAATGGACGGCGGCCTTCACACCATCGCGTGTCGGCAAGTATGAACTGAAGGTGCGCGCGGTTAATCGCATCGGTCAGAGCCAGCCAATGACGGCGTTATGGAATCCGATGGGCTACATGCGCAATGTAGTCGAAACAACCCGCATCACTGCCGCCTGAGGAGAACCATGATGACCCGCACCACACTTTTTCTTCGTAGCGTAGTGGCTATTGCCGCATTACAGACAGGCGCCGTATTTGCACTGGATATTCAACTTCCAGCCGAAACCGCTGCCTACAAGCCGAGCAGTCTGCCGGGCTATCAACTCGCCCTGCGTGACTGCATGACCTGCCACTCGGCGCATTACGTGCAATCGCAACCGTCGACTTCGCCGCGTGCTTATTGGGAAGCGACTGTCAAAAAGATGAAGCATCCATTCGGTGCCCAGTTTGCTGACGAAGATATTGCACCTATCGCTGATTATTTGGTCAAGACTTACGGTGCTGAACGCGGCGCAGTCACTACTGCGCCCACAGCAATCAAGGTAGTCGATAAATCAGAGATCACCAAAAGCGCGGTGCTCGATGTGCAGGCGCTGATGAATAGTAACGGCTGCGTCGCCTGCCACGCGGTCGACAAAAAAATCGTCGGACCGGCATTCAAGGAAATCGCCGCCAAATACGCCAAGCAGCCCGATGCCATCACGCAGGTTGCCTACAATATTCGCGCTGGTGGTGCCGGCAAGTGGGGGCCGATTCCGATGCCGCCGTTCAGCGCGTTGAGCGACGCTGAAGTTCAGGCACTGGCGCGTTACGTTCTCGCGCAATAGGTGATCTCGGCATGCGTTACTGCGGAATTTACTGCGGAATTTACTGCGTAAGTTACTGCGTAAGTTACTGCGTCAGTCACTCCCAGCTCAGACGCATGCCGACCTAGATACCGCGCGGCGCACCATAGCCGCGAAATTGCTCCCCCACGCCATTGGCCGGATCGAAGCGGCCATCCGCTCCGGCGAAGGCATTGCGACCCAGAATACCGAAGTTGGCGTGCTGCCGATCAAACACATTATTGGCGCGCGCGAATAGCTCGATGTCTTTCGTCATCCGGAATCGTCCATCGAGATTGACGACCACATAGCCAGACACCTTGCCGCGCATATCCTGATTGTTTTCGTCGCCACGCGCAATCGATGCACCGGTCAGCATGACATTGCTGCCGACGGAAGTACGTTCGTCGAAAGCGTAATCAAAGCGTAATTTCAGATTGTGGCGCGGGATGCCTGCAATCGGGTTGCCGGGATTGACACGAATTGCACCGGTTGCGTCCGCTGCGGCAGCAGCGTTGTGCCGACGACGTCTACCGATGGCAATTCAAGGGCCTCAGCTGGATTGGCGTGCGCAGCATCAATCTGCATCATGCCCAATAGCGCACCCATCAAACTGATCACACGGGCTCGAAGCCCAACCCGACAAATCTTCACCATGCATCGCCTCCTGTTTTATTCGACTTGCCCCGACTTTGCTGGCTGCGCGATTATCCCGTGCGCACCACTGCGTCCAAAGTCTACGCCGCGCTCAAATCAAAAATAGCCGCGATGGATAGGCCATCTGAAGCAGGTTGTCACGACTGTTTTTATCCAGCGTGCGCAAGCGACTTCAATGCGTTAGCATCTGGTGTCTTCGGCGCGCTGCTATGCGCCGTACCTCGAATTAACTCTGGAGAAAATCATGGATGTACGTGCAGCAGTCGCCACCAAAGCCGGTGCCCCACTGACGATCGAAACAGTACAACTCGACGGCCCGCGCGCGGGTGAAGTGTTGGTCGAGATCAAGGCTTCGGGGGTGTGTCATACCGACTTGTTCACGTTGAGCGGCGACGATCCGGAAGGGATTTTTCCGGCGATTCTCGGCCATGAGGGTGCGGGTGTCGTGGTCGAAGTCGGTGCTGGCGTGACGTCACTAAAACCCGGTGATCACGTGATCCCGCTGTACACCCCCGAGTGCCGTAATTGCGATTACTGCCTGTCGCAAAAAACCAATTTATGTCAGGCGATCCGCTCGACGCAAGGTCGTGGCGTGATGCCAGACGGGACCAGTCGTTTCCGTCACAACGGCAAAGACGTGTTCCATTACATGGGCACGTCTACCTTTGCGCAATACACCGTCGTACCAGAGATCGCACTCGCCAAAATTCGCGAAGACGCGCCTTTTGAAAAAGTTTGCTACATCGGTTGCGGCGTCACTACCGGTATCGGCGCAGTGATCTATACCGCCAAGGTGCAACCCGGTGACAACGTGGTGGTGTTTGGTCTGGGCGGCATTGGCCTGAATGTGGTGCAGGGTGCGCGCATGGCGGGTGCCAACATGATCGTTGGTGTGGATATCAACCCAGCGAGACAAGAGCTGGCAAAAAAATTCGGTGTGACGCATTTCGTCAATCCAAAAGAAGTCGAAGGCGATCTGGTGCCGTATCTGGTGAACCTGACCAAGGGCGGTGCGGACCATAGTTTTGAATGCATCGGTAATGTCACGCTAATGCGTCAAGCGCTGGAATGCTGTCACAAGGGTTGGGGCAAGTGCACGATCATCGGTGTCGCTGGTGCGGGAAAAGAAATTGCAACACGCCCATTTCAATTGGTCACTGGTCGGGTCTGGCAAGGCTCTGCATTTGGTGGCGCACGCGGTCGCACCGATGTGCCAAAAATCGTTGACTGGTACATGGAAGGAAAAATCAATATCGACGATCTGATCACACATGTGATGCCGATCGAGCAGATCAATCATGCATTCGATCTGATGCATGACGGCACGTCGATTCGCTCTGTCGTGACCTTTTGATCAGGAAAGCCGCCATGACAATCACACCCATTTCACACAACAAGAGCTTCGGTGGCACACAGGGCGTCTACAGCCACGACTCTGCAGAAACCGGCTGCACCATGCGCTTCGGTATATATCTGCCGCCTGCAGCGGCGAACGGCCCGGTACCGGTCTTGTTCTGGCTGTCGGGCCTGACCTGTACCGAAGAAAATTTCATCGTCAAGGCAGGTGCGCAACGCGTCGCTGCCGAACTCGGGATTGCCATCGTCACGCCGGATACGAGTCCGCGCGGACTGAATTATCCGGGCGACGCAGCGAGTTACGACTTCGGTGTCGGTGCCGGATTTTATGTGGACGCCACCGAAGCGCCTTGGTCATCCGGCTATCGGATGTACTCGTATTTGACGAAAGAATTATTCGATGTGGTCGCTGATAATTTTGCGGTTGACCCGACCCGCGCTGGCATTTTCGGACATTCGATGGGCGGTCACGGTGCACTCACAATCGGCTTAAAAAACCCGACACGCTTTAAAACGATTTCTGCATTTGCGCCGATCGTTTCACCGACCCGTTGCGCGTGGGGTGAGAAGGCACTGACCGGCTATCTCGGCGCAGACCGCAGCGCGTGGGCCGATTACGATGCGACACTGCTTATCAAAAAAGAGGGGTGGACAGGCCCGCCGATTCTGGTCGATCAGGGCTTGGCCGACCAGTTTTTAGAAGCGCAGTTGAAACCGGAGTTACTCAGCACCGCTTGCACCGAGGCCGGAGTCACGCTCAACCTGCGCATGCAGGCTGGCTACGATCACAGTTATTTTTTCATCGCGACATTCATGGAAGATCATTTGCGTCATCACGCAACGTATCTCTAACCTGTTTTCCCGACCACTTCTTTTACTGTTCATGAACCAGTAATTTCGATATTCCGTCTCGGTCGCTCGCTTGCTCACATCCGCATTTCTTTCCATCGGTGCCGTGACGGCGGTGGTTGCCGCACCTTTCGCTTACCTGCCAAACGAAAAATCGGGCATCTTATCTGTTATCGATTGCGCTACCGATGCAGTGGTCGCGACCATCAAGGCCGGCGACAAACCGCGCGGTCTTGCTCTGTCGAAGGACGGCAAAACGCTCTACGTCAGCGACCAGGCGCATAACGCGCTGCTGGTGATCGATCTCGTACAGCGTGCAGTGGTCGACACCATTGTTCTGGACGAATCCCCGTAAGGCGTTGCGGTGTCTCCAGATGGGCAATACGTGGTGGTGGCAAGCGAGATCAGCAACTCGGTCGCCTTCGTCTTGACTGCGACGCGTAAAAAAGTAATCAGCGTACCGACCAAAGGAAAAAATCCGGAACACGCCGAGTTCAGCCCCGATGGCAAATGGCTGTATGTCAGCGCCGAAGAAGCGAACTCACTCGATATTGTGGATGTGGCGTGCCGCGTTGAGGTCAATGCGGTGAAACTTGGACCGCGTCCGCGTTGCATCGGCTTTAGTGCTGATGGCAAAAAAGCGTATGTGGCTGCTGAGTTGGCGAGTGTGGTCTACGTGATTGACGTTGCCTCGCAAACGGTGAATGCGAAGTTCAAGGCCGGTATATTTTCCAATGGCGTTGCGATTCTGCCGGACAGAAAGCGGGTGTTCATTTCGAACGGCAAGGACGCTACCGTGTCTGCCATTGATACCGCCACCAATCAATCAGTGGCAACGATTCCGGTTGGCAAGCGGCCGTGGAATATGGCGATCACACCTGATGGAAAAAAATTGTATGTAGCGAATGGCCGCTCGAATTCGGTGTCGCTGATTGATACCGACAGCAATCAGGTGCTGCACGAAATTGCTGTCGGCGAGCTGCCGTGGGGTGTGGTGTTTCGCTAAGCTGCATTGCTTGTCTTGGTGTGTTGCCGCCGCTAAAGCAGGTAATTGCCGAAAACGTCAACGCGAGAAAGGCTTCAATGCGTTGACTGCTGCTCAAACAAAATCGCCCGGTACATTGTGCACCGGGCGATTTTTTTGAAAGGTCGCAAGCTTCCACGCGACCTTCACTCGTACAGATTGACTTCAGCGCACTTTATGCGGGCACCGATGAACGAATCAAATGATCGAATGCACCCAATGCTGCCTTGGCACCGTCACCAGCAGCGATGATGATTTGCTTGTACGGTACGGTGGTGGCGTCACCGGCAGCAAACACACCAGGCACGGAGGTTTGTCCTTTATCGTCGATGATGATTTCACCGTGCTTCGACAACTCGACAGCACCTTTTAACCAGTCCGTATTCGGGATCAGACCGATCTGGATAAAAACACCTTCGAGAGCAACGGTGTGCAGTTCATCCGTCGCACGATTTTTATAAATCAGCCCGTTCACCGTTTGTTCGCCGGTGATTTCGGTGGTCTGTGCGTTGGAGATGACTGTCACGTTCGCCAAGCTTTCGAGCTTGCGCACCAATACTGCATCGGCGCGCAATTTGGTATCGAATTCAATCAGCGTCACATGACCGACCAATCCAGCCAGATCAATCGCGGCTTCCACGCCTGAATTGCCACCACCAATGACGGCGACGCGCTTGCCTTTGAACAGCGGTCCATCGCAATGCGGGCAATATGCCACGCCCTTGTTCTTGAATTGCGCTTCACCAGGCACGTTAATATTGCGCCATCTTGCGCCGGTTGAAATAACGACCGATCTGCTTTTCAATGATGCGCCGCTTTCAAGCTGAATCTCGATCAGATCCTTGTTCGGACCGGCATTGGTCACCAGCTTTTTGGCACGCTGCAAATTCATGATATCGACTTCGTAGCTGCGCACATGTTCTTCCAGTGCAAAGGCCAGCTTCGGTCCTTCGGTTTCTTTCATCGAAATGAAATTTTCGATACCGAGTGTGTCGAGTACCTGACCACCAAAACGCTCTGACGCAACGCCGGTACGAATGCCCTTGCGAGCAGCGTATACAGCAGCAGCAGCGCCAGCCGGCCCGCCACCGACGATCAACATATCGAACGGTGCCTTGCCATCGATTTTTTTGGCTTCACGCTCAACACCACTGGTATCGATCTTGGCGAGAATTTCTTCCAGAGTGATACGACCCTGGCTGAATTCAGTACCGTTCAAAAATACCGTCGGCACGGCCATAATCTGGCGCTCGTTGACTTCGCTTTGAAACAGCGCACCGTCGATCATCGTGTTTTTAATGCGCGGATTTTGTACCGCCATCAGGTTCAATGCCTGCACCACGTCCGGACAACTATGGCATGAGAGCGAGACGTAAATTTCGAATTCAAAATCGCCGTCGAGTGCGCGGATTTGCTGCAACACGTCTTCTTCGACTTTCGGCGGATAGCCACCGACCTGCAGCAGCGCCAGGATTAGTGACGTGAATTCATGACCCATCGGAATACCGGCAAAACGCGGGCCATTGTTTTCACTCGGGCGGTTGATCGAGAACGATGGCTTGCGGTATTTGTCGTCACGACTTTCGGTGACGGTGACCAGCGTCGAGCAATCGGTAATGTCGCGCAACAACGATTGCAAATCGGCCGACGCTTGGCTGTCGTCCAGAGAAGCAACGATATCGATCGGTGTGGTGGCGCGTTCGAGATAACTTTTCAGTTGGGCTTTGGTGCTGGCATCAAGCATGGCGGACTCGCATTCGTTTAGATCATTGGGTTGAATCGGGAATAAAAAAAGCCCGGTAACATCGCTACCGGGCTTTACTGTAGCGGTAGGATTAAATCTTGCCGACCAGATCAAACGATGGCTTCAGGGTCGGAGCGCCTTCGTTCCATTTTGCCGGGCAGACTTCGCCTGGATGCGCGGCGATGTATTGCGCGGCCTTGACGCGGCGCATCAATTCGCGTGCATCGCGGCCGATGCCATCTGGATGCACTTCAATGGTACGGATACGGCCTTCCGGATCGATGATGAAGGTGCCGCGCAATGCCAGACCGGCATCGTCGCCTTCTTCGATCAGTACGTCGAACGCACGTGCCAGATGGTGGCTTGGATCGCCAACCAGTGGATAAGTTACCTTGCTGATCTGGTCTGACGATGCATGCCATGCCTTGTGCGTGAAGTGCGTATCCGTCGACACGCCGTAGATTTCGACGCCCAGCTTTTGGAATTCTGCATAATGGTCGGCGAGGTCACCGAGCTCTGTTGGGCAGACGAAGGTAAATGCGGCCGGGAAGAACACGACGACGGACCATTTGCCTTTAAAATTTTCATTCGTAACCGGGACGAATTTGCCGTTTTGGAAAGCCGTAGCTTTGAATGGGACGATTTCGGTGTTGATCAATGACATGGAGTGCTCCTTCAAGAGTAAAAATTTCAGATTAGTAGTTTAAAACTCTCGAAGAATTTTTTCCAGTAGTAATTAACTATTATCCCTCATATGGATTCCTATTGCGCCGCAGCATTCGGCTATCCTAATCAGGCTATTTAAGACGGCAGAGTGTGTGCTAACACTCAGTTTTCGTTCCCATGTACGACGATCCCCTCCAATGGATCGTGCGGCTTCGTCCACGGTTTGCTTTGCAGCAGGCTGAGCGTATCAGAATAACCTGCTTGTCTACGCTGCTCAATGCCCTGTGCGGAAAAATCGATATCTCGCAGCGCATCTTCGCCAGCCAGTCGCGGGGCTTGCAGCCGACACAAATGCATGGTGGTAGCGCAACCCGAAGCAAGCAGATCACGGCAAACAGGATCAATCCGGGCAGCAGCAGGTAACTGCGCACCGAGTTCGGTGATCACATGCCGTAATCGATGTAGCTTGCGCTCTGCCTCGACAAAGCTGTCGACCCGGCTCGCATACTGAATTTCCTTGCTGCGACCAATGGCTTCCCAAACACTGCCCGGCATCGGTCCCTCGCTATGCCACAGATGCGCCGCAAAAATTAGCGAATCGCGACGTGGCATCTGATTCATGACCACCTCGAACGGCGTATTTGAAAATACGCCGCCATCCCAGTACGCCTGACCATCGACCATCACCGCCGGAAATGCCGGTGGCAACGCGCAGGAAGCCATCACCGTTGCCAAATCGATCGGCTCATGGTCGCTATCAAAATAGCGCATCTGACCACTGCCGACGTTGACCGTGCCGAGGCTGATGCGCGGCTGGGTACCCTGCTGCAACAGCGTGACATCGACCAGCATATCCAGTGTATTCAACAGCGGCTCGGTGCTGTAAAAGCCGGCTTGCTCGGTACCAATTATTGCCTGCGGATTCGCTACCGCCATCAAATTCGGCTCAAAAAAACCGCTGATGCCGTTGGTAATTGTCATCAAGCTAGCAACTGTCTGGCTACCGGGAACCAGGCCCTGCCCCCATTGCGCAGGTTGCTGAATGCGCTCCCAAAAATCCTTGAGTCGGTCCAGGCGGTGCTCACGCTTGTTGCCGACGATCAGCGCCGCGTTGACCGCGCCAATCGACGTACCGACAATCCAGTCAGGCTCGATGCCCCACTCGTGCAAAGCCTGGTATACCCCGACCTGATAGGCACCTATTGCGCCGCCCCCTTCGAATAACAGTATGACCTGGCCGTTGTAATTCAGGGGGGCGTGTTTGAATGGATCACCATCCGATGGGACATGAGTCGATGGGACGTGATTCGGTGGGCCTTGGTTCACCGTGACCGCGCGGCGGGATTGGGTAGATGCCATACAGAATGCTCCTGATCGTCTCGATATCTCGTGAACCCGATCAACGACACCAGTATTGATACCTGCAGCATAAATCGGGGTGGAGTAAAGACGGTACGCGCAATCAGCGGGCGCGGTCTTGCGCTTTGTCGTGTCGGTAGATAGATACGCAGCGCCACCGGCGCTGGTTGGGGTGGAAAACAGAATAACTGCGTTACCGTAAAAACTACACGGCCGATTGGTTGCTGTCGGCATCGTCGGTGGCTACAGCCGCCGCAGCAGCTTCCGCGGCGGACGACTCAGCCAGTACGGCAAGACAAGTCTGTGCCCGTTCGGACAAGCCATCAACGCCATCGGCCGTAGGCATGCCGTATTCAGAGAGCACGTATATCTTGCCAAGGAAATCGGCGGTCGACAAAATTCGCCCGGTTGCAGAAAGTTGCACCAGGCGACTTTTGCTGCCTTGCTCTTCGATTGCCGTTACGACGGCGGGGGGGAACTGCCACTCACGGGCGATATTGCTGGATAAAGTACGGGCATGGCTGATCAACATGTTGCAAAAACTTTCGGAGCCGAGACGGGGATCGCCTTCGGTGATCTGGTCCATCACCCGCAGAGAAACAATCAGGCCAACATACTGGATCAGCCCAGCCAGAAAACCTTCGAACGGATGCACCGGTTCGTCAACAGCGAGCAGACGCGCAGCCAAGGCACACATCTCTGCCTGTCGCCAGCATTTCGGCGCGATTAATTGCGTGTAGTAGCCCGATTTCAAATTAAGGATCGGTTTGAAAGCGACCCCACTAATTAACTGCCGCAAGCCGTCTTGCCCCACCACCAACACCGCATGTTCAATGCTGGTGATTGGCTTGTCCATCCCGTAAAAAGCATTATTGGCCAGACGAATAACCGCTGCCACCAGCACCACATCGTTAGAAATTTTGCGGGCCAGCTCGGCCCCGGAAAAATCGTCGGTGCGCAAACTTTGCAGCAACTGCGGAATTACTCCCGGCATGCGTCGCACCAGATTCACGCCGGATTGTTTACCGTTGATAATGTCTTCGAGCGCGGTTAGCACACGCTGCTCAAGTGGCGTGACAAACAACTCGGTGTTGGCGTCTGCGCTGAACAACCAGCGATTAAAATCAGCCGTTGCTTCGTTGCGCTGCAACCAGCTGATGCCGAATACTCCGTCGCTCGAAGCGTTATTCGTGGCCACCTCGATCTCGGCAAAGTCTTCGTCTGCAATCGCCGGTAGCAACAACCGGGGCTTGCGTAATCGGCGCAACCAGTCGTACATCATGGGTTCTTTCTTCGCTATTTGCTGGACGGCAATGCGATTTAGCCGCTGGTA
>JAYTZV010000227.1:0-11205 GCA_043741695.1 Burkholderiales bacterium
GCATAAACATGATGTTCTTCATCAGCAATGACATGTCGATGATCACAGCAGCCATTGATGGTTGAATTGATCGAGTGGATGACGTGAGACATAAACGAACACTCCAAGGCGTTGTGTCAGGCCTAACGTAATGTATGAAGCAAGACCTGCGGTATAAAAATGGCGCTGCGACATAGTCTGGGCATCAAAATCTCCTGAAACTTGCTTGTACGTTAGGTTTCAAGGTCATATGCTGTATTTTTATGCAGTTATAGAAGAACCATGAAATCCCGCAACCCGCCTTTGCAATCATTTCGCTTGCTTGACCAAGTCAGGGAACGGATTCGTTATTTTCACTATAGCCTGAGTACCGAAAAAACCTACCTCTACTGGATCCGTTTTTTCATCCGTTGGCATGGCCGCAATGGCCCGATGACGCATCCGCGCGACATGGGGGCCAAGCATGTTGAGGCTTTTTTAACCATGCTGGCGACTGAGCGCAAAGCGTCTGCGTCTACGCGCAACCAGACCTTGGTTGCGCTGCTGTTTTTATACCGGGAAGTGCTGGAAGAAGATTTGCCTTGGTTGACCGACATCAACCGGCCTACCCAAGTGCGCCGAATCCCGTCGGTATTGACCAAAGACGAAGTTACAGGCTTGCCGGCGGCGATGGACGGTGTCACGGCTTTTCTGGCGAGCTCGCTGTATGGTGCGGGTATGCGGCTGATGGAGGGCAACGTCCGCTATTGAGCGCCCAGTTCGAACTCCTGTAATTCCGCTTTGTCGTCGAACTGCGACATTCATGGTCTTATAGTCGTACCAACACAACAGCGTAAAAAGGTAGTCACTTTTCTTTTTGGCGGTATTTTTGGCGGTACTTTTTTTACTGGCGAGTCGATCGCCTAGGTTTCATGCGGGCTGCAAGATGAAATGGGGTTCCGGCTCCCGCACCAACAAACATGCGGGTCTCAGAGATGAGGCCCTTTTTGTTTGTTCCACAAAACGGTACGTGTTCCGCAAAAAGTTATTTTTTACAATCCCGCGCCCCATTCCATTCAGCTTGCTCGGCCTGCAATCTTCGCAATTCAGCAATCATTGACTCAAGCATGGCGATCATATCGCCGTAAATGATATTGGCTGTCTCGTTCGCTAGACGTAACGGGAAGCCTTCATGATGGCCGAGATTGGCATTGCAGAATCTGACGACCTGATCGTGAGTTAGTCTCATTTCGGCCATGCTTCAGTCAGTGTTTTTGTATCGCTGGCGTGTCGGTCAGCAATCTCAGCCATTGCTCGATACTTGCCTTGGCAGTCGTTGAATACGGTTGCGAGGGTTGCGGTTGACTTGCGGAGGGCATCAACGGAGGCGGTGGAAGCACCGCGACTGATGGAGCCAATGGCGTCGCGCAGGCTGACAGAAGCAGCACCGGCAGCAACAGATAGAGTCTTGATTGTTTGTTCGCGTGCTTGTGCATGATTGTTTGCCTCTGCTAGTTGTTGAGCCGGTGCGGTTGCTTTGTCGGCTGCCGCTTTCAATGCTGCGTTGCCACGCTTGGTATATTCGGCAACGGCTTTCTGATAGCCAATATCTAGCTCATAAGATAAGAATTGATGAATGCCAAAGCGGATGCCGGCGATGAGGGAACCGATCAGAGTGACTTCGATCAGCAGCTTGTAAGGGGAGAAAAAGGAAAGCAGATTCATGGTTTTGTGTCCGGTGGTTTCGGCTCTGTAGAGGCTTTAGCACCGACAGCGACACCGATACCAATATCCATAATTCCCGCACAGATAGCACCAAAGCCGATCCCATAACCTCAGTGAGGCGGTACGCGATGTGTGCCTGCATCACCATGAAAAAATGGATGGCAGCGGTTATCCAGACGGCCTGGCAGGTGAAGCCATCGGTCTTTACGCACGCATGGGTGCGGTGTGCGATGTATATGACGCAATTACATCGTACCGCCCGTATAAAACACCATGGTGTCCGGCAGAGTCGCTGCAAAAGATGGCGCAATGGACGCCATCGCATTTCGATCCGATGGTGTTTCATGCTTTTGTGAAAAGCGTAGGCATTTACCCAGTCGGAACGTTGGTCCGCCTGGCGTCCGGTCTCATGGGCGTGGTCACCGAACAGCGGGATAAAAATGCCCTCCTGCTGCCAGTCGTTAACGTCTTCTTTTCTTCGCAAACAAAACAGTTTTTCCCAGCACGTCTGCTCGACCTGGCGGCGCCTGATATGCATGACCGGATAGTCAATCGCGAGGATCCAGCGAAGTGGCAAATTACCGATCTGGAAAAGTATTGGATGGGGGATCAAAGCCCCCGCAAAACGACACTGGTCAATGTTCGATCACACCAGCCGAATAGTTGAAAATTCTCATACGCCAAGGCGCGATCTGAGCTTTGGACCTGAATGATCGTACTAGCAGTAATTCAATCCATCTGATAATTAAGAGCGATAGCACGCATAAAAACAATTGTTTTGTGCAAAACGTTTCTCTCAATTACGATATATTGCTTTAATGCATTTAGTTTTTCATGTGTGCTGGAAAACTATCTTTCACGATTTAACCACCAGCGCTTGAGAAAATTAAGATATGCAGCCACCACAGTCTCGCCGCTCCTTCAATGGCGGAATGATTAACCCTCTGCCCGCGCAGCAGAAACGAGATTTTTTGAAAAAGCTATTTTCAAGAATTTCCGAGCAGGGCTTGATGATAGTTCTGCTATTGCTCAGCGGATTTGCGATGTGGTCGGCAATTACCACTTCGGAGGTTGGAACTGCAGCAATCAAAGCAAGCACGCTGGCCGATGATTACGTGTTGGCGTCGCGTGCAGTCGCAGCAACGGAATCGCTTGAGCGCAAATATCGACTTGAGCCAGGGCCGGAATCACTGCGCAATTATCGTGCTGCGGTGAAAAGTATCACTACAGCTCTCGATAAAATTGAGAAGGCCGGCTCACTCCAAGACCGTCAACTGGTTGAATCCGTCCGACGCTCCCAAGACCCTTATCTCGACGCGGCTTTGCGCATGTTCAAGGCAATCGATCGGCACGATACTGCTGAAGTAGAGCGCATCGACAACACAGAGACCGATCCACGGTTCTCAATCATCGAAAAGCTGGTGAACGAAGGCGCAGCCAACCACCAGAAAATCGCAATCGCTTCCCTCGAAAATTTGCGTGAGCACGAATTGTTCAACGCTAACGTGGTGCCGATTGTTTTCGTAATTGGGGTACTCCTTTCGGCGCTGTTCACCAATGCGCTGCGGCGCACGCGCCGTCAACTTGACGACCAGCGTAAAGAAGCGCTGCGAGTTTCACAGCACGACGCGCTGACCGGTCTTCCCAACCGGGTAATGCTTAACGACCGCTTCACACAAGCCTTACAACTAGGGAGAGCTAACAATAAAGAAGTCGGCTTGTTATTGATTGATCTCGACCGGTTTAAAGAGGTGAACGATAACCTAGGCCATCATTATGGCGACGAGCTCCTTACCAAAATTGGAATACGGTTGTCGTCTGCCTTGCGCGAGGGAGATACGGTGGCGCGTCTCGGCGGCGATGAGTTTGGTGTGCTGTTGCCGGTCATAGAAAACCTGGCAGAAGCGAATGCTATTGCCCATCGGCTGCAAGAAAAGTTAAGAGGCTCATTTGAGGTTTTCGGCGTCGATTTGGATGTCGAGGCGAGTATCGGCGTCGCGATTTCGCCCCTGCACGGTGAGCACTCCTCAACTCTGATGCAACATGCTGACATTGCCATGTACGAGGCAAAGGCAAGTGGCATCGGTGTGTCTGCCTATGAACCCGAAAACGATCAACGTTCGCCAGAACGTCTTGCGTTACTGAGCGAACTACGCCTCGGCATCGAGCGTGGTGAATTATTCCTGGAGTATCAACCGAAAGTATCGTTATCCACCGGTCAAGCCACTAGCGTCGAGGCGTTATTGAGATGGAACCATCCTGTGCGCGGTCGCGTACCACCGGGTAACTTCATACCCTTCGCAGAACATACCGGAATTATCAGCGCGTTGACGTCATACGTATTGGATATTGCCTTAATGCAAGTACGTAAATGGAAGGACGAAGGGATTTATATGCCGGTCGCGGTGAATATATCGGCGCGCAATTTATCGGACACCAAGCTGGTGTTGCAGGTGGCCGAGTTGCTGCGTCGCTATGAGCTGTTGCCGGAGATGCTCATCCTGGAAGTGACTGAATCAGCGATCATGGTCGACTCGCGTATTGCCCACGACGTGCTCACCAAACTCCATCAACTAGGCATCAAGATTTCGATCGACGATTTTGGTGCCGGATACACTAGCTTGGCACAACTTAAAAATCTCCCTATCAGCGAGCTAAAGATCGACAAGGTTTTTATCCTCGCAATGCAAAGCAATGAGGCGGATGCCCTTATCATACGTAGCGTCATCAACCTCGGTCATAATTTAGGAATGACAGTTGTTGCCGAGGGGGTAGAAAACGGTGATGTGGTGAAAGCTCTCGCTAGCTATGAGTGCGATGTGGTTCAAGGCTATCATTTGTGTCGGCCGGTCGGTGCGGAAGTGTTTGCAGCATGGCGTGCGGCTAGCAACGCCATCGTTCCGGTAGCTGACACATCGATGGTCTGCTAACGCATCGCTATGATTTTGCATCCGCTATTGCGCTCACCGAAATTATCGTTCCTTTCCGACAGCGCCAACTATCGAGACCCATGATCGCCTTACGAATTGATGATTTGGTCGCGTTGACGCTACACGAAGCTGGACTTCATCAAAAATACCAGGAAAGCAAGTCGTAATTGCCGACACAACTTCTACAGGTGGCGGTAGTTTCAGGTGAGACGATCCAACGCATCTGACAAACTCGCCACGGTCCGCTCGATGTGATGCAATTTGTCGAGTCCAAACAAGCCGATCCGGAAGGTGCGGAAGTCCGCCGGTTCGTCGCATTGCAGCGGCACGCCAGCACCGACCTGCAAGCCGACTTCGGTAAATTTTTTGGTCGACTGCATCGCTGCATCGTCGGTATAGCTGACGATTACACCCGGTGCCAGAAAGCCATCTGCTGCCACGCTCTTGTAGCCTTTTGAAACCAGCAACGCACGTACCCGATGCCCGAGTTCGACCTGTTCATCACGGACCTTGTCGAAACCGTAGGCTTCGGTTTCCGCCATGACGTTGCGCAGAACAGTCAGCGCATCGGTGGGCAACGTGGCGTGGTAAGCGAAGTTGCCGCCTTCGTAGGTTTCCATGATTTGCAACCACTTGCGCAAATCGCACGAGTAGCTGCTGCTGACGGTACTGTCGATGTGTTTGCGTGCACGTTCACTCAACATCACCAGCGCGCAGCACGGCGAGCCGCTCCAGCCTTTTTGCGGTGCACTGATTAGTACATCAACGCCAGTGGCTTCCATGTCGACCCACAGCGTGCCCGAAGCGACGCAGTCGAGCACAAACAGACCGCCCTCCGCATGCACCGCATCGGCTACCTTACGCAAATAATCGTCCGGCAGCAGGATGCCGGCAGAGGTCTCGACGTGCGGCGCAAATACGACTGCCGGCTTGAAATTATGTATCGCATCGATGACTTCACCAATCGGTGCAGGCGCAAACGCCGCTTGCCGCTCAGCGCTGACCGGACGCGCTTTGATCACCATCGATTCCGACGGAATATCACCCATTTCAAAAATCTGCGACCAGCGGTAACTGAACCAGCCGTTACGCACGACCAGACATTTGCGCTTGGTACCAAATTGCCGCGCGACCGCTTCCATGCCGTAGGTGCCGCTGCCCGGCACGACGATCGCCGAGTGCGCGTGGTACACCTGTTTCAGCGTACGCGAAATATCGCGCATCACGCCTTGAAACGATTGCGACATATGGTTCACCGCGCGATCGGTGTACACCACTGAATATTCGAGCAATCCATCCGGATCGATGGTGGGCAGTAATCCTGGCATACGTTTCTCCAACGGGTTAATTCAAGGTAAAGCGTTCAAGGTAGAGCGTTCAAAGTAGATCGGAACACATCAGCCATCGGCACAACACGCCGGCGGCTAATGACCGATCATTAATTACTGCGGCGTTGCGGCCGGCTTTTCACCGAGCGCAATATCGAGCATCATTTCGCTGGCGAGTGCACCCAGCTCCAGACGCAATGACTCGATCGATAATTTTGCCGGCACCAGCAAGTGCGCACCGATCTTGAAAATCTGTGCGCCAGACACGCCACTGCGGATAATTTCGGTATGCAGACTCTCAATGCTGATACCGCGCTCGCTGAGAATTTTCGTGATTTTACTGACGATGCCAACGCGGTCGTCACCGACCAGTTCAAGCTCCACGCTGCGCATTGTATCTGGCACGGTAGCGCCATCACTGCGGGCGATCACCACTTGCAAGCCGCTCGCTTCCAGCTGGCGCAACGAGGCTGCGAGCGCATCGGCATTTTCGCGTGGCACTTCAAAATGCACAGTACCGGCAAATTCGCTGGCTAGCCGCGTCATGCGGCTCGCCGCCCAATTGGCACCATGACGTTGGGCACGATCGGCCAGCAGGCTGACAATACCGTGGCGATCAGGGCCGACAATCGACACTACCAGCGAGGTGATCGTGTCACTCGCTTCTTCGGTCAGCACAACCGATTTTCGGATCATCGGTGCTTTGGTAGCGAAGGCAGGGTCTTGCGGATACGCAGGCAATTCGCCGTGCACGCGCGCATGATGGATCACCTTGGAGAGCAGCGACAGCCCCATCGGTGCCAGCGAGCGCTCCCACAATTCGCGCGCGGTTTCACCCTTGGCAACGAAGCACCAGTCTTGCGCGGCGATTGCGCCAGCGTCCCAGCCATCGGCCAGATGATAGATCGAGCCGCCGGCAATTGGATCGCCTTCCAGAATCGTCCATTCGACCGCGGCAATCCCGCGATGGCGCGGCAATAGTGATGGATGATAGCCAATGCCGCCAAGCCGTGAGCGTGCGAGTGCTTCATCGCTGACGCGTGCGTGCGTGTGCGCAGCGATGATGATGTCAGTCCCTTCAGCAATCGCTTCACCGGGTACGTTGCGCGGATTTTCCAGCACATGCACTGAGATACCGGCAGCGCGTGCAGCGACTGCGAGACGATCGTCGTCAGCAATCGCGACGACGCTTGTAAATTCAATGCCCTCTTCCTTGCGCAGCGCCTCGAATACCGAAGCACCAAAATAGCGGGAACCAACCAGCGCACATTTCATGTTGTTTATCTTTCCTGAATTCTGTTTTACGTGTGTTGTCGCAGCGCTGGTATCCAGCGAGATGGCCTACCCAGCAAGTCAGCAACAATCGCCGAGCGGTAGAGGATATCAGCAACTCAGTCATGTGTGCGAACGAGCAATAGCAAGCGATGCTAAACAATGTTCGGCACCGCACTGTGGAAGTGCGGTGCGATGGAGCAACCTCAATTGATTGATCGTGGAATTGAAAAAAATTAACCACGGTCAAGGAGTTTTATAGTTCAAACATGGCATGGTTACAACGGCAATAAAATGCTGGAATCCAACAACTCACGGAGACATCAATGAAAAAATTAAATCTGGTCCTGGTCACAGCCATCTCGGCGGCGACCCTGGCGGCATGCGGTGGTGGAAGTAGTGGAACCACGTCGACAGGATCTGATACCAGCGTGGCTGCGAGCGCGAAATTGTTGGGAACGCTTGCGGTACCGAATGTCGTGGCGGGCACGAGCTTTACCTATGACGCCGGTCAGGTCGTTGATGGCAAATTTTATTTAACGGATCGAAACAATAAGGGTGTCGATGTTTACAACACGACCTATTTAACGTTGGATGGTATCGCGCAAGGCAGCGGCTCAACCGCGTTTGCGGGCCAAGCAACCAAACTGGATCCGACAACCGGTAAGCAAGTTGCAGATAACGATAAAACTGGTCCAAATAGTCTTCAAAAAATTCCCGGTACCAACAAGCTTTATGTCACCGACGTGAACTCGGTGAAAGTTGTTGATACCAATACGCTTCAAGTGATTAAGGTCATACCAATCTCCGACGCAAATGGCGCATTCACCGGTAATCGTACGGACGGAAGTTGCCTCGACAAAGTCGACAACATTTTCATGGCCATGAATTCGACTGATAACTTCATCACGTGGATTGACGCAAACACCGATAAAGTGATTGCCCGCTATGACTATAACGCAGCTGAATATCAAGACCTCGGAGGACTGGAAGTCTGCGCTTATGACCCAAATCTCAAAAAGTTTTTCGTAAACAACGATGGGTATCGCACCGCCCTTAATGGTCCAGGTGCCCCTGACGGTGCACTCGATGTATTTACACTTGGTTCAGTTCAAGCTGCCGCTGCAACGCCGAGCAAGCAAGTTGCGGCTCGAGTCGCGAGCTATCCAGTGGCGGGCTGTAATCCGAACGGTCTCGATCTCGGACCGGGTAACGATATCATTCTGGCTTGTGATCCGAGCGGCACAGATGGCGCTAAATTAATCACGTTGATTCTTGACCGTAGTACTGGAGCAGAAAAGGCAAGAGTTCCATTCGGCGGATCCGATCTGGTTAGCTACGATCCGGTCAGCAACCGATATTTCCTCGGCTCGCGTCACTGGCAAAAAGCCGGCGTTGCTGACAGCAAACTGCCGTTTAATCCTGTGCTCGGCATTATTGATGCAGCAGCACCTTATGCTGCACTTACTCCAGTTGCCGCAGGCAGCGGCGCCCATACCGCCGTCGTTGACTCAGTCAACGGCCGCGTCTATGTTCCGTTCACACCAACTTCAGGCAGCACCGATTTTGCTGCCGGTGGTATCGCTGTCTACAGCACCAAGTAACAACGCTTTGATTGCCGCGCAGGCGGCATGATCAAACAAAAGGCCCGCAAAAATAGCGGGCCTTTTTTATGACAACTGGCAATGGCGGTTTTATCCGCCCGCATCTCAAATTACTTTTTCCGCTTTCAACATCGCCACGTGCTCCGCACCATACCCCAGCTGCGCCAATACTTCTTCCGTGTGCTCGCCCAACAGCGGTGAACGCGTGACTTCGGTCGGGCTGTCCGACATCTTGATCGGGTTGCCTACCGTCAAATACTTGCCACGTACCGGATGGTCCACTTCGACCACAGTGCCGCTGGCGCGCAGGGCCGGCTCTTCCGCGATTTCCTTCATCGACAAAATCGGCCCGCACGGAATATCGAACTTGTTCAAAATATCCATCGCCTCGAATTTGGTTTTGGTCATCGTCCATTTTTCAATTTCGCCGAAGATCGCTTTCAAGTGTGGCAGACGCGCCCCGGCGGTTGCATAGTCGGGATTGGTGATCCATTCTTCACGGCCAATCACCTTGCAGATTGCCCCCCAAACCGGTGCCTGCGTGATGAAATAAATATACGCATTGGCATCGGTTTCCCACCCTTTACATTTCAGGATTGAGCCAGGCTGGCCGCCACCCGAAGCATTGCCGGCGCGTGGTACCGTATCGCCAAAGCCCTTGTCCGAATACTGCGGATATTCTTTCATCGTGCCGGTACGCTCAAGCCTTTGCTGATCGCGCAATTTGACGCGACACAGATTGAGCACGCTGTCCTGCATTGCTGCCAATACTTTTTGACCGCGCCCAGTGGTGTTTCGCTGATACAACGCCGCGACAATGCCAAGCGCCAGATGCAAGCCGGTTCCACTGTCACCGATCTGCGCACCTGTTACAACCGGCGGGCCATCGTCGAAACCGGTGGTCGAGGCAGAACCACCAGCACACTGCGCGACGTTTTCATAGACCTTGCAATCTTCGTATGGCCCTGGACCAAAGCCCTTGACCGAAGCCACAATCATCCGTGGGTTGAGTTCGTTGATGCGCTCCCAGCTAAAGCCCATACGGTCGAGTGCACCGGGTGCAAAGTTTTCAACAAGGACATCGCATTGCTTGATCAGCGTCTCCAGCACCTCTTTTCCCTTTGGATTTTTAGTGTCGAGTGTGATCGAGCGTTTGTTGTGGTTCAACATCGTGAAATACAAACTATCTGCATCCGGGATGTCGCGTAACTGCCCGCGCGTTGCATCGCCTTCGCCCGCGCGCTCGACTTTGATCACGTCGGCGCCGAACCATGCCAGTAGCTGTGTACACGTTGGACCAGACTGCACGTGGGTAAAGTCAAGGATCTTCACCCCGTCTAAAGCTTTGCTCATCAACTGCCTCCATAAAATATGCCCGTATTATCAGCGTGCAACCAGTGTTTTGCACGAACTCCTTGCGAAAAAAATGTGCAGGTTGTCTGATGAATAAAATAGAAACTGCCTCGCGCGCCATGTTCACCGCCTCAACCCGCCGTGTCGCGCTGTGGCCAGTCGTCTGCGCTGATTACCTGAATGTCTAGGCGGACGAGTTTTGAATGCCTGCATGATTTCTTTTCGAGTACACTCGATCTGCGCGAACATTGCGCGAAAATGGTGCAAAACTAGCCGAACTGATCCGGTGCCGGCGTTAGTACCACGCGCTCTTCTCATCACGCACCCTACAGCAAACCAACATGCAATCTCTGTTCCACTACCTGGCGAAATTCGTGCCGCCTGCTTCTGCTGTCGACCGGTTCGAGCGTATGCGCTCGACGGTCGGCGCGCTATTTGGGCTGGTCATCGCAGGTGCCGGCAGCTTTCTCTTGCTGGGAAATTCGCCTGCTGCGATCTGGCTGGTGGCACCGATGGGCGCATCTGCAATGCTGCTGTTTGCTGTGCCTGCGAGCCCGCTGGCGCAACCATGGTCAATCATGGGCGGCAACGTAATTGCGGCGTTAATTGGTGTTACCTGTGCCAAATTGATTGGTGCGCCCATTCTTGCAGCAGGAATTGCCGGTGCCTTGGCCATTGGTGCAATGTTCGCGCTACGCTGCCTGCATCCACCCAGCGGCGCAGTGGCGCTCACTGCGGTGCTTGGTGGGCCGGCTATCCATGCGATGGGGTACGGCTTTGTAGTCACGCCAGTGGCCGTGAATTCATTTTTATTACTACTGACCGCCCTGTTTTTTAATAACGCCACCGGGCGGCGTTACCCACATGTTGCGGTGACGGATACCGTGCAGCAGCATGAAACGAAAGACACTACACCGACCGCGCGCATCGGCATTACGGCTGAAGATCTCGATAAGGTACTGGCTCGCTACAACCAGGTGCTGGATATCAGCCGCGACGATCTGGAAAAAATCTTGCAGGACACGGAACGTCAGG
>JAYTZV010000228.1:0-4045 GCA_043741695.1 Burkholderiales bacterium
TACAGCATGCCGAAAATGCCTTGATTGCGACCATCGACGCCCGACTGGCCGCGTTGACTAATTGGCCGATAGAAAACGGCGAGCCATTGCAATTGCAAAAATACGGTATCGGTAATGAATACCGTGCTCACCACGACTGGTTCGATCCCAACCATCCGAGTGGCGTCAAACATATGCAAAGCGGTGGTCAACGTCTGGCGACCATCATTCTTTACCTGACCGATGTTGAGGCGGGTGGCGGCACGGCGTTCCCGACCATTGATGTGCAAGTGCAGCCCAAAAGAGGCAACGCGCTATTTTTTCTCAACACAAACCCGTATGGCGTACCAAATCACAAAACGCTGCACGCCGGTTTGCCGGTACAAAAAGGCTGCAAGATCATCGCGAGTAAATGGTTGCGGGAACATCCGGTCAAATAATCGGGTTAGCAATTAATTCGCGATGCAAACCGAATTCACCCTCGTTTTTTATGCGGGGCGCAATGCTGAAGTGCGTGTAAAAAACAGGGTTGCACACATTGAGAAGTCGCCAGCTGATGAAGATTTAAACGCTGAATCGGGTTAAACTTCAAGGCTGATTTCTTAATGAATAGCCGAGATGACTGCTCCCCTTTTTTCTGACACGCCACTCACGATTGCTGGCACTACCTACCGCTCACGCCTCTTGGTCGGCAGCGGCAAATACCGCGATCTCGACCAGACCCGTGACGCCACCGAAGCCAGCGGCGCAGAAATAATCACGGTCGCTATTCGCCGTGTCAATATCGGTCAAGACCCGAATGCACCGAGCCTGCTTGATGTGGTGCCACCATCGCGCTTCACGATTTTGCCCAACACCGCAGGCTGCTATAACGCTGCCGACGCGGTCTACACCTTGCAGCTCGCACGCGAACTCTTAAATGGCCACAAGCTGGTCAAGCTCGAAGTGCTCGGCGATGAAAAAACCCTGTTCCCCAACATGCCGGAAACCCTGAAAGCGGCCGAGACGCTGGTCAAGGACGGCTTCGATGTGATGGTGTACTGCAGTGACGATCCGATTCAGGCCAAGATGCTGGAGCAAATCGGATGCGTCGCCGTCATGCCTCTCGCATCGCTGATCGGCTCCGGCATGGGGATTTTAAATCCGTGGAATTTATCGCTGATCATCGAGCAAGCCAACGTGCCGGTGCTGGTCGATGCCGGTGTCGGTACCGCATCCGATGCGGCCATTGCGATGGAGCTCGGCTGCGATGGTGTGTTGATGAATACGGCGATTGCCGGTGCGCGTGATCCGATCCGCATGGCGCATGC
Source organism: Burkholderiales bacterium (assembly GCA_043741695.1). GTDB lineage: Bacteria > Pseudomonadota > Gammaproteobacteria > Burkholderiales > Burkholderiaceae_D > Actimicrobium. The sequence goes on from JAYTZV010000228.1 coordinate 1,290, forward strand.
AATGCGTCTGGCAGTCGAAGCAGGCCGCCACGCCTATCTGGCTGGTCGTATTCCGAAAAAATTCGCCGCATCCCCATCGTCACCAATGGCAGGCCGCGCAACATGACGCGACCCTGCGTGCTGGTGTTCGCCGGCTCGGACCCAAGTGGTGGTGCCGGTATGCAGGCAGACGTGCAGGCAGTTGGTGCGATGGGTGCACATGCACTTGCCGTCATCACGGCGCTGACCGTGCAAGACAATGATCGCGTGCACGCAGTGCATCCGGTACCGGCGCGCTGGATGCAACAACAGGCGCAGGTGCTGATCGACAAAATCGATATTGCAGCGATCAAGATCGGCATCGTCGGCAATGCCGCCAATGCAAAAATTATCGCAGGTGTAATCCACGCGTTGCGCGCGAATCGGCCTGATCTGCCGGTCGTATTAGACCCGGTACTGGCAAGCGGTCATGGTGATGCGCTGGCACGCGAAAACGCCACGCAGATGCTCGCGCCGCTGATTCCGTTAGCCACCTTGCTAACACCAAATTTGCCGGAAGCCGCTACGCTCGCCGAGGGTGAACGTCGCTCCGATGGACAAGTCGATGCGCTGCTGCAGCGCGGTTGTCAGCATGTATTACTGAAAGGCGGGCACGGTGTTGGCGAACAAGTGATCAATCGCTGGTACACCGCCGGCACCTCGCGCACCTGGACCTTTACACGCTTGCCCGGTACTTTTCACGGCAGCGGCTGCACGCTTGCTTCGGCAATTGCTGGAGCACTGGCAGTCGGCATGTCGATGGAGCAGGCGCTCGACGCGGCGCAGGCATTTTGTCATCAGGCGCTCGAACAGTCGTTTTCGATTGCCGATGGCCAGCGTATTCCCTACCGGAGCTTTGCATGGAATCAGTCAGCGCAGTTGGTCAAGTTGGCCGAGGCAATGCAATGAAAGGCCTGTATCTTGTCACCCCCGATTGGGACGATACCGATCGCCTGTTGGAAGTCACTGAGCAAGCGCTGCTCGGTGGCGCGTCGCTCGTGCAATATCGACACAAAACTGCAGAGGCTGCGCAGCGCATGGCGCAGGCTAGCGCGTTGCTGGCCCTGTGTCGGCATCATACTGTACCGCTCGTGATCAATGATTATGTCGAGCTGTGCATCGCGCTCGATGCCGACGGTGTGCACGTTGGCGGCACCGATGCCAGCGTGGCGGCAGTGCGCGCACTGCTTGGTGCCGACAAGATTGTGGGTGCGTCTTGTTACGGCGATTTGCAATTGGCGCACGCTGCACGGGAGCAGGGCGCAAGCTATGTGGCGTTCGGCGGGTTCTATCCATCACGTGTGAAAAAATATCCAGTCACCACGGCATCGGACATCATTGCGCAATCACGCGCCGCAATCGACTTGCCCATTGTTGTGATCGGTGGCATGACTGCAGAAAATAGCCTGCCACTGGTACAACAAGGTGCGGACATGGTGGCAGCAATCAGCAGTGTGTTCAGCGCACCCGACCCGCGTCTTGCGGCGCGGCAGATTGCGATGCTGTTTGACTAAGAGTCTGCGCGGCAGAGATGCAATGTCACGCGACTTGAGCGCGTATGCATTGGCTGGAGAATGAAAACCAGTGACCTCCCTTGCGAGCAGCATCAGCAGACGCTGCTGTTATACGGGTTTAGAATTGGCAACCGGTACGGTATGTTGCTTGCTACATCAGTGACACGATCAATGCGATCGATTCCCTCGATTTGAAAAAAACCAAGCGGAGAAGCAGCCCTGTGGCGTAAAAAATTTTTCTGTGAAATGTGGCCGCTATAGCAAATTAGATGACTGCAAGCGCTCTCGCAATGATCGTGACGCGTGGTCATACGCGGCGGTCGATCTCCTATTTTGCAAACTCATCCCAGCCGCACCATCGCAAAGTTGTTACCGTGTAGTGTCGGCGTATCGTCTGGCAGTAGCCACTGGCGATCAAAAAAGCTGCTTACTAAAATTGGTGAAGACGAGTAGGCCGTTGATCATATTTGAAAAACCGCGCGTTGCAGCCGTGAAGCTACAACGCACGCAGCAAGGCTCACACGTACAAATACACTGCCATTTTCTAAACGTAGGAACATTATCAAAATCAGTGCATCGAGATGATGAAAATACCATCTGTTACCGGCGGGAAGGCTGTTTGCGGGTGCAAGTGTTGAATCCCTTCTAGCTAAATGTAATTCCGCCATTGTCTTTTGATTTATCCTTATCCTTATCGTTATCACTGCTTGTAAAACGTGTCCCTGCATCAATGTCGTTCTTATGTACAGGTGCCTGCGTTGGCACAATAGTCTCAATAGCTGCCTCGAATGTATGGATGATGGATTTGATTGGACCAAGAAAAAGATCTGTTATATTTGCCATATTCCCTCCGATAGATTAATTGCCAACAAAATGTGGCATAGATAAGTGACTGATCCGGCGCGCATGGTTCCATCGAACCTATAACCTCGCTGCATTTAGTAAATGTCTTTTTTTCTTATTCTATTCAGCCAAAATATCGCATCCTGGCTAGTCGCCCAAGGTGCCGGAAACGGTCAAACAAAATACCGGTACTGATCCGCCGCAGGTCGTCACCGACGCCGGCTTCCGATCCGAAGCCGCATTCAATGGTCATCAGGCGAATCCGGCCAACCTGATCGTCGTGCTGGAACGCAAAGGCAAGCAGCAAGTCAGGATTGATTCGAAGAAGCGCCTCTTGACCGCTGCAATGGCGGAAAAATTCAAATCGGTGCGAACACCGCA
>JAYTZV010000229.1:0-4043 GCA_043741695.1 Burkholderiales bacterium
ATTCCCTCTTCATATTATTTGAACATAGGTTTTTGCGGGTTCTTTCTCTCTTAGGTTGGTGCAAATTAATTTGGGGGTGGGGATGTCCGATCTGGCTTCGATTGCCAAACTCGCGCGATCCAACGCGCAACTTCCGGTCAACGTCTACTTCGACGAAAAGTTGTTGCAGCAGGAAATTCAGCAGTTATTCAAGCAGGGACCACGCTACGCGGGCCATCAACTGATGGTGCCCGAGGTCGGCGATTTCGCGACCCTGCCGTGGGAGAACGAAGGCAGGATGCTTGTTCGTAATCAGCAAGGCATCGAGCTGCTCTCCAACGTGTGTCGTCATCGTCAAGCCAAGATGCTGAACGGGCGCGGTCATGCGAATCAAATCGTCTGCCCGCTGCATCGCTGGACATATGATCTGAAAGGCGAATTGATCGGCGCGCCGCATTTTGCGGAAACGCCGTGCGTGCACCTGTCGAATACACCGCTGCAAAACTGGAATGGCCTGCTGTTCGAACAAAACGGTTTCGATGTCGCTGCCAAAATTGGCCAGCTCGATGTCGGCCCGGCGCTGCAATTCGATGGCTATCAGCTCGATCATGTTGAAGTTCACGAATGCGACTACAACTGGAAAACCTTCATCGAAGTTTATCTGGAGGATTACCACGTCGAGCCGTTTCATCCCGGTTTGGGTAGCTTCGTTAGCTGCGATGAGTTGACCTGGCAGTTTGGTCAGCACTTCAGCGTGCAGACGGTGGGCGTGAATCGCGGCTTGTCCAAATCCGGCTCACCGACGTATCGAAAGTGGCAGGAACAGGTGCTTAAATTCCGCAATGGCGAAGCACCTGACTATGGCGCGATCTGGCTGACGCTCTATCCGAACGTGATGGTCGAGTGGTACCCGCATGTGCTGGTGGTGTCTACCTTATGGCCGCGCGGCCCGCAAAAAACGACCAACGTCGTCGAGTTTTATTATCCGGAAGAGATCGTACTGTTCGAGCGCGAATTTATTGAAGCTGAACGTGCGGCATATATGGAAACCTGCATCGAGGACGACGAGATCGCACTGCGCATGGATGCCGGCCGCAAGATTTTGCTCGATCGTGGCGTCAATGAAGTCGGGCCGTATCAGTCGCCGATGGAAGACGGCATGCAGCATTTTCATGAATGGTATCGGGCGCAGATTGCGGTCTGATCGACACTTTCATCCTTCGTACAGGTTCTGATGCAATCACTCTGGATGCTGCTGGCCACCGTGATCTTTTCGATCATGGGCGTCTGCGTCAAGTTGGCCTCGGCGTATTACAGCACTGCGGAAATCGTCATGGTGCGCGGTGCGATCGGCATGCTGTTCATCGGCGGGCTGGTGCTGATGCGTGGCGATTCGCTGTGTACGCGTTTTCCGCGCAGTCACTTGTGGCGCGGCGTGGTCGGTGTGACTGCGCTGTCGCTCTGGTTTTATGCGATTGCCAATCTACCGCTGGCGATGGCGATGACGCTCAATTACATGGCGCCGATCTGGATCGCAGCGATTTTATTTATCGCGGGCTGGTGGCGCGGCGCATTGCGATTCGAATGGGGCATGCTGGCGGCGATCATCGCCAGCTTTGCCGGGGTCACGCTGCTGCTGCAACCGTCGATGCAACTGTCGCAATGGCATACCGGATTGATCGCTTTATTTTCCGGCGTACTCTCAGCACTGGCTTACCTGCAAGTACGCCAGCTTGGTCAGTTGGGCGAGCCAGAATTTCGCGTGGTGTTTTATTTTTCGATGACCGGTACCGTCGCCGGTTTTGTCGGCACGTTTTTAACCGATGGGCCACAAGGTCATTCAGCAGTCTGGCAGCAGCCAACACTAAAAGGCGCGCTGTTGATGATCGCCATCGGCGTTACCGCGACGGTCGCGCAGATGGCAATGACGCGCGCTTATCGCCTCGGCAAAATGCTTGTGACCGCTAATCTTCAATACACCGGCATTGTCTTTTCGAGTTTCTGGGGTGTGCTGTTGTGGCAGGATGTGCTGGGCTGGAAAGGCTGGTCTGGCATCACGGTCATTCTGTTGAGTGGACTGGTGGCGACATACTACAACACGCGCAATACAAAAGCCGCGGGTGTCGTGCGCCCGACTACCGATCCGATTGCCGCTGAAATTTAGGAGTGCATGATGCGTTTTACTACCGTGATTTCTGCCGAGACCCTGATCGGCTTGCAAACACCTGTGGTCGTGATCGACTGTCGTCATGATCTGACCGATACCGAAGTGGGCCGGCGTGCCTACGCCGATGGTCATATTCCGGGCGCGCATTTTTTGCACCTCGATGCTGATCTGGCAGGATCAAAAACTGCGGGCGATGGCAGCTTTCGTGGCCGCCATCCGCTGCCAGAACCGGCCGACTTTATCCACACATTACAACGACTCGGCATCGACGATGAAACACAAGTGATCGCCTACGATGCGCACGGTGGCATGTTTGCAGCGCGTGTGTGGTGGATGTTGCGCTGGGTTGGGCATGCTGCGGTGGCAGTACTCGATGGTGGCCTGCCTGCGTGGATTGCAGCGGGTGGTGCGCTCTCAACTGCACCTGCACCGAGCGGCATCGGTCACATCAGCCTGCGTCCATCGCTGGCCAGGACAGTAACTGCCGATCAGTTGCTGGCCAATCTCGCGGCACCGGCACTACAGGTAATTGATGCCCGCGCACCGGATCGTTTTCGCGGCGAGAACGAAACGCTCGATCGCATCGGCGGGCATATTCCCGGTGCACGCAATCGTTTTTTCAAAAACAATTTGCAGACAACTGGTCACTTCAAATCGCCTGAATTACTGCGCACGGAATTCGACGGCTTCATTGACGATGCCGCAAAAACTGTCATGCAATGCGGCTCTGGTGTCACCGCCTGCCATCATCTGCTGGCGATGGAAATTGCCGGTCGTCCGGGTGCGCTACTCTACCCAGGTTCTTGGAGCGAATGGAGCAGCGATCCGACGCGGCCGGTCGCACTGGGAGATGCGGGCTGAAGTGTCTGCCCGCACGACACCACGCGGTGCCAGGCCATTTAATCCCAGGCCATCGTCACCACCATATCCAGATGCATGCCGGGTGAAAAATCTGTCACCCGAGTTCTGAGCGCAGGCTGATCGGTCCTGTCGATCCTGTCTTGAACGACCACCGCCACTGTGCCGGTCTGCTCCGCAATTCCTGGTACGCCTTTGTAGATATTGACGTGCGTATTGCCAACCAAGGCAACCCATTTACCCGGTAATTCGCGGCGCTGAATTTTTTCACTCGCAAAATAATTCATCACTTCGGTACGGATGTGCGCACTCTTGGCCGTACTTCCGAGCCCGCTTGCATGGACGCCGTAACTGGCACGGCAATCAGCGGCAACAATCTTGATACCGCAACGTTGTGCAGCCTCCGCCACGGCAGTAAAACAATACGACTTCCGTAGCTGCAAATAACGCGGCTGCAGCGCTGAGTCAACACATTGCTGGATCATATGACCGCAATCCTGATCCCGCAAATACGCGGCAATTAATGGCGGCATTGCGCTGCCAGGTGAGTTGGTGCACCAGGCATCCAATGCCGCTTGATGGTCATCGGAGAGCAAATGTTCCATGAAAAGTGTTTGTACACCGTGCGCCTGTAATAGCTCCATGTGATCAATCAAAAATCGTTTGCTGGCGATGGCATGGTGCGCTTCACCCACCACCATACCTTGCGAACAATCTAGTACCGCATCGATGACCTCTACGGGCGTTGCATCGGCGGGCAAAAACGGAACCGTCGGACGGCGCGGAAAGTCTGTCCGCGACGCGGCGATTTGCGCATCGCGTACTAACCGTTCGATGCAGTGCGCCGCCTCTTCGGCAGGCACCACAAGAAGGCCCAATTTTTGCGCCGCAGCTTCATGACGAAATCGGACCACCATACAGCTTGCATCGCCCGGACGATACTCACCGATCTGCACATCGTCATCGATCGCCAAGTCAGCTTGAGTAAGCCTCGCGCGCAATGCGTCTTCGCCGCCAAAATGCAATACGGCATACCGAA
>JAYTZV010000230.1:0-27700 GCA_043741695.1 Burkholderiales bacterium
AGCACCTCCACTTTTACCACCGCACTTCACCCCCGCCTCTCGACGGGAGCCGAACTATATCAAACTCCCCGGAATACTGGCAAGCGCTTTTCGAGGAAAACAATATAAATCGTATGTCGCTTATTTTTGCGGCTTGCGCTCTTGCCCCACTTCGGCAATCGCATCCTGGAACTCGGCAACGTCCTCAAAGCTCTTGTACACCGATGCAAAACGTATGTATGCGATCTTGTCGAGGCGCTTTAACTCACGCATTACCAGTTCGCCGATGTGCGTTGACATCACCTCTCGCTCGCCAATCGACCGAATTTTTTCTTCGATGCGGTGCACTGCAGCATCTATTCCTTCTGCCGGCACCGGCCGCTTGCGCAATGCCAGCATGAGACTACCCCGCAATTTTGACGAGTCGAAATCGGTACGATTGCCATTTTTTTTGACAATTGAAGGCATTGTCAATTCGATTCGCTCGTAGGTCGTAAAGCGTTTGTCGCACGACGCGCAGCGTCGTCGACGACGAATAGAATCGCCCTCTTCTGAAATGCGGGTATCTAACACTTGCGTGTCGTCATGCTGGCAAAAGGGGCATTTCATGTCGGCGCTTTCGCATCAGAAAATCGAATTACCGATGAAGCTTGGATCAGGTAGTACAGAGGGGCAGCATCCGCTGACCCTCTGCCCAGCCATCCTAGCCGTAGACGGGGAACGACTGTGTAAGCGCATGCACTTGCGTTTTAACGCGCTCAATAGTGACGGCGTCATGCGGATTATCCAGTACGTCAGCAATAAGATGTCCGACCTTGGTAGCCTCAACTTCTGTGAAACCGCGCGTCGTCATCGCAGGACTACCCAATCGAATACCGGAGGTAATAAATGGCTTTTCGGGATCGTTCGGAATCGCATTCTTGTTACAGGTAATGTGCGCTGAACCAAGAATTGCCTCAGCTTCTTTGCCCGTAATTTTCTTGGCGCGCAAATCAACCAACATGACGTGGGATTCAGTACGGCCGGACACAATACGCAAACCACGTGCAATTAACGCTTCCGCTAGCGCATCCGCGTTCTTGAGCACCTGCTGTTGATACGTTTTAAATTCCGGCGACAACGCTTCTTTGAAGGCAACTGCTTTTGCGGCAATCACGTGCATCAGCGGACCACCCTGGATACCCGGGAAGATTGCCGAATTGATGATCTTCTCGAATTCGGCCTTCATCAAAATAATGCCACCGCGCGGACCACGCAGCGACTTGTGCGTAGTCGACGTCACGAAGTCGGCATGTGGCACCGGATTGGGATACACGCCAGCCGCAATCAGGCCTGCATAATGTGCCATGTCCACCATGAAGTAAGCACCGATTTCTTTGGCAATGCGGGCAAAGCGTTCGAAATCGATACGTAACGAATACGCAGAGGCGCCGGCAATAATCAGCTTTGGTTTTTTCTCGCGCGCGAGCGCTTCCATCGCGTCGTAATCGATCTCTTCAGCGGCATTCAAACCATACGACACTACATTGAACCACTTACCCGACATGTTCAACGGCATACCGTGCGTCAGATGGCCACCTTCGGCAAGTGAGAGGCCCATGATCGTATCGCCCGGCTTCAGAATCGCAAAGAACACACCCTGATTGGCTTGCGACCCGGAGTTCGGCTGCACATTGGCCGCCTCGGCACCGAACAATTCCTTGACGCGATTGAGCGCCAGCGTCTCGGCCACATCGACGAATTCACAACCACCGTAATAGCGCTGGCCCGGATATCCTTCGGCATACTTGTTGGTGAGCTGAGAGCCTTGCGCTTCCATCACCGCCGGTGACGCGTAGTTTTCGGATGCGATCAATTCGATATGATCTTGTTGACGGGTATTTTCGTGCTGGATGGCGGACCACAATTCCGGGTCAGCATCGGCAATCGTAAGCTTCTTGTTGAACATGGTTACTCCAATCGATGAACGTGCAATACATGATTGCATGAATCGACCAAGGGCGAATGGCGGGTAACAGGCAGCCTTGGTCGTGCGTTCCATTTTTTGGCTACCCAGGCGAACGGCGGTTGATGCACTCACGTTCCCCGGTGGTAGCCACCTTGTCGCCGACCGTAGAGTCGACTTTTCGCCAGTCACGTGAGCTGAAATGGTGTGAAATTGTAAGACAAGCAGCCTCATTGAGCAAGGCGGGCGATTCTATGGCTGCCCGTGCACGTGTGTTTTATCGGACTTTATCTTCGCGCTCTCCTTTGGCTGGACACATAGAAAACAAAACCGGCGGCAGATTCAGCTACAATTTTGTAAGGAAATTTTGAGCACACTCAAGGAACACACCATGATCGTATTGATTACCGGCGCTACCGCTGGCTTTGGCGCCGAGATGGCCCGCACCTTTATCCGGCACGGACATCAAGTCATTGCAACAGGACGCCGTAAAAATCGGCTCGACGATTTGCAGGCGGAGTTAGGCGAAAAATTGCTTACTCTTGAATTGGACGTGACCAGTAAATCCTCCATCACCGAAGCCCTCTCCAGCCTGCCCGAAGCATGGCAAACGATCGATGTGCTAATTAACAATGCGGGACTCGCGCTCGGTATTGAACCTGCTCACCTCGCTGCGCTGGATGACTGGGAAACCATGATCGAAACCAATTGCAAAGGACTGGTCACCATGACGCGACTCGTCCTGCCCGCAATGGTTGAGCGCGGCAGCGGCACAATCATTAATATCGGTTCTGTGGCGGGGCGCTACCCTTATCCCGGCGGTAACGTTTACGGCGCGACCAAAGCATTCGTCGATCAGTTCACGACCAATTTGCGTGCTGACCTGACTGGCACCGGCGTGCGTGCCAGCAACATTGCGCCAGGATTATGCGGTGGCACCGAATTTTCGAACGTGCGTATGAAAGGCAACGAAGCCGCGGCGGCCAAAGTCTACGAAGGTACCGTCCCACTTACTGCAACTGATATTGCAGATACGGCTTATTGGATTGCGACGCTGCCTGCGCATGTGAACATTAATTACATCGAGATGATGCCGATCTGCCAAGGATTCTCGCCGTTCACCATCAAGCGCAACTCGTAAGTCGTTGACGATGCCCTCGGACTCAGTGAGCGCGGAAGCTTTCTCTTGGCGCGTGCGTGTTTATTATGAAGACACCGACGCTGGCGGTGTGGTGTTTTACGCGAACTATCTGAAGTTTTTCGAGCGCGCCCGCACCGAGTGGTTGCGATACGCAGGCATCGAACAGCATGGACTGACACAATCCGACAGCATCATGTTTGTCGTTAAAAGCACTGCAGTCGACTATATTGCTCCTGCAAAATTAGATGATGAACTGAAACTGACGATTGATGTCCAACGCTTCGGCAAGGCGTCGATGGAGTTCGTGCAGCAGGCCTGGCGCATCGGAATTACTGACGACACGCTGCTGGCCGTCGGCAGTATTCGCGTGGCATGCGTTGACTGCACCACCTTCAAGCCTTGCGCGATCCCAATTGCAGTACACGACAGGCTGCGTAAGATAATGTTTGTCGGTGCAACAGACTGACGCATCGACCGCACAGCCAATGATTTACAACAATTCTGGACACCAATGACTGTTACTCAAGATCTTTCGTTCCTATCGCTGATTCTTAATGCATCAATTCTGGTGCAACTGGTCTTGCTCCTGTTGGTAGGCGTCTCGGTCTTAAGCTGGACCTACATCTTCCGAAAAATGTTTGCGATCAGCAGCGCGCAAAAGCAGACCGAAGAATTTGAACGCACGTTCTGGGCGGGAGGTGATCTCAACACGCTGTATCAGGATGCGGCATCAAACCGTCGCCGTGCAGGCGGCGTCACTGGCGCGCAGGAGCGTATTTTTGCAGCCGGCATGAGTGAATTCAATAAGGGCAAGGCCTCAATGACGCATCGCGTTCAGGGCGATGCGAGCCAATTGGTGGATGGTGCGCGCCGCGCAATGCGAGCGGCTTACCAGCGCGAAATGGATGCGCTTGAATCCCATCTCGCATTTTTGGCATCGGTCGGTTCGGTCTCGCCGTATGTCGGATTGTTCGGTACGGTGTGGGGCATCATGAATGCGTTTCGTGGACTAGCCAATGTACAGCAAGCCACGCTTTCAGCAGTTGCGCCTGGCATTGCCGAGGCACTGATCGCAACGGCCATCGGCTTATTCGCAGCGATTCCAGCGGTGGTTGCGTACAACCGTTTTTCGCATGACATCGACCGTCTGGCAATTCGCTTCGAAACCTTCATCGAAGAGTTTTCGAATATTCTGCAGCGGCAGGCGCACTGATCATGGCTTCCTCAATGCGCGGCCATCGCTCCCGAAAATTCAAAGCCGACATCAATGTGGTGCCGTACATTGACGTGATGCTGGTACTGCTGGTGATCTTCATGGTGGCAGCGCCGCTGACCAATCCGGGTGTGATCAATTTGCCGACGGCCGAAAAATCGTCATTGCCGCCAAGTGAGTACATCCAAATTTCATTGAAGCCGGATGCCGCAGAAACCACGATTGGCGTAACCGGAAAAAAAGCCGCGCAATCGAAACCGGAATCGGCACCAACGCGCGCCGACCTGCTGCAAAAACTCCGCGCCCTGCACGAAAGCGACCCAGAATTAGCAGTGATGATTTCTGGCGACAAGGATATTCGCTACAACGAAGTGATCCAGATTATTTCCGAAGCAAAAAAAATCGGCTTCAAACGCGTCGGCCTGGCGACCAAATCCTGATGCCATCATGAACGCCGCGCTTCCTTACACCATTCCGAAAGAGCCAGGCCGAGGTCGCGCCATTGCGCTTGCCGCAGCGGTACATGCAGCGCTACTGGCTTTTTTATGGATAGGCGTGCGCTGGCAAAACGATACTCCCATCGCCGTTGAAGCGGAAATCTGGAGCCCACAAATTCGTGAAGCTGCGCCGCTGCAAAAGCCGGACACGCCGGAAGTGCAGGAGGCACCGAAGCCCGTTGTGCAGGCACCTGCGCGACCAACACCGCAGCCTGTCGAAAAAATTGTGCCTGATGAAAAGCCGGACATCGCGCTGGAACAACTCAAAAAACGCAAAGCCGAGCAGCGTAAGGAAATGCTGATGGAGAAGCAGCAAGAAAGAGAAAGAGAAAAAGAAAAAGAGCAGGAAAAAGCAAAAAATAAAGCGGAAGAAAAACGCGAGACCGCTAACAAACTCGCGAAAGAAAAACAGCAGCACGATCAGGCAGCGAAAGAACAGGATCTGCTCAAAAAAGCAGCACTGGATAAAAAACGTCAAGCTGCTGAACTTGAAAAGAAAAAGCTCGACAAGTTGCAAAGCGACGAAATGAGCCGCATTCAGGCTGGCGTTACCGGCAGCGGTGGTGCGGGTACAGCACCGAAGAGCCAAGGCGGTCGTGCCGACCCGGGCTATGTGCAAAAAGTTGGTGCGCGCATCAAATCCAATACCATCTTCAATGTCGGTGACGATGTTGAAGGCAACCCTGCGGTCGAATATCGCGTCGATCTTTTGCCCGATGGCTCGATCCGCGATATACGCAAAACAAAACCGTCTGGCGTGGCGGGCTTCGATGAAGCAGTCCGCCGTGCGATCGAAAAGTCAGCGCCTTTCCCGGCTGATAAATCTGGCATCGCACCGTCCAGCTTCACCATGACACACCGACCGAAAGATTCCTGAGCGATGAACCCATCGATAAAGGCAATAATGAACAAGCCGACCAATAAGCCAATCAACAAACCAATCAGCAAGCTGCTGGTATCCGCATTCGTCGTCTGTGGATTGATACTGTCCACCGGCGCGCAGGCGCAACTCCACGTGGATATTTCCGGTGTCGGTGCGAATCAGATACCGATCGCGATTGCCAGCTTCGCAGACGAAACGCTGGCACCCGCACAGGTTAGCGCCATCATCAAGGCTGATCTGGCGCGCAGCGGTTTTTTTAAAGTCATCGATACTGGTGGTGTGATGTCTGAAACCTCGGCGGTCAACTACGGCGACTGGAAAAGTCGCGGTGCCGACGCACTCGTGGTGGGCAGCGTTCAACGTCTCGCAGATGGTCGCTTCGATGTGCGCTACCGCTTGCTCGATACCGTCAAAGGCTCTCAGTTATCAGCCCTGTCATTGACCGCAGCAGATACCCGCACCCGCGTGACTGCGCACAAGATTGCCGATGATATTTACGAAAAATTGATTGGTGCGCGCGGTGCATTTGCAACGCGCATTGCGTATGTGACCAAGGCCGGTAATGAATACCGACTCGAAGTTGCCGACGCCGATGGTGAAGGAACCCACGTTGCGCTGCGCTCGAACGAACCCATCATCTCACCCGCATGGTCACCGGACGGTACCCGCGTCGCCTACGTCTCGTTCGAAAACAAAAAGCCGGTTGTCTACGTACAGAACCTTGTGACACGTCAACGCACCGTGCTGGCCAATTACAAGGGCAGCAATTCTGCGCCGTCATGGTCGCCGGATGGCAACCGACTTGTGCTGGCCCTGTCGCGTGATGGGTCGACACAATCGTATATTGTGAATGCAGACGGCAGCGGCTTGCGTCGATTGACGTCGTCGAGCGGTATCGATACCGAGCCGCAGTTTTCTGCCGACGGCCAGAGCATCTACTTCACCAGCGACCGCAGCGGCGGTCCGCAAATTTACAAGATGAGCATCACGGGTGGCGAAGCGCAACGCGTCACGTTCAAGGGTGTCTACAACATCAGTCCACGCGTCTCGCCTGATGGCAAGACGCTGGCATATATCTCACGACGCGATGGCAGTTTTCAGTTGTACGCAATGGACTTGTCGAACGGTCAGGAATTGCGTTTGTCCGATACCGCCAAAGACGAGTCACCGAGTTTCTCACCAAATGGCAAATACATCATGTACGCCACCGAAACTGGCCGGCGCGGCTCTCTCGCAGTGGTGTCGGTCGATGGCCGCGTCAAGCAACGTCTGACCACGCAAGCAGGCGATGTGCGCGAACCGACTTGGGGTCCGTTTTTAAAATAAGTTGTTCATCATTTGTATAATTCATCACCACTCAAGGAGAAATTCATGCATAAATTTTCGACCTTTGCTCTTATTGCTACTACTGCCTTTTTATTTTCAGCCTGTTCGTCGACCAAGCTCGATGACAAACCACCGGTCGTCGATCGCTCCGGCGCGGGCACCTCACAATCGTCTACAGCTGATGCGCGCACAGTCAATCCAATTGATGCAGGCTCGACCGATCCGCTGAACGATCCAAAAGGTGTGCTGGCCAAACGCAGTGTGTATTTCGATTACGACAGCTACGTCGTACGCGATGATGCGAAGCCGATTGTCGAAAACCATGCCAGATATTTGAACGCCAACAAAGCGCGTAAAGTCATCATCCAAGGCAATACGGACGATCGTGGTGGCCGCGAATACAACCTGGCGTTAGGTCAAAAACGTGCGGAGGCAGTGCGTAAATCGCTAAGCTTGCTGGGTGTGCCAGAGAGCCAGATGGAAGCGGTATCACTTGGTAAGGAAAAGCCGAAAGCCATGGGTAGCGACGAAGCCGCGTACGCAGAAAATCGCCGCGCAGATATCGTTTATTGATCGTGAAAGCCACTATGCCAGTGAAAACTTCGCTGCTGGGTGCAGTGCTGCTGGCAGTCAGTGCGGCCTGCGCACTGCCTGCCCATGCCGGCTTGTTCGATGATGATGAGGCGCGCAAGGCGATTCTCGATATTCGTACCCGGTTAGACAACCTGCGTCGCGATGTCGATACCAAGGCCGACAAAAACAGTCTGCTGGATGTTGCCAGTCAGAATGAGCAGCTGCGGCAAGAGGTGGCCAAGCTGCGTGGACAAATCGAGGTGCTGACCAATGAATTAGCGAGCACGCAGCAGCGACAAAAAGATTTTTACGTCGATCTCGATACCCGTGTGCGCAAGCTCGAACCACAAAAGCTAACGGTCGACGGCAAGGAAACCGATGTCGAACCGGCGGAGCAGAAGAGCTACAACGCAGCGTTGGCCGTGTACAAAACAGGCGATTATAAAAATTCTGGGCTCGCACTTGCGGACTTTTTGCGACGCTATCCGCAGTCCGGTTTCGCCGCGTCGGCGCAGTATCTGCTAGGTACCACCTACTACGCCCAGCGCGATTACCGCAACGCCATCACGACGCAGCAACTGGTCGTTAAAAACTATCCGCAAAGTCCGAAAGCTGCCGATGCATTGTTGAATATTGCCAGCAGCTATGTTGAGTTGAAGGATCGTGCCTCGGCAAAAAAGGCGCTGGAGATGCTGGTGTCGCAATTTCCTGATTCTCAAGCTGCACAGACCGGCAAGGAGAGGTTGGCTGCGCTGCGCTGATTGTTTCACCAGTAGCAAGTGCTAGCAGTTTGCGTGAGCCAGCTATGATGTTTTGTGGATCCTGTTCGCATCTGCGCGGAGAGGATGCCAAATTTTCGAGAGCAACCAATTCTGACGGAATAATGAATTATCACGCTCCGCGAAGCGATTAGAACTGCAAGAAATATCGTTTATTGATTTGAATCCGGCTTTCCTGTCTTTTCGAATAAACAACGAAGCGCTGCTGAATGACACGCTGATTTTTTGATTCGATCTGACGAATCAAGATGCCTGTTGGTTTCGATAGCGCAACTTAGAACGCCATAGCGACAGGTCCTTGCTGCAAGCGGCGTCAATAAAATAAAAGTGCGTAACCAGCCTGCCGTGAGCGAACCAGCGTAATCATTTATATCGATACAGTGCACTTCTTCCAGCCCATGCCTACCAAACCTGATACTACCGAAACTGTCCCTGGAAAATATTCAAGATACGAAGAGGGTCTTGATCCGAGAGACATTAGCGTACAGCTATCCGAATTGTTGGTCGCTACCAGCGACGCTACCGACACATTGATACCGGGTTCAGTACAAGAAGTATTGAAAATGGTGCGGGATAAATTGAATATGGATGTCGTTTTTGTTTCCGAATTCGTCGACGGGCAGCGCGTTATTCGCCAGGTGGAATGCCGCGGCAATCCGCCTGTCCTGAGCGCTGGGCAGGCCGACCCGCTCGAAGCAACCTGGTGCCAACGAATTGTCGACGGCCGGCTTCCGTACATCATGAATAACGTACCACTACTGGCTGAAACACTGTCGATTCCGCCGACCGATTTAAAAATCGGCTCCCATCTGGCAACACCGATTATTCTATCAAGTGGTCGAATCTATGGCACGTTCTGTTGCTTCAGTGCCCGCGTTGATGAAGAACTGGTCGAACGCGATTTAAAAAACCTACAACTGGCCGCCAAATTTACCGCTGAAAAACTCGACAAAATGGAACCGTGAGGTGGCGCTGATCGTTCGCGGCTTTTTACTGGCGCGATGCGGGTGCAGCGCCACGTAATTCGTTTTCGCGCAAGGTCAGCAACAGCAGCGGCGAGAGCAACGAGACGCCCGCGCTGATCAAAAATAAGCGGCGAAATGCGCCTTCGGTTGCGTCGCGCAGCGCCGCGCCAGCCGCATCGCCACCACTAGCCATAACGGAGCGAAATAGCTGCATCAAGATATCGCCATCATCACCCGAACCCGGCATCACGCCAGGTATGGCGCTCTGCAATGTCGCCACCAGGATCGCGGTTAGGACAGCGACCCCAACGGCCCCCCCGAGCTGCCGCGAGAAAGAGGTCAAGGCGGTTGCCAATCCGATGTATTTTGGCAGGACCGCATTTTGCGTAGCTACCAAACCCGTCGGAAACTGAAAGCCGATCCCCAAGCCAAGTACGCACATCACCAGCACCATTTGCAGCACCTGATTCGGCGTGGTCAATGCGACTGCAAATCCGGCCAGCGACGCCGCGATCGCTCCGCCTAACTGCAAATATTTATAACGTCCCGTCTTGCTCATCATGCGACCGGCAATGAACGCGCCTAACGGAATGGACAGTGTAAGCGGCAACAGACGTAAGGCCGATATATCGGCGGCCACGCCAGCCACCATCCGGGAGCGTAACGGCAACAACACCGACATCGAAATCAACTGCACGAAACCGATGAACAAGGTAATGCAGCAGATCGACACGGTACGATTTCGAAACAGATGCAATGGAATAATTGGTTCGGCGGTGCGATTTTCATGCCAGCCAAACATCAACAATGACACCATGGAAGAAGCTGCCAACACAATATTCAGCGGTTCTGAAAAAGGTGTGCCGTGGCCAACGCGGGTAATGGCGATCAATAGTGCGGTAAGGCCAATCGCAAACAACATTGCGCCGAAAAAATCAATTCTCGGCCGCAAATTCGGTACGGGCAGCGTGCGCAAACTACGACGCACTACGATTAGTGCAATCAAACCGAGCGGCAGATTGATCCAGAAAATCCAGCGCCAGGATAAAAATTGCGTCAGATAGCCGCCGACCACCGGCCCGGCCATGCTCGCCATCGCCCACACGCCGCTGATGTAGCCCTGATAGCGACCGCGCTCGCGCAACGGCACCACATCGGCGATCGTTGCCTGCGCTACGGAGATCAGGCCGCCGCCCCCGATACCCTGCAATATCCGAAAGAAAATTAGTTGCGGCATCGTCTGCACCAACGCACACCCCGCTGACGCTACGACGAAAATACAGATCGCGGAACTCAAGGTATTGCGACGCCCGTACATATCGCTGAGCTTCCCGTAAATCGGTGTGACGACAGTTGACGCAACCAGGTAGGCGGAAACAATCCACGCCATCAAGGTAAAACCGTGCAAATCGTTGGCGATGACCGGTAGCGCCACCGCAACAATTGTCTGCTCGAGCGCCCCTAACAGAATCACCAGTACCAGGCCGCTCATTACGGCAACCAGTGAGATGGCTGCAGTGGGCTTGGCAGGCTCTCCGGCATCTACTGTTGCTTCGGCTGAGGGACTCGGAGGCTGCAGGGGAACGGGACTGCGCAACATAAAGAAAAGCGCCAGAGAAATCTGGCGCAAGCGATTCAAGATCTCGAATCATACTATCGTGCGCGAACCCGTGCAGGACGGCGCCCAATTGCCGTACCCGGTTTTATCGGCACGGTGGACACCTCATCGCGGCGCTAATCTGTAGTAATCGCCGCACTAAAGCCCTACGCAGTAAATCACCCAGTACGAAAAAAGCACGTGACGCTGTACTCACTTTCGATAAGCGCACTCGGTCATGAGCGAGTGGCTTTAAATGGCTGCTCCAACTCGGCCATCAATGCCTCCTTGCGCAGTGCCATTTGACTGCCCAGCACGACCAGATTTAATTTGCTTTTCTTTGCCTTGACGAACATGTCTCCTTCTTCTTCTTCGACATGGTGATCAATTTCCTCACCCAGCACTGTCACCTTGGCATCATAAAATGGCTTCGATGGATTGGTGGCTTCCAGCTGCGCAATCAATTCTTTCGCACCAGCGTGCTCGATAATTGCCTCGTCCATTAAATCATCGTCATCAATTGCCCGACGCACTGCAGGATAGAAAATTTCTTCCTCAAGCTGAGCATGGATGGACAACTCGGTGCAAATTTCGCTCACCACTTCCTGTTTGTCTTCGTCACCACCCGATTCTTTAAGTTTTTCAAAATCCTTGAATAATTTTTTAACCTTTTTATGATCAGCGGTCAGCATCGCAATTGCATCGTTACTGTTTTTGGAACTAGTGCTCATGATTTTCTCCAGAGTGAGCGGAAATTCGTCTCGACAAAAAAGCCGATTTATTCGACGAGACGCGCGAATTCGGTTCGACCGTATGACTGGCATTTCCCGCCACTCCACATGCGCGAAAAATATGGAACGACGCTTGGCAAAGCATGCGGAGATAGGAGCAAAACTCGCTGATCAAAAAGTCGAACGTCTCTGCCAAGATTAGTCAGAGCCGCGTATGCATCCAATAGGACGGAAACTGATTACGCTGTAAGAATGCGAGAGCATCTAGGTGGAAACATCGATGCGCACGATACCGCAGCACTACCGCGAATGTGCTCTGATGGTGGGATGGTGGAATATTGTCTTCCCGAAAGAAACGGGACGAGGACTGAAAGAAAAACAGAAAAAGAAGGCGAGCCTTGTCTGCGGCACTCATGGGAAACGGCTGTGGCTGCTTCGTTCCCGACCTGACCAGGTTGGCCGTGCCACAATGCGCAGGGGCCCGCCGGAGCGAAGTTTAACAGCAAAGAGGCTAGGCTGAAAAGACAATAGTCTGAAACAATCGTGGAAGACAATCATTACAGGTACGAATTACAAACTCTCACTGCAGACCAACGCCCGCAGTCCGCGCACCCCAACCGACGAGGTAGCCGTCGCGCCGTGGTGCGCAATATCGCAAGCTACAAACCCAGCTGATCCCACATTGCATCAACGCGTGCCTTGACCTCGTTACTCATGCTGATAGTGCGGCCCCATTCCCGACTCGTTTCGCCTTCCCACTTGTTGGTGGCATCGATTCCCATCTTGCTACCAAGCCCGCTGACCGGCGACGCAAAATCGAGATAATCGATCGGCGTATTATCGACCAGTGTGGTGTCGCGTGTTGGATCGACCCGCGTCGTGATGGCCCAGATGACTTCTTTCCAATCGCGGATATTCACGTCTTCATCAACTACGATGATGAATTTGGTGTACATAAATTGCCGCAAAAAACTCCAGACCCCAAACATCACGCGCCTGGCATGACCAGGGTAAGATTTTTTCATCTGCACAATCGCCATGCGATAGCTGCAACCTTCCGGCGGCAAATAAAAATCAGTAATCTCGGAAAATTGTTTTTGCAGCAATGGGATAAACACCTCGTTAAGTGCAACCCCAAGAATTGCCGGTTCATCAGGAGGCTTGCCGGTGTAGGTGGAGTGATAGATCGGATCGTGCCGCATCGTGATGCGATCGATCGTCAGCACCGGGAACATGTCCTGCTCGTTGTAGTAACCGGTGTGGTCGCCGTAGGGGCCTTCCAGTGCATGCTCAAAGCCGGATGGGTGCGTCGCATCCGGATAAATATGGCCTTCCAAAACGATTTCCGCCGATGCCGGTACTTTTAAATCACAGCCAATGGCCTTGATCAGCTCAGTGCGACTACCGCGTAGCAAACCGGCGAACTGGTATTCCGACAGACTGTCGGGCACTGGGGTGACTGCGCCGAGAATCGTGGCCGGGTCGGCACCGAGCGCCACACAGATAGGATACGGTTGCCCCTTATTGATTTGCGCATGCTCGCGAAAATCGAGCGCGCCACCCCGCTGCGCCAGCCAGCGCATGATGACTTTATTACGCGACAAGACTTGCTGGCGGTAGATACCGAGGTTCTGGCGCTTCTTGTGCGGGCCCTTGGTGATGACCAGGCCCCAGGTAATTAGCGGGGCAACGTCACCGGGCCAGCAATGCTGGATCGGCAGTTTGCCCAAATCGACTTGCGCCCCTTCCCAGACCACGTCCTGGCAAGCGGCTTTGCGCAATTCTTTTGGTGCCATGTCCCACAATGATTTGACTAGGGACGACAAGCCAACCAGGTCCTTGAAACCTTTTGGTGGCTCGGGTTCTTTTAGCATCGACAAGACATGGCCGATCTTGCGCAGCTCGCTGACTTCGCTTGCACCCATGCCGAGTGCAACCCGGCGCGGTGTGCCAAACAAATTGCCAAGCACCGGGATTGACTGGCCATCGACATTCTCAAACAGTAACGCTGGCCCGCCGGCGCGCAACGTGCGGTCACAAATTTCGGTAATCTCGAGATGGCTCGATACTGGAACTTTGATCCGTTTAAGTTCACCCATCAATTCCAACTGCTGAATAAAGTTGCGTAAATCAGAATATTTCATTTTTTTGGAGGAGGAAGAAACCAGTTTTTTGTTGAAGGAGTGACGGCAGGGTGTTGAATTGACACGAGTTTGTGACAGTGTAACAGCCTCAATAAGATCTAAACGTAATGACTTTTATGATTATCAGTATTGACTTGATATATTCACACCCCTACAATCCGGCAACTTGAGAAGGAAAGGCTCTGCAGTGGCGTGCGCCGGCAGCAGCAAATCACCAAATCATTGCACGGGGTCGGGGCCCCACATGACATTTTAAGGAGTGTTTTCAAAAGGCGTCAGCCTTGCCCTCGCAAAAAAGTTGTTTGCGCTGATTGTATGCCTTCGCATCGTCAGCTTGCCCACATGGCGCAGCAACTCCGACGACAGCACGTTGCTCCTCGCAGCTGCTGTCGATGTTTCTGGTTCATGACATACGTACAGACAATGCTTGGCGTCGTCTCTGCGGTGTGCCATGAAGATTCAGGAGGTTCAATTGTTTAGTCGAATTACCCGTAGTATCCGCCTTCGGGCAGGAATTTTTATTGATAGATCAACAACTGTTCGTGCAGTCGCACGCGACACACTCAGCGGTATTTTGAAGACAACCTACCACGCCGTTACTGTGATCGGCTTGGCTGCACTAGCTACTTCGGCGTTGATGTTTTATTCACCGTCACTGGCAACTCAGCTTAAAGGTCAACTCGCCGCCTTGGTACCAGTCAACGGACCAGAACCAGTAACAAGTGCATCAATACCGATGGATACGCCCGCTGCCGTTAGTAACACCAATCATGCTGACACAACAGCCAAAGCCTTACCCGTACCGCTGATGAACGGTATGCAAAAAAAGTTTGGCAGTGATCAACGGCAGCAACAATCGGTCGCCAACTGGATATCGCGGCGTTATCGTGTTGCCGCCGATGCGACAGACATGCTGGTTTCCGCGGCCTATGCCACGTCATCAGAAATCAAACTTGATCCGCTGCTTATTCTGGCAGTGGTTGCCATCGAATCGGGCTTCAATCCGTTCGCAGAAAGCGCGGTCGGCGCACAGGGCTTGATGCAGGTCATGTCGAAAATCCACCAGGAAAAATTTCAACGCCTCGGTGGCATCAAAGCTGCGCTCAATCCAGTGGCCAATATCAAAGTCGGCTCATCGATTTTGAAAGACTACGTAGCGCGCGGTGGTTCGGTCGAAGCCGGTTTGAAGATGTACGTTGGTGCAGCAGCATTCGACAATGACGCCGGCTACGGAGCACGTGTATTGGCTGAATATCGCCGCTTGAAAGAAGTTGCTGCCGGCAAGAGCGTACCGGTGGTGACGGCGCCCGTTCAGGTCACGGCACACGCACCGCAGAAGTCGATTCCTCAAGTGGTCGCGGCACCGCAAAGCGCACCAGTCGTTGAAGACAAACCATTGCTTCCCGAAGCGCGTAGCGATGTGTCGCCAAATGAAAAAATCGCCGCGATGTAGTCGATACAGAGTTGGACAAAATATAAAAAAAGAGCTTCGGCTCTTTTTTTATGCAGCGCGTAATCGCTTTAAGTAATCAGCCAAGCGACGCATTGCCTCCTGTAAATTTTCCATCGACGTCGCATACGACACGCGAATGTATTGCCGCGCCATCGCAGGACCAAAATCCAAACCCGGTACCAACACCACTCCTGCATGCGTGATCATGTCGCGGGTGAGCTGATCCGCATCATTGCTCAATCGGCTACAGTCAGCGTAGACGTAAAACGCGCCGTCAGGCTCGACTGGCACAATAAAGTCCAGTTCACGCAAGGCTGCCACCACATAGTCGCGCCGCCGCCGGAATTCGTTTTTGCGTTGTTCGTACAACGCGATCGATTCCGGTGCGAAGCAGGCAATGGCGGCATGCTGGGCAATTGTCGATGCGCAGATGAACAAATTTTGCGCGAGCTTTTCGATGGCCGGCAACAGTACCGGTGGTACCACCACCCAGCCAAGACGCCAACCGGTCATATTAAAATATTTCGAGAAGCTGTTGACCACGACGACTTCTTCGCTGAGTGAGAGGGCCGAAAAAGGCGGCGCGTCGTAGGTCAGCCCTTGATAAATTTCATCGACAATCGCAAAACCATCCTTCTCGCGAACGGTAGAGAGAATTTTTTTCAGCTCGTCCGGTGCAATCGAGGTGCCGGTTGGGTTCGATGGCGAAGCCAGCAACACGCCACGCGTCTGCGGCGTCCAATGGGTTTGCACATCGTTATCGGACAACTGGAATCGCTGCTCCGGCCCGCACGCAATCATCTGAGCCTCTGCGCCAAACGCCGCCACAAAATGGCGATTGCACGGATAAGACGGATCTGGCATTAGCACGGTGTCACCCGGCTCGACCAGTGCAGCGCACGCCAGCACCAATGCCGCCGACGCACCTGCGGTAATCACGATGCGCGATGGCGCGATATCAAGACCGTATACGTGCGCATAGTGCGCCGAGATTGCCTCGCGCAATGCCGGCAAACCCGTCGCTGCGGTGTATTGCGTCGTGCCCGCGCGCATTGCCGCCGTCGCTGCCGCAATTACGGCCGGTGCGGCGGTGAAGTCGGGCTCACCGATGCCCATGTAAATCATCGACTGGCCCTGCTGTTCCAGGGCCGCCGCCATCTTGGTCAGTTCCATCACATGAAACGGTTCAATATGATCAAGCCGTCCGGCGAGATGGGCGATATTCATGCTGGCAATCCATCGAGAAAATAGTTAGCAATACGTCGACTAGCCTGATGAAAACGGCTATCGGAGTCGGTCGACAACATTAACTGAGAGCAATTCAGGTATTGCGCTGCGCATTGACTTCGACATCGCGCACACGTGCCGCGAATTTGTCGAGCACGCCATTGACGTATTTATGACCGTCAATACCGCCGAACGATTTGGTTAGTTCAACAGCTTCGTTGATAACGACCCGGTATGGAATTTCGACATGGTGCGTCAACTCGTACGCACCGATCAGCAGGATCGCATGCTCAATCGGCGACAGCAATTCGATCGGCCGATCAATCAACGGTTCCAAGCCAGCGCGCAACACGACAGCCTCTTTAATGGTGCCGTATAGCAGCGCATCGAAGTGCTCGGCATCGGCCTTCTCAAAACCATGCGCCTCGCGCAAATGGGCTTCGATCGCGCCGCCATCTTCGTTATTGAGCAGCCACTGATACAACCCCTGTAGCGCGAATTCGCGCGCACGGTGGCGCGGTGTACGGCTTTTGTTCGGATTGGCGTGTAGTTCTTTTTTGATGGTCATGATGATCACACTGCAGCGCCGTCGATAACCCCGGACGCGCAAAATAGAACGGCAACACTGCGCACGACTGGTTATCGTCGCGCGCCGTTGTAATTAGAACCGATTTCGATAGGCAACACCACCGTTGCAGAGCGCTTTGCGCCCAGCCCCGCGCGGCTGCTCGCCATGCCCGCCATATCGCGTCGCCACGATTTGGACTCACCACAAACCACCCCTGCTGGTACTACCTTGCCTATCGAAACAGGTTCTTACTGCTCGGGATCCGCGGCTTCAGAGAGTTCGTCGAGCGCCAACACCAGGTTTGCCATTTCGACCGCAACGCGCGCGGCATCGGTACCTTTTTCGGTCATGCGGGCAATGGCCTGCTCATCGTTTTCGGTCGTCAGTACCGCATTGGCAATCGGAATGCCAAATTCCAGGCCAACTTGCGTGATACCCGAGCCCGATTCGTTGGAGACCAGCTCGAAGTGATAGGTCTCGCCGCGAATGACTGCACCCAGCGCGATCAACGCATCGAACTGCATCGTCTCAGCCATTTTTTGCAACGTCAGCGGAATTTCCAGCGCACCCGGCACGGTCAGGCGAAAGACGTCTTCGCTGGATACACCGAGACGCCCCAACTCAGCCAGGCAAGCGTTGAGCAAGCCTTCGCAGACCGGAGCATTAAAGCGCGATTGCACGATGCCGATTCGCAGGCCCTCGCCATCGAGTGTGGTTTCGTATGTTCCTACCGTCATTGCAGTTCCTTTGGATGACTTGCACCCGTGATTGAATTGATTGCGGACCGATGCGCTGTTGTTCGTTCGCCGTTGTTCGTTCGCTGTAACTCGTTCGCTGTTGTTCGTTCGCTGTAACTCGTTCGCCGTCAGTGGTTCGGTATTAGTCGTTCGGCGTAGAGCGATACCCGACCACTTCCAGATCGAAGCCAGTCATCGACGGCATCTTGCGCGGATTGGCCAGCAGACGCATTTTGCCAACGCCGATGTCTTTCAGAATTTGTGCGCCGATCCCGTAGGTGCGCAGATCGTGCCGTGCCGCGCGACCCTGCGGTTTGACATTGGGCGTCAATGCCGCAGTAAATTGCGCAAACATTTGTTCGGCTGATTCTTCACAATTGAGCAGCACCACCACACCGCGTTCAGATGCCTTGATGGCCGCCATTGCCGAGGCCATGCTCCACGAGTGACTGGTGGATTCTGTCTCCAGCATATCGAGCATCGATACCGGTTGGTGCACGCGCACCAGACTTTCCAGCTCCGGCACCACCTCACCGTGCACCAGCGCCAGATGCGCGCCACCGCTTGGAGTATCACGATAAGCGATTGCCTTGAACGCACCATGCACCGTATGCATCACGCGTTCGGCCACGCGCTCGACAATACTTTCGTGCGAGCTGCGATAGTGAATCAGGTCGGCAATCGTACCGATCTTCAAACCGTGCTCGCGGGCGAAATCAAGCAGATCCGGCAGCCGTGCCATCGTGCCGTCGTCTTTCATAATTTCGCAAATCACGGCCGCAGGTGTCAACCCTGCCAGCTCGGCAAAATCGCAACCTGCTTCGGTATGACCCGCCCGCATCAACACGCCGCCCTTTTGCGCTTTCAACGGAAAGATATGGCCGGGTTGAACGATGTCAGCGGGAACCGTGTTGTGCGCTACTGCTACTTGCACCGTTCGTGCGCGATCAGCAGCTGAGATACCTGTGGTGACGCCCTCGGCGGCCTCGATCGACACCGTAAAGTTAGTGCCATACGACGTGCCGTTACGCGTCGTCATCATCGGCAAGTTCAGGAAGTCGCAACGCTCTTCGGTCAACGTCAGGCAGATCAATCCGCGGCCAAATCTGGCCATAAAGTTGATCGCCTCGGGGGTAACGAATTCGGCTGCCATGACCAGATCGCCCTCGTTCTCGCGGTCTTCTTCATCGACCAGAATAACGATCCGGCCGGCGCGCATTTCAGCGACGATTTCTGCAGTACTGGCAATAGACATGAACGGGATCCTTTGAAGACCGCCATTTTAATGGATTTGCTGCTGCAAAATGTGATTGTGCGGATTTAAGAAAGCACGGATTGATTCTGGCGAATTGGACTGGCTTTCAAATGCGCACGCTCAGAGGAGCAAACATCTGGGATATCAGTGCGCAGCGGCCTTACGATCCGCCGCACTCAACATCCGCTCGACATAACGCGCAATCAAATCGATTTCCAGATTGACCGCTGCACCGGCATGCAGATGCTTCAAGGTCGTGACCTCGATCGTATGTGGAATCAGATTGATCGATACCGCACACGCATCGGTACGATCGGTCACCTGATTGACGGTCAACGACACGCCGTTGACCACGATCGATCCTTTGTAAGCCAGATATTTACCTAACGCGACGGGTGCAGCAATCACCAATTCCCAGGATTCGCCGATCGCCGCAAATTTTTCAACGTGACCGATACCGTCGACATGACCAGACACCAGATGCCCACCCAAGCGATCGGCCAGCGTCAACGCCTTTTCAAGGTTGACTTCGCCGATCGCATCGAGGCCGACCGTGCGATTCAGACTTTCGCGCGAGACGTCGAAACAAAAACTGTCGGCGGTTTTAGAGACCACCGTCATGCACGCACCATTGAGCGCGATCGAGTCACCCAGCATGACGTCATCCAGCGGCAGCGCGCCGGCATGGACGATCAAGCGAACACCCGCTTCAGGCGCTGTACCGGCAGCGTGAATGGCGGTGATTTTTCCAATGGCGGCAACAATTCCAGTAAACATGATCAGTAAGAAAATTTAAAAAAGTGATTGCAAAATTGAGCGCAAAACCGAAACAAAAAATTAAACCAGCCGCGCAAGAATACGCACATCCGCACCAATCTGCTTGACCTCGTGAAAACGCCAGCGGTGCTTCGCCTCTAGCGAAGTCAACGCGGGCAAATCGAACATGCCCTGCGCATCACCCAGTACAACCGGCGCAAAATAGACCAGTAATTCATCGACGCAACCGGCACGCAGCAGCGAGCCGTTCAGCTTGGTACCTGCTTCGATGTGCAATTCATTCATGCCACGCTTGCCAAGTTCGCGCATCAGTGCTGGCAGATCCACTTTACCGTCCTGATTCGGCAAGTAGATAACATCGTGTCCCATTGCCTGCAGGACCGCAGCTTTTGCAGCGTCCGGCTGCACAGCGATGATCCAGCAGGACTCGCCTTGCAGCACACGCGCCTGCGGATCAATCTCCAGTCGGCTGTCGACAATGATGCGACGCGGCTGGCGTGGCGTCTCGATCGCACGCACTGTCAATTGCGGATCATCGGATTTGACGGTACCGATGCCAGTCAAAATTGCGCAGGCACGCGCGCGCCAATGATGACCGTCATCGCGCGCCGCCGCTGACGTGATCCACTGACTACTGCCGTTGTGCAGCGCCGTCTTGCCATCGAGGCTGGCAGCGACTTTCAACCGCACCCACGGCGTGCCGCTTTCCATGCGCTTGAAAAATCCGATGTTGAGCTCGCGTGCTTGCCGTGCCAACACGTTGGTTGTGACCTCAATACCCGCCGCACGCAATCGTGCATGGCCCTGCCCCGCAACCAATGGATTCGGATCGACCATGGCCGATACCACCCGCTGAACGCCGGCGCGAATCAAGGCGTCTGCGCAAGGCGGCGTGCGACCGTGGTGGCTGCACGGCTCAAGTGTCACGAACAGCGTTGCACCACGCACATCGACACCACGCGCGGCGGCGTCGGCAAGTGCGGCAATTTCTGCATGGGCCTGGCCGGGAATCTGCGTGTGGCCGGCACCGATAACAACACCGTCTTTTGCGATGATGCAACCGACGCGCGGATTCGGTGTTGTGATGAAAAGACCTTTGGCGGCCCATTCAAGGGCGAGCGCCATGCCTTGCTGATCGCTGGTTAAAGTCACGATGCCTTTCTGATCGGATGAGGGACTCAAGCGGTGCATCGGTATCGACCGTTGACGAAAAAAATAATGCAAGAATTAAGCTAAAACCGATGTGAAACTTGAGGTGAAAATTTTTACCACGTACACGAATGTGTCAACCACTAATCCCACGAAAACTGGGCAGGTAACATCTGACGCGATAAATATAGATCACCTGAAGACTGATTACGTAATGATTGATGTAACTCCATGAATACGCATCAATTCCTATCGCCTCAGTTGCTATTGGCAACCCGCATCGACAGCGGGATCGCATAAGCGCGGTCGCCCCATAAAATTGAGAATGATACGCCGGCGCTGCCCGGCGAGGATCAAATCGAGATGGCCAAGCTGGGGGACTTGCCCATTCGCGTTGGTGCGAGACCGCCCATTTGCACCGTAGGCAATGTACGGTAGCGAGTGATCATGCAGGTGCGACTCTATTGCAAGCGCCTTCGCAAGCGGCGCGTGGCTATGGATAATTTTTTCATCTGCATCCCGGCGATGGTCATTATTTCTGTCGACAAAAATGATCCAGCCGCTTTGCCAATCGCGATGGTCGACCGGCATCAAATCGACCCGCTCGCCGCGTCGGATCGCTTCGGCGCGGGTGAGCATGATTGCGGCAAACAAATCACGCGCTGCCGTATCGATGCGCTGCTTTACCAGCAATTTCTGAAAATCGGGCGCGGCGATGAGCAGCAGCACCGCAGCGATCGATGTAGCGATCAGCAACTCAATCAGAGTCCAGCCACGAGAAAGATGATGGCGCAACAATCGCAACTGACTCGTCTGATTTGTCACCAGCAGTTTTCGCCATCCGCACCCTTCTTGCCAAAACTGTCGAGCCACAACGTGCCGCATGCCTGATCGAGATAGCGCTGATTAACACGCTTGGTGCCGGGCCGCGCACGAATGCGCACGCATTCGGCAAGCTGCATGTCGGGGCACGCCTCAGCCTCGATTTCATACGCGCTGGTTGGTGCAGATTCGCCTGAATACCACTTGAAGCGCGATGCATCCCGATCGGTCGACGTCGCTGAAAACGCCAGATAAGCAGTACGCTGAGTGTAAAGCTGTTCTTGCTGCTGCATCGATCGCAGCAGGGCATTCTGACCCTCGTTGCGTTTAATTTGTACTACCGCCTCCCGATACGTCGGCAGTGCGATCGTGGCGAGGATCGCGATGATGGCGAGCACGGTGACGAGCTCAATCAAGCTGAAGGCCGCCCGGCAACGTCGGAAATAGTGCAGCGACATCATTGCGGCACCTGTCGATCGCCGCGCGCGCGGCGCATGTCGCGCCAACTGCCGATCTCGCGCCAGCCCAGACGGCCTGCCGGGATCAATCCAGTACCACCTTGCGCATCGAAATGGCCGTTGCGCAGTGATGTTTCGCGCGGCGTATCCGTATCCGACCTCGGTGGAGACGTCGGTTTGATGCCAGGTGGCGGTACAGATGGCTTGTCATGTGCATCGCCGATGGAGCAGTCACGAAGCACGCGGCGCACCGCATTAGCTACCTCCGGGCAAGGTACCGGAACATCAAGCATAGGCGCCTGCGATGATTGCGACGGAGCAGCTTCTGTGGTCGCAGCACATAACAAACACGCGGCAGTGATCAAGCATCTGTCGATACGTGGTCTCATCATCTCAGCCCTTTCGATAAAAAGATTGCAGCACCACCTGCACTTCGGGTTCGGGACCGAAGCCGATGGCGGTAATGCGATAGAGGTAGGTAGTGGCCGCGTTGTTGGCGGCTGTTTCAGGCCCAATATCTGGGCGGGCATCAACAGTAATTTGGGTGGCGTTGGTGGCGTTGGTGGCGTTGGTAGCGTTGGTAGCAGCGTCGGCAGTGGCATCGCCTGCGCCGCCGTGATCACGAATGAGTTCGATGACATACCTTGGCAGACGGGCCGGTAGCATGCCGCCGCCAGTCTGCATCGTTCGTCCGGTAAAGCGGCCATACTCGACAGCGACTGCACCTGCCCGACTTCCGGCCAGCTCTCCAGCCACTTCATCGGCCAGCAACGCGAGGAGTTCGCCACCCCGCGCTGCGCGACACAAGCCTTGTGACCGATTGACAAGTCCGTGTCCGCACAGCTGACGCTCAGCAATCGGGAAACCATCAGAACGATCCGCCGCAAACATTGTGCTGCGCGACAGTGCCGATGACGGCGAGGCTTCAATGTCGGACTCCGCATCCACCAAGCCGGCCTCGGCTGCCTGAAACGCCACCGCACGATCACGAAAAGCGCGCGCAGCTTTTTGTTCTTGCAGCGCATTCTGGACCGATGAAAAAAGTAGCAGCGTGCCAACCAGTAGCCAGATCAGTGCGACGACCAGCACTACGCCGTTCTGCCTCGATGGATCGATATAGCGAACGTGATATCGGCTCTGACGAAGGCGCGCAGGTGCGCTCACGGCATCGACTCCAATGCAACGTTTCGGACGCGAAAATCTGCACGGAATAATTTTCGCAAGCGGTTTCGTGTGGACGGTGCGAAATCGGTCTCATCAAGGTGAACGCCCGGATCGCTCTCGTCACCGGCATAGCCAGCGCCGAACATATCCCAGCGCTGTGCCAGAGCATCGCTGCGGATCGGCAGTGATCCGCGCAGCAGTAACGCCACTTTGATCTGGCTGATTTTTTTCCAGATGCTATGGTGCTGTATGCCCTGCGAACGTGCCCGCGCGCTCGCGTCTGTCAACGACAGACCGCGATCGAGACTGTCGATCTGCGTGGCACTCAGGAACCGCGTCGGTACCGCATCGTTGCCCTCACCAACACCGTACAGCACCTGGAACGATTCGACGCCGCGCGCAATCGCAGCCGTTGCCCACGCGTTTTTGCCACGGTACTTGCAGTACAGTTCCGGCTCACCTGTGTGATCTTTAGCGATATAAAAAATACTCCAGCCGCGGTCGGTGTACATGTCATCCGAGTCAGAACGACCCACACTGAAACCGGCGCAATTAGTGACCAGGCCATCGCCGCCGTCGCCGTTACCGGACCCATTGAAATGCAATGCCAGTACATCGCTGCCATTGACTGTCTGGGCCACCGGCGACTGTATCGCTGGCGACGTACTTTTGAGAGAGCGATTGTCCAGACCAGCAATCGGCGCAATCGTCAATGCAGCGGTTCTGTGCACACCGCCGGGGTCAGCAAAACCTGCCTGAGCGACGGCGCGGCCGATGGTCTCGATGGCAAAGCGCCCGTTATCACTTACCCGGACGCTGTCATCTTGCGTCAGATAAATACTGCGGCAAGTAATAAAAATGGTCGTGGCAGACAGCACCATCAACAGGCTCAGTGCCATCGCAATCAGCAACTCCAGGAGACTGAAGCCCGCCGATACTACTGAGAGGCCGACCATTGCCTGAAGCCGTCCACTGCCAGGGCGATCTATCGCGCATTTTCGATCATCCATATTCAGCGCGAAAACGCCGCTATCGGCAAGACCATTTGCGGCGCAGCGGGCACCGCGGTCGATAACGCCGAAGAGGGCCAGCCAATCTTGATCCACAGTGGCGTTGTCGCGCCGCTGGCATCACCACCCGCCGCGCACTCCCAACGCATCGATTTCATCGATGCCTGCCAAGGTGACGCATCGCGACAGATCCGCAGGCGCGCACCTGGCAAACTTTCGCGCAGACGCTGCTGCCATTCATGCATTGCTGCCGAGGCGATCTGTTCGGGAGTGCAACTGCTGCCCGAACCGTAACAAGAGCTGCCACTTACAGCAACCAAATCACTAGCGCTGTAATCGAATTGCGCAAATTGCTGCAACATCTCGGGAGAGTGGGTGCTCAACCCCACCTGTTCTGCGATGGTAGTCGCAAGGTTGAGTGCAGAGGACTGAAACAAGGTATCGCGCGTTGCACGCAAGGTCACTAACTGCAGCATCACAATACCGAGCACACCGATCGCCAGCACCAGCAGTGCGACCAGTACTTCGATCAGCGAGAATCCACTATGAGAAACTGTCGACATTAAATTTGATGAAAAGTTTTGACAAGAATTTAGGCAACGCAATGTTAAGCAGTACTAAACTCAAGTACGCAAACAAAGCCGTGCGATTTGATCGCGGTCAAAATTGAATTCCCGGGACAACAGATTGACGTTGCCAATTACCGACGTGATGACGGTAACGGCGCTCCCGATGAGCGCATCAACAACACCACCAGGACGCTTCGGTACAATGTGCTTATGTCCGAATTCGATCTGATCACGCGTTATTTCACACGCACCACCAAGCCACCTGATAAGGTCGTGCTCGGCATCGGCGACGATTGCGCGCTGTTGCAGGGAACCTCACTGCAACAGGCAATTTCCACTGACATGCTGGTCGAAGGCCGCCATTTTTTTGCCGATGCCGACCCACGTTTGCTGGGACACAAATGCCTGGCGGTAAACTTGTCCGACCTTGGGGCAATGGGCGCGCGACCCGTTGGCTTCACACTTGCTCTGTCGTTGCCCGCGGTTGACGACGCGTGGCTGCAGCCGTTTTCTGAAGGATTGTTTGCACTGGCCGATCGCTATGACTGCACACTTATCGGCGGCGACACAACCAAAGGCCCGCGCATCATTTGCATCACGGTGTTTGGTGAAGTCGCACAGGGTAAATCGCTGCGGCGCGATGCAGCTCACATCGGTGACGACATCTGGGTATCGGGCGCGCTAGGCGAAGCGCGACTCGCGCTGGCGCATCGCCGGGGGAAATTATTACTCGATGACGATACGCTCGCTGCCGCAGCCATGCGTATGGATGCGCCCTCGCCGCGCGTCGCCCTCGGTTTAGCGTTGATCGGTATTGCTCACGCTGCCATCGATATTTCGGATGGTCTTGCTGGCGACCTTGGCCATATTCTGGAACGCTCACGGTGTGGCGCGCGTTGCCGCCTCGATGCGCTGCCGGTCGGCCCCGCGTTACGATCACAGCCGCAATCGACGCAGCAGGAATTCTGCGCCAGCGGTGGCGACGATTATGAATTGTGTTTTACCGCGCCGACATTGCAACGTACCGCCGTGCTCGAAGCTGCCGCGAAAACCGGTATTGCCGTCACCCGCATCGGCACCATCGAAGCAGAACCTGGCCTGCGTTGGCAACATGCCGACGGCAGGCTGCTCGAACACGCAATGACTTCTTTCGATCACTTCTGCACACCATGACCACACTCGAACACGGACAATCCGCGATCATCAAGCGGCCCACTTCCCGCTTCATGCTGGCCCATCCCGCGCACATCATCGCGCAGGGTTTTGGCAGCGGTTTGTCGCCGATCATGCCGGGTACTACCGGCACCCTATTTGCATGGTGGTCGTTTGCGTTGCTGTCAGCGCGCTGGCCGGAATGGTTCACCGCGCTGCACTGGTTGGCCGTCATCATCATCGGATTCGCGGTCGGCACCTGGGCCTGCGACAAAACCGGGCGCGACCTCGGCATCGCTGATCACGGCAGCATGGTGATCGATGAAATCATCGCGTTCTGGCTGGTGCTGTTGTTGCTGACACCGGCAGATTTTTCGACGCAGTGCTGGGCATTTTTCTGGTTTCGATTTTTTGACATGGTCAAACCACCGCCAATCGGCTACTTTGATCGGCATCTAAAAGGTGGTTTTGGCGTGATGTGGGACGACATCGTTGCTGCGTTTTTTACGCTGATGGTGTTTGCGCTGTGGCGAGCTTGAGCGGAATTTTACGTATATTTATTTCGTGCGCGTTGCCAGCTCACTGCGCATGCGCGCACTGATGCGATCGAAACCAATCACCAGCAATACAATCGCAATCAGCAAGGTCGCCAATCGATCCCACTGAAACAGCGATACCGCTTCCGACACCAGCAAACCGAGTCCACCAACGCCGATCAAACCGAGAATGGTCGAATCGCGCACATTGAATTCCCACAAATACAAATGAATCGACAAAATTTGTGGCAGCAAGGTGCGCGGCAAGGCATGCAATACGGTTTGTAGCGGCGTCATGCCGATTACCAGACCGGAGGCGATCCAGCGCTGATCCACGGTTTCCAGCGTCTCGGCATACAGCTTGCCGTAGCTGCCAAAGGAATGCAAAGCGATCGCCAAAATACCGGCCATCGGTCCCAGCCCGATGATGCCCACTAGTAGCAGACCGAACACCAGCGCATGCACTGCGCGTGCGGCATCGAGCAGCAAGCGCACCGGTACTGCCAGCCATTGCGGCAATGCCATGTTGCGTGCAGCGATAATGCCGAACGGAAGCGCGGCGAGTGCGGCAAGTAATGAGCCGAGCGTGGCGACTTTCAACGTGGTCCAGATCGCGTCGGCCAGACCAAACAAATAATCGCGCTCGCGCTCGCGCCGGTTTTCAACCCGCAGCACCACACCTGCATCGTTCTTGAATTCGACACGTGGCGCACCGAACCAGACATCGACAAAGCTCGGGTGCGACATTTCGTCTGCGGTCTTGATCAGGTTCTGCCACGGCTTGCGGCCGAATTGCACATCTCCGGCGCGCACCAGACTGCCAATGCTGGCGATAATCAGCACACCGTACAACGCCGCAAACAACCAGAGTCGGGTACGACCAGCGACCGCGCGCGGCATCGGCATTATCCGACCGCCAGCTTATTTCGCAGGCTGCAATTTACCTGTCGCCAAGCCCGCATCGCGGATCGACACATAGCTTTTGTTATCGCTCTTCACAAAGCCGGTGTAATGGGCCGGCAGCAGCGTCGGATTTTTTTTCAGTTCTGC
>JAYTZV010000231.1:0-11146 GCA_043741695.1 Burkholderiales bacterium
ATTCTCCCTTCGGCTCGCGCCGTGTTCTGCCATGTCCGCAAGCTCACCACTGACACCCCCGTAGATCTGGCTAGTTCCACCACCGCCCGGTTCAAAGGCGGCATCATCTGTTGCGTCGCCCATTCTCGCTCTTGAGCTGTATAGCGTCTTCTTGATCCGGGCTGAACTTTTAGCGTCTTCATACTTCATTGCCTATCCGCCCTCCAACTTGTTGAACAAATTTTGTTGAGGCGACATCTATCCTGACATGGAGGGGTAAAGAAGAAAGTATTGTCTGGATGGTGCTTGGATGCGATGCCGACACGCTGGCAGCGGCGGGCTGGGCAGCGGCAAAACCGAACCTGCTTAACGTTGCGCTGACACGCGCGCAGCACCGGTTTTTCATGATCGGCGATGTCGAACTCTGGGGCGGCTTGCCGCATTTCCGGACCGCACATTGCGAGGCATTGCCGCGTCTTCGACCAGATCAATTTTTGATGCAGATACGGCAGGTGTACTCGGCCACACTTGTCTGACGCTGTAACGATTGCCGTTTTACAGCGTACTTTTACAGCGTACTTTTACAGCGTGGTCAGCTCGGGTGAACGATCGGTGCAACAAACTATTGCTTTACAACTAGCGAGCATTACCCTGTCACCGCCCCATCGCCACCAACAACCTCTCGCACTCCTCAATCGGCACCGGCCTGCTGAACAAATAGCCCTGATACAGCAAACAACCATGCTCTTTCAAAAACCGAAACTGCGAATCAGTTTCGACCCCTTCAGCAATCACGTTCAAGCGAAAATTCTTGGCCAGATCGATGATGGTTTTTACCATCACGGCGTCGTTGGGATCGGTCGTGATGTCGCGCACGAAGCTCTGGTCGATCTTGATCTGATCCAGCGGCAATTGCTTCAGATACGACAGCGACGAATAGCCGGTGCCGAAATCATCCATCGATAGCGTCACACCGAGTCCTTTGAGCGCGTACATTTTATCGGTGACATCGCTGACATCGTTGAGCACCACACTCTCGGTCAATTCAAGCTTCAGTAATGCCGCCGGCACCTCATGCTTACGCAGCAGCGCAGCGAGATTCGGGACGAAATCGACCTGACGGAATTGTCGCGCACTGACATTGACCGCGAGACTCAGGCGACACGTCGATTCGTCGCCTTTCCACGCGGTCAGTTGCTGACACGCGGTCTGCAACACCCAATTCCCGATCTCGATGATCAGTGAACTTTCTTCCGCAATCGGAATGAATTGCATCGGCGAGACCATGCCGCGTTGCGGATGAATCCAGCGTAGCAGTGCTTCGGCGCCGGTCACGCGCAGATCGCTGTCGACCTGTATCTGGTAAAACAGGCGCAGCTGGTCGTCACCGACCGCGCGGCGCAGGTCGGTATCGAGCGCTGCATGCGTCTCGACTTCAAGCTGCATGGCCGGATTGAAAAAGCACCACGCATTGCGGCCCATATCCTTGGCCTTGTACATCGCGATATCGGCCTGACGCATCAGACCGTCCGGTGAACCGTCGCCCCACAAAAACAGTGCTGCACCGATACTGGCCGAGCTATGGTGACGATGTCCGCGCAGCTCATAGGGTTCGGTCAGCGCGAGGCGAATTTGTTCGACAATCGTACCTGTCGTTTGCGACGCGTCAGCAGGATCGGCACCCACATCGCCGAGTAGAACGACAAACTCGTCGCCACCAACCCGTGCAACCACATCGAGATCACCCAGCAGGCGTTCGATACGCTGCGCCGCAGTAGCCAGCACCAGGTCGCCAAGGTCGTGGCCGAGCACATCATTGACCACTTTAAATTTATCGATATCGATATACAGAACCGCGCCGTAGCGATGGCGGCGCGACGCTATCGAGCAAGCCGCATGAAAACGCTCCATCAGCAAGCGCCGGTTTGGCAGGCGCGTCAATGCATCAAAATACGCAAGATGATGAATTTTTTGCTCGGCCACTTTTCTGGAAGTGATGTCGTCAAAATTAACGATCACCCGTTTCAACTGTCCGTTCGGCTCCATTTCAGGAAAGGCGTTCACCAGCAACCAGGTCACGCCCGGTGACGACGGCGTTTGCAGGCCGAGCACCAGCATATCGATGCGCTGGCGCGATGCAATGACCCGGTTGACCGGATACTGCTCGGGCAACATGGGCTTTTCATCTTCGTCGATAAAACACCAGGCAGAATCGAACGCGGCTCTGCCACGCAACTGGTCTTCCGACAGCCGCAGCAGTTGCGACGCTCTGCTATTGCTAAAGACAATGCGGGTGTCAGGCGCATGCACAACAATCGCGACCTGCAGATTTTTCATCAGGTCGCTGTACTGGTTTTCGCTCTCGATGAGTTGCTGCTGCTTGACCTGTAAATGCGATTCGGCTTCTTTACGCGCGGTGATGTCGCGTGATGAATTGAACAGCACCTGACGGCCATCGAGGGCAACGCAGTAGCCACTGACTTCAACTTCTAGTAACGCGCCATCCTTGCGGCGATGGGTTGTCTCGAATTGCGTACGTACCCCACCGGTAATTTTCTGCCGGATGAATTTATTTAGCGTGGCCGCGTCATAGCGTGCGTCCCACGCCGAGACATGACTTCCGATCAGTTCGCGTGGCGCGTAGCCAAGCATGGTGAAGAACGAATCACTCGCTTCGATCAACACGCCATCGCTATCGAGAATATGGATACCGTCACTGGCATTGCGCAGCAGCGTAATGCTACGTTCATGCTCAGCTTGCAACGCAATTTTAGCGAGTTCGTTTTCGTTACGGGTGCGCAGTGTCTCGATACCGTAGGCCAGATTTTTTCCGAGATCTTCCAGCAAGCCGACTTCGGCTGCATTGAATGCAAAGGGGTCAGCCGCATAGGCACAAAACACACCGATCACACGCTGATTTTTATCGATAATCGGTAACGCAATGTTCGATCGATAACCGCGTCGCAAGGCTTCCGTGTTCCATGGCGTCATTGCGGGATTGGTTTCAAAATCCTGATTAACGACGGTACGTCCGGTTTTGATCGATGTACCGGCCGGACCGCAGCCGTGTGCCGCGTCGGACCAGCTGATGTGTACCGCGTCGAGATAACCATCACCATCACCACAACACGCACGCTGAGTGATCGAGTACAGCACGTCATCGTTGGCAAAACCGATCCACGCCATCAGATAGCCACCCGTTTCTACGGCGAGCCGGCAAATCGCGTCAAGGAACGACTGCTCGTTGTGCGCGTGGATCAGCGTCGTGCTGCATTCGCTGAGCAGGCGAAGAGTGCGCGTCAGCACCTCGTTTTCGGTCGCGCGGCGCTTGATCGCATCGATATTGAATGTGATGCCCACGCAGCGCTCGGCGACTGCGTTGACTGCGGTGGCGGCGATGGCGGCGGTGGCGGTAGCGGTGGCGGTGGCGGCGGCAGAATAACGCATCAGCTTGCCGCGACTGGCATACCAGCGCCAATCACCGGCACTGGCACGCAACCGGTATTCCAAACGGTACGGAACCACGTCCGCTGTCAGCGCCTGGTCAAGCAGGCTGCGCACGCCGTCGATGTCGTCGGAATGCACCAACGTAAACAGATCGCGTGATGATGCAGGAAGTGTTCCTGTGTGGTAACCGAGTTCGGAAAAAATCTCTGGCGAGTTTGCTTCGATATCACCGGATGCCGGATTGCGCACCCATAGGTCAACACAAGCACGATCAATAACTTCTACGAGATCTGGCGTTTGAAGTATCTGCTCTTCGATTACCGTCATGCCCCACTCCTGAAAATGCGCCTACAGTTGTCTGATTGCTGTTGCGGTCTTATTGTATTCGCGTGCTCACTGCAGTTATCGATTATTTTCGACAGCACGTTTTTGCGGCACGGCCGAGCCATTGCGCCACGATGACAGCCATGTCAAAAATCGTCAGGCCAGCTCAAGCAACAATCGGATGGGGCGAAACGGCAGCAGCGCCGCTTGTATAATCCAACCGTGTTTTTACCGACTGTTCACCTGGTCGGTAACGCGAGCGCGGCTGGAGGCGTCTGTTCCAACCACAAATAAAATAAAATTTCCCCTCCCAGGATAGATACCATGACCAAAGTAGCATTGATGGTGGCAGCAAGTTTGTTCGCAGTGTGTGTGCATGCCGAGGCCGCAAAAAAAAGCAAGGAACTTACCTGTTCGCCTAGAGTGCTATACACGGGTGATACGCTGATCGTGAAAACCAATCAGCCGTTTTCTTATTTGGGTGTGACACAACCTGGTAAAAAATCGCCCCGGACGTTGGTGGTCTATCCGGCAACAGGAGCCGGCGCCAACCACAGCATGACCGACGCGACCGAGTTTGGCAGCAAGAAGCGATTGGCGTTACCAGTCAAAACAGCAGAGGCCTGGTTTGCCGACCCGAGTGGTGGTGCAATGCAGCCAATTTTTTCGAGAGCAGGTAGTTACGTCATTGAAGTTGGCAATAACCTTGCCAGCAATGACGAAAAGACACCATTCAAATGTATCGTTAAATATGTGACGTATTGATCAGCTACGGCGTCGATCAATCGCTTTAAGGAAGTAGAAGTAGAAGTAGAAGTGGGAGTAGAAGTAATAATGGAAGTGAGCAGTGCTCACCGCAGCATCGAAGACGCTGCGGTGGGTAATCGTTAGTGCGGCTTGTCTGTGACCGCATGATTCGCGATCAGCCAGGTCATAAAGGTTGACGCATCGCACGGACGGGAAAAGAAATAACCCTGTGCATCTTCACAACCGATTTCGCGTAAAAACGAATATGTCGCGCCGGTTTCCACACCCTCTGCCACCACCCGAATTTGCAGTTGCTTGCTCATCGCAATCACTGCTTTCACGATTGCTGCATCATCAGGATTATTGGTGACATCGGTGATGAACGAACGATCGATTTTCAGGCTGCGCGGACCGAATCGTTTGATGTAACTCAGCGACGAATACCCCACCCCGAAATCATCCAGAGAAATTGTCACACCAAGCGCCCTGATTGCATCGAGCACAGCGAGATGCTCTTGGGTGTGCGTCAGCACCAACTGTTCGGTAATTTCAATGCACAAATAGCGGGACGACAAACCAGTGACTGCCAGCGCACGCTGGATCACCTCCACCAGATTGCCCGCCTTGAACTGACGTGGCGATACATTTACCGATACCGGCAGCGCAAACCCGGCCTGTTGCCACCTGACCGCCTCGGCACATGCAGTGTGCAGTACCCATTCACCCAATTCGACGATCAGGCCGGTTTCTTCGGCGAGCGGAATGAACGTATCCGGCGCGATCACGGTCTGGTCGGGTTGCGGCCATCGCAAGAGTGCTTCGGCACCGATCACTCGCCCGTCGATCACGTCGACGATCGGTTGAAAAAACAGTGTAAAGGCTTGCTGCGCGACCGCTAGTCGTAGTGAAGCCTCCAGCTTCAGGCGTGCATCGACGCGCATGCCGAGCTCGGCGCGATAAAACTGTGCCTTGTTGCGGCCCTCTGCCTTGGCGTCGTACAGTGCGCTATCGGCGTGACTGAACAAGGTCCGCATGTCGGACCCATCTTCCGGAAACATGCTGATGCCGATACTGGTACTGATCGTCAGACTCTGGTCATTGAACTGCCACGGCTCGGACATCGCCGCCAGAATTTTTTGCGTGATGACGGAAATATCGCTGGCCTGCGTAATTTCGCCGACCAGCACGACGAACTCGTCACCGCCCAATCGGGCCACCAGATCGGTCTCGCGCACACTGCCCTTCAATCGATTGGCCACCGTGATCAACAACTGATCGCCGGCGTCATGACCAAGACTATCGTTGATAAATTTGAAGTAATCGAGGTCGAGGAACATCACTGCCAGCGCCTCGCGCCGGCGCCGCGCATTGGTGATCATACGTTCGGATTCGTCGCGCAAGCGCAATCGATTGGCCAGCCCCGTTAGCGGATCGAAATGCGCCAGTCGCGCCAATTGGAACTCGGTTTCCTTGCGCTGCGTGAGATCGTGAACCTGATATAGATAACAGCGCGGCTCGTCGTTCTCACGCAAGAGCGAAATGCTGACCAGTGTCCAGCGCGCTACATCATGGCGCAGCTGATAGCGTTTTTCAAACTGGGTCGACGGTGTCGCGCCGGTGAGTAACAAGGTTAAATGTTCTTGCTCCAGCGGCAGGTCGGCGGCGTGCGTCAACTCTGCTTGCGTCATCGTCATCAGTTCGGATTGGGTAATACCGAGCAGCGAACATAATGCCTCGTTCACCTGTAAAAATTTTCCATCCAGTGCGACCAGCGCCATGCCAACCGGTGCAAAGTCGAACGCATTACGAAAGCGCTCTTCACTATTGCGTAACGATTCTTCTACCTGCAGTCGCAGACTGACATTGCGAAAAACAATCACCGCACCGAGCACACGATCGTCGACATCGCGAATCGGCGCCGCAGAATGATCGACCGGGAAACATGTACCGTCGCGCGCCTCGACTTTTGCACCATAGTCGACACCAGCAACCACATTTTCACGCAACACGCGGTTCACAATGGATTCGCTGTGAACAGAAGTGCCAGCGCTATGCAGAACGAAAATCTCTTCGACAGGCCGGCCAACTGCCTCATCACTAAGCCAGCCAGTCAGTGCTTCGGCAGCGGGATTCATGAAACGCACCGTATGGTCGGGGTCGGTAGCGATCACCGCATCAACCACGCAATGCAAGGTTGCACTGAACCAGCGCTCGGAGTCACGCAACCGCCGCTCGACCGTCGATTTATATAACGCTACCTCAATCGCCGCCCGTAATTCCTTGGTCTGAAATGGCTTCGTCAAATACCCGTATGGCGCGGTTTTGGCAGCACGTTCTACGGTATTGGCATCGCTGTAAGCGGTTAGAAAAACAACCGGAATATGCAAGCCGCGACTTACTACCTCTGCAGTTTCAACGCCATCGCGGTCTCCCTTGATCACGATATCCATCAAGACCAGATCGGGCCGATGTTGCCGCGCGAGTTCGATCGCGCGGTCAGCATTGCTGGCAATGCCGCATACCCGATAGCCTAGCTCCAGCAATTGTTCGCGCAAATCCATCGCCACAATCGCCTCGTCTTCGACGACCAGCAAAGTTGGGGGTGCGTTTTTTACATTCATGATGGTTATCCGAAGTTAGCTGAGCGCAGCAGGAACGCGGGTGAAAAGGCCACTGGTGCCGCGTTGATTATCGTCGTGACGGCGGCCACGTAGCCCTTCCTGATCATCGTTATGCTCGCGCGGTAACGGAAAGCGGATGACCACGACAACACCATTATCGATCAGATGTTCGATCTCGCCATCGAGCTGCGCTGTCAACGTTGTCGCCAGTTTCAAGCCAAGCGATTTAGTCGACTGCATGTCGAAGTCGGTATCGACACCCACGCCGTTATCGGCAATGCGAACGACTGCATGCATACCGTTCTCCACGACTAGCGAAATACGCACTACGCCACTTCGCTCGTTCGGAAACGCATGCTTGAGACAATTCAGAACCAGCTCGTTCAATAACAAGCCCAGTGGCACAGCGGTCTCCAGGCGCATCTGTATCGGTGCGATATCGCAGGTAATGGTGACACCGCGTTCTTTGGCACCGGTACTGAGCGCCAAGTCACGACACAGGTCAACGATATATTCACGAATCTGAATCGACGACAAGGTACCCGACTGATACAGTTTTTCGTGCACCATCGCCATCGCGCGGACCCGACCTACACTCTCCGACAACGCATCGAACGCCGGCCCTGGCCCCAGTGCACGCGCCTGCAATTTAAGCAGGCTGGTGATGATTTGCAAATTATTTTTGACCCGGTGATAGACCTCTTTTAACAGCGTTTCTTTTTCTGCGAGTGCTTCGGAAATAACTGCCTCTTTTTGTTTTTGGTCGGTCAAGTCACGCTGAATGATACTGAAACCACGCAGCGATCCGGTTTCGTCACGCAAAGCGGTCATCGTGACTTCGGCAACAAATTGCGAGCCATCCTTGCGTATGCGCGGACCCTCTTCATGAAACTGGCCATTACGCTCCGCTATTTGCAACATCTGTGCAGGACGGTCTGACGCGACCGAATCAGGTGTCTGGAATACCGAGAAATGCTTGCCGACGATTTCTTCGGCGGTGTAACCCTTCATCCGTTTTGCGGCAAGGTTCCAGCTGGTGACCACTCCTGCTGCATCGAGCATGATGATCGAGTAATCCTGAATATTGTCGACAAAAAAGCGGAAGCGCGCTTCGCTTTCACGCTGGGCGCGTTCGGCGTCGCGCAATGCGGAAATATCCCAGTTCACGCCAATCAGACGGAGCGTGCCCTCTTCCTTGCTGCCCGATAGCAGCCCATTGGCCTTGACGACTCTGACTGATTGATCTGGTAACCGTAGCCGGAATTCGGAATCAAACGGCACACGTTGCTCGATAGTGGCTTGAAGTTCCCGGTCGAGGCGACCAATATCGTTCTCGTGAATACGAGCAAGC
Organism: Burkholderiales bacterium; assembly: GCA_043741695.1. Taxonomy (GTDB): domain Bacteria; phylum Pseudomonadota; class Gammaproteobacteria; order Burkholderiales; family Burkholderiaceae_D; genus Actimicrobium. The sequence goes on from JAYTZV010000231.1 coordinate 8,470, forward strand.
CATTTATCCGGCGCTTCCGATGCCGTGCCTGGTAGCAAATGATACAACTCATGCATACGCATGTCGGCCAAAAACTGCTTGGCCGCAAACTTCCACTCCCATACGCCAATGCCGCCCGCTTTCGTCGCCAGCAAAAAGCGGTTATTCAACGAATGTAGCTTTGCATCGATCACTTTACGTTCGGTGATGTCTTCATGCATCACAAAAAAACCAACGATATTGCTTTGCGCATCGAAGTCCGGAATGTAATTGGCACGGAAGTCACGCGCTGCCTTGGCGGTCTCGAGACGCACTTCAAAAGTGACCGGCTTTCCTGAAAATACTTCGGCTGCAGGAGGACGCAAGCGCTCGAAATTTTGCTCACCCAAGACATCACGTACATGTCTGCCGACCATGGTCGCACTGTCGAGTCCGAGGATGTTATCGAACTGCCGATTCACAAACGAATACACGCCATCGGTGGTGATGTAGGCAATCAGTGCTGGCAGATTGTCAGTGATCAGCCGGATACGCTGTTCGGTTTTGGTACGCAGTGCAACTTGCTGGGCCAGATCGGCATTGACCATCACGAGGCTCACGCTGCGCTTCTCGAGCGACTCGGTCATCTCATCGAATTCACGCCCGAGATCGCCCAATTCATCCTGCTCCAGCGTCCCATTGCGCACCGCAAGATTACCTAACCGTACTGCTGCTGCCGCTTGTTCAAGTCGCGTCAGCGGCCTCAAGATACGATACAAAATCACATACGCAAAATACGCGATGATCAGCACAAAACAAATCGTGATCGCGATATAAAACAATAAAAAATATTCGCTCGATTGCTTGCGTTCGTCGTTGACTTCAACCGCCAGCTGATACGCATCATCAGCGACGTTGGTGGTGTTGGTAACAAGCTGGTTGACGATCAATTGTTTGCGCATCGGCGTGAGTGCATCGACCGGTGTGCCTGTCATCTCTTCAAGCGCGACAAACAGTTCAGACAAGTGCTCGATGTTGGCGTTGAGCGATGCCAGATTGCGCGAGTGGAATTTTGTGTGCGCGACTTCCTCGGCCGAGTTGCGCTTGATATCGGCATAGCGTTTGCGCCACTGCTGCGCCGCTCTGGGCTCGCCATAAAAGGCGAATTCCTGCGTCAGTGCAAGCAAACTGGCACAAGCCTGTGCAGTTGCCTGAGCACGGTCATACGCGCTCAGCAGTTCGCTTTGCGTGCGGATGCGAACACCGACACTGGCCACCATCGTCGCGCATAACAGCGCCGAGAAGGAGAGCGCGGCAATGAGCTGGGTGCGGATTCGCATTGGCTACTTGACGATCGTCACGGCTTTTGGTCGTACCTGCAACAACGGCGGCAAATAAATAAAGTCGAGATAATTGCCCGGCTTGGTTCCGCGCACGTCCTTTTGCTGACTGAACCAACGGGCTTCACCCTCTAGCGTTTTGAGGAATGTCTGATCCAGTGAAAGTGTGTAATCCATTTGAATGGAGAGTGATTTGCCGGTAGGGGCGGCCATCTTCAAACGCTCGCGCATGATCCGTTGAGCTGCCTCCGGGTTCTGCTGGATGAAAGTCTGTGCACGGTCGAGCGCGCGGAGTAGCTTGACCATCTCGATATCGTTTTTTCCAATCAGCGCGCGCTGTGCAACCAGATTGAAGGTCGATATATAAATTGGCGGTGTTACCAGCACATTGACGCCCGCTCCAAGTGCGCTCACCGCTTTGCTGAGGCCTGGATCGAACAAAACAAACGCGTCGATCTTATGCTGCCGTATCGCATCGGCAATATCGTCGACTAATATATCGACCTTCTGGATACGTGCCGGATCGATGCCATCAAATAGCAGCGCCGTATCCAAAAAATATTCGACACTGGACCCCTTAAGGATGCCAATTTTTTTACCAACCAAATCTTTTAGCTTGGCAATGCCCGCACTCTTCGAACCGACCACTCGAATGTCGTTGCTAGACGTGGCGAACGAAGCCAGAACTACGAAGTCCGAGCGCGTAAAACTCGCGCTAACAATCGGTGTATCTGCGGCGGTTGCAAACTGTACCTCTCCGGCCAACAACATATTCAGGCACTTGCGACCGGGGAAGCAATCGACCAGCCTGAGTTGCGGCAGCTCTTGCGAGAAGTAGCCTTCGTGCTCGGCCACAAAAAATTCCAGCGAATGCGGCACCGTCGCAACGCCGAGCGTCAATGGTGCCGCGGCAAAAACCTCGTCAACACAAAAAAATGTGACGAGTATCGTCAGCAGTCGAGCGAATAAATGCGATCGACGCCAAGGCGACGCATCGTCGCAGTGGCGCTGAGATTCCCTCGCCCTCAGGAGCAGATGCGGCGCAAGCGAAACGATTGGAGAAACATCACGCATGATCAGTCCCCACCTCGTCGGCAGATTGTTTAGAAACGCTGCGATCTTGCGACTTTTGTGGATCAAGCGTGCGGTCGGAGCCGATCAAATGATCGGGCCGATGGTGATTGCCACCAATTGCAGTGGCTAGCAAAATGGCATTGGATCTGTCGGCGTTGAGCGTGCCATGCGGCGTATACATCAAGGAAAAATCGCGGATTTTTTCACCGTTCTTTAGCTGCAGATTGCCTTCGGCAAGCAACTGATGCAGCGCGTCGGTGGGTGTATGCGCTGACGCTGGCGTGGGGATGCCGAACATCGCGGTG
>JAYTZV010000232.1:0-27660 GCA_043741695.1 Burkholderiales bacterium
CTAGTGACCGAGACCGGCTATGAAGTATTGACCGTCTCACCCGGCATGCCGCCGCCGCCCGCGCTGATCAAGGCAACTGCGCCGGTCGCTGCCTGAGAATGCCGACACTAGCCCAGACGCTAAAAGACCAACTCCGCAGCGAACGTACCCTTGTTATCACCGCTTTTGAAGCGGGTGGCAAACCCGAAGCGCTGCTGGCCGACCTGTGCCAAAGCGTCGACGCCGCGCTGGTACAAGCGTGGCATGCCTTCGATATGCCAGACGGTGCAGCGCTGATTGCGGTCGGTGGTTACGGCCGTGGCGAATTGTTTCCGTATTCGGATGTGGACATTCTGATCCTGCTCGAATCCGCCGCCGGCCCGCAACTGCAGGCCCGTCTCGAAGAACTGGTGCAGACCTTGTGGGACATCGGTCTGGAGATCGGTCATAGCATTCGCACCATTCCCGAATGTTTGACCGAAGCGGCTGCCGACATTACGGTGCAGACCAGCCTGCTGGAAGCGCGGCAGATTGTGGGAAATCGCAAACTGTTTCGATTTCTGGTCGAACGCTGTGCAGCGGCGATGAACCCGCAGGCGTTTTTTGAAGCCAAGACGCTGGAGATGCATCAGCGTCATGCGAAATACGAAGACACGCCATTCAGTTTGGAGCCGAACTGCAAGGAAAGCCCCGGTGGTCTGCGTGACCTGCAAGTGATTTTGTGGGTTGCGCGTGCGGCTGGGCTGGGCGACTCATGGCGCAAGTTGTCGCAGCGCGGCCTGATCACCAACACCGAAGCGCGCCAACTGATGCTCAAAGAACGTGCGTTCAAGGACATCCGAATTCGCCTGCATATTCTGACTGGTCGACGTGAAGACCGTCTGGTGTTCGACGTGCAAACCCAGATTGCCGCGACCTTCGGTTTCAAGACCACCGACACGCGCCGCGCCAGTGAATATTTAATGCAGCGCTATTACTGGGCGGCCAAGGCAGTCACGCAACTGAATACGATCCTGCTGCAAAACATTGAAGCGCAACTGTTTCCCAAGCCGGCTGTCAGCGTGGCGATCAATGCGCGTTTCAACGAGATCAACAGCCTGATCGATATCGGGCAGGACGACACCTTCGAGACCACGCCATCGGCGATGCTCGAAGTATTTTTGCTGCTGGCGGCGCACCGGACATTGAAAGGTATGACGGCACGCACCCTGCGCGCGATGTGGCATGCACGTTTTCGTATCGACGCAACATTCCGCCGCGATCCGGCCAATCGCGCATTGTTTTTAAAAATTCTGCAATCACCGCAAGGCATCACGCACGCCCTGCGCAACATGAATCAGACCAGCGTGCTCGGCCGCTACCTGCCTAATTTCCGGCGCATCATCGGCCAGATGCAGCATGATCTGTTTCACGTCTACACGGTCGATCAGCACATCCTGATGGTAGTGCGCAATGTGCGGCGATTTACGCTCACCGAGCATGCGCACGAGTATCCGTTTTGCAGCCAGCTGATGGCCAATTTCAGGCATCCGTGGCTGCTGTATATCGCCGCCCTTTTTCATGACATTGCCAAGGGACGCGGTGGCGACCATTCCAAACTCGGTATGGTCGATGCAGAAAAATTCTGTCGCGAACACGGCGTCTCGAAAGACGATACCGCGCTGGTTGTGTTCGTTGTCGAACATCATTTGACGATGTCGCAAACCGCACAGAAGCAAGACTTGTCGGACCCGGATGTGATCAGCCAGTTTGCGGCGCTGGTGAAAGACGAACGCCACCTGACCGCGCTTTACTTGCTTACCGTAGCTGACATTCGCGGCACCAGTCCGAAGGTGTGGAATGCATGGAAAGGAAAGCTGCTCGAAGATTTATATCGCATCACCCTGCGGGTACTCGGCGGCGAAGCACCCTCATCCGACCGCGATCTAAAAAATCGGCAGCAGGAAGCGCTGGCGACGTTGCGTTTGTATGAACTCGCTGCCGATGCCCACGAAGCGTTGTGGAAGCAGCTCGACGTAGCCTATTTTTTGCGTCACGACGCCTCCGACATTGCCTGGCAAACCCGCACGCTTTTCAACCGCGTCAACAGCCCCACTCCGGTCGTAAAATGTCGACTCTCACCCATCGGCGAAGGCTTGCAAGTAACGGTCTATATGAAAGATCAACACGATCTGTTTGCGCGCATTTGCAGCTATTTCGACCGCAAAAATTTCAGCATTCTCGATGCAAAAATTCACACCACTGGACATGGTTATGGTCTCGATACGTTTCTGGTCACCGAGCCGAATTTCGAAAACAATTATCGCGACATCATCAATTTGATCGAGCATGAATTGACCGAGGTATTGAGCAGCGCCGGACCCTTACCTCCACCGATTCGCGGACGGTTGTCGCGCTTGTCGCGCACGTTTCCAGCAACGCCGACAGTGGATTTGCGCTCGGACGAACGCGGCCAGTTTTATCTGCTATCGATCTCGGCGAATGATCGCAATGGTTTGCTGTACACAATTGCCAGCGTGCTCGCGAAATACCGGGTCACGCTGCATACGGCCAAGGTGATGACGTTGGGTGAGCGGGTCGAAGACGTTTTTTTGGTGGACGGGCCGACGTTAAATAATGCGCGTAGTCAGATTCAGCTTGAGACGGATTTGCTGGAGGCGTTGCGGGTTTAGCGAAATGCTGCGTGACTAGCGACACGCCGCGGGTTTGTGGAAGCACAGATCAATTCATGCCGGTGGTCTCGGCTTGCAGAGGTAATCAGCGCTCTCCTCTTGCATAATTTTAATAGCCAATTTCTGTGCCTATTTTTTAGGCAGGCTTGAAGTCAAATTTTGCGACAGGTTTTTTCGTCCTGATTTGCTCTGCCTGTTTTTTATGCACCCTGTTTCGATGCTCATCTTTTGATGGCCATTTTTTCTTTACCTCTGTTTATGTTTAGCGCACCATGACCGAACCGCTCCGCCTTTCCAAACGCATGTCCGAACTCGGCCTATGCTCGCGCCGCGAAGCCGATGAGTGGATTGCCAAGGGCTGGGTGCGGGTCGACGGCCAGGTCATTTCCGAACTCGGCAGCAAAGTTTTGCCAAGCCAAAAAGTAACTATCGAACGTCAGGCGGCCGCGCAGCAATCCAAGCTCGTCACCATCTTGATCAACAAGCCGATGGGCTTTGTCAGTGGACAGGCCGAAGACGGCTATCTGCCGGCAGTCACGCTGATCAAACCGGAAAATCGCTGGGCGGAAGATGATGCGACCACGCAATTTCATCCGACGCAATTACGCAGTCTGGTGCCAGCCGGTCGCCTCGATATCGATTCGGTGGGTTTGCTGGTGTTGACGCAGGATGGCCGCATCGCCAAGCAACTGATTGGTGAGAACACGGCGGTTGAAAAAGAATATCTGGTGCGGGTAAATTACACCAAAGGCCCGCGCTTGCCGGAATCGGAATTGAAGCATTTGCAGCACGGCCTGGTGATGGATGGTAAGGCGCTACTGCCGGCCAAGGTGCGCTGGCAAAATGACGATCAGCTCAGCTTCATTTTGCGTGAAGGTAAGAAGCGGCAGATTCGGCGGATGTGCGACATAGTCGGGTTGAAAGTGCTGGGCTTGAAACGCGTGCGCATCGGACAGGTGCGGCTAGGAGATTTGCCGGATGGGCAGTGGCGGTATTTGAAGGCGGATGAGGGGTTTTAAGTTTTTGGTTTTAAGAGCCCAGTGACTCGGCGCAAACTGCCGGCATGACGAGCAATTCGTCAATCAGATTTACCCAACCTTGCGCGGCTGAGGGACGAGAAAAAATGTATGCAAGCGGCAGCTTGTAACGATGCGGTGGTTGAAACGATGGGGACGTTCCCGCTCCCGCTCCCGCTCCCGTTCCCGATCCGTCAACGCGGTGCAAAAATTTGCGCAAGTTTTTTCATTCCCTGCTTCAGCTATGCACCGAACGACTGCTCGGATGAGTACCATTCTCTAAGCCCGACAATGCGCTCCCAATGGCCCGGACTCTGGTAAAGCACAACCACCCGAGGCGATGTCGAACCAGGCTTTACGTTACTGTCGTTCAGGGCGTTGGCTAGTTCAGTTTCTATCCACTCACGAACTTTTTGAGGCGACAAATTTGGGTCGTTTTCGCGACCAGATAACCGTGCCGAAACCCGACCGGTTTGTCGATCAAATCGCGTAATCGCTTCAAGGCCGATCTGGCCGTTGATCACAATCACTGACTCCGTGTTATTGCCCGGTATATCAATCCAATCCTGGATTTCCAAATCACCCGCGGTGTACCCCGAACGCCTTTGCATTGCGGCGATTTGTGAATTCGTTATTGCTAACGGAATACCATTTTCCTCAAATGATGTTCGCAGCCGTTCAGGATCTGGAAGAACCTCATAAATTTGATGCCAATTGAGTTTCATCTCGGCTTCAATATCCGGCCGATCCAACCGAACCAATGCAATCTGGGAACGTACTTCTGCTAGCTCACTCTTCGATAAATTTTCATGACCACGTTGCCCGCATAGTGCGTGAAATAAGCAATTTCCTGCACCCGCATTGGATAATGTCTCGAAATATTCTTCGCCGAATGCGCGCGATACCGCAACAGCGCTGACCGACAATTTTAAATGGAATACACAAGGGAAGCGGAATACGCATGATGGGATAACGGTCAGAATCGAATCAACGGGATTAATAGCCACTGGCACATGGATGCTTTTAGTAAGTGGCTCTGCACCATCCATAATTCCATTCCGTATTTGCAATTTTTTGAGATATTTTTGCGTACGACTTTATGGCCGCATGGTCAGGGCTGGATATCATGTTGCCTATCGTTTCGCGTACCGTGCATACCGTATCGCATCACTGAATTATTTGATTGAAAGTCGTTTCCTTATTACCTCTCAAAGCGGTGCGCTGTTTGCAGTCTCTCGTGTGCCGTAATGTCAACGGGGACTGCATGAGAAGCGTATTGGACGAACTGAAAAAATCACTCTTTTCTGTGTCGCTCGCATTTTTTAAGCCGACCGGAATTGCTGCGAGGCTTTCGGTCAATGAATTTATTATCGACTGCAGAATTAGCAGAGCGTATTCAGTTTAAGTACTGTGCTACCAAGTAAATAATGACTGCAGCAAACAAACAAAAAATATCGATCGTCTTAATGGTGCCGTTGCTATTCGCAACCCAAGCCTGCACCGACATTTTCCTGCCCGGCCTGCCAACCATCTCCGAAGAATTTGGTGCAAGCATGCAGGTCACTAACCTGACCATTTCAATATTCAATATCAGCCAGGCGATAGTCGTGCTGTTCATCGGCGTGATCAGCGATTTACGCGGACGCCGCGCAACGCTCATGACCTGCTTTGCCCTGCACATCGTTGCTACGATCTGGATCGCCTTGTGCACCTCACGGTTGACGATGCTGGTAATGCGCGTAGTGCAGGCCACTGGCAGCGCTGCTGTGTATATCGTCCTGCGGCTAGTCATCAAGGATACGATGGACAAAAAGGTACAGATTCATGCGACCGGCTTGCTGGTGATGGGCCTGGTGCTTTCGCCGATTCTGGCACCGTTGCTGGGGGCGTGGATTATTCAGCTGTCAAGCTGGCGAAACTGCTTCTGGGCGATTGCCGTGTTCGAAGTGCCATTGTTCATCTGGGCGTGGATTGCGATTACCGAGACCAATGACAAACAGGCGGCAATGCGAGCTTCGTTCAGTGTCGCAAATCATTTAGCCAATTACGCGAACGTGCTGAAAGACGGTTATTTCTTCGGTATGGCTCTCATCGTCGGATCAGCATTTGCCGCTTTTTATGCCTTCATCAGTATTTCCAGTTATCTGTACATCAATCAGTTGGGCATAAGCGAAGCCAGCTACGCTACCGTGTTCATTGGTATCGCTATGTCTTATCTGATCGGTAATCGACTGATGAGCAAGCTCAATGCAGGCAACGATGCGCCGCGACGCATCATCGGTCTCGGCATCGTGTTTTCGCTGGTTGGTGTTGCCTGTATCGTAGGTGAGTTGTTCATCAGCGATTCGCTTGTCATTGTCGCGCTGATCACGCTTGGAACCTGCCTGCTGCGTGTGGCGACTGCACTCATTAATCCGCCGGCACAAGTCGTCGTGACGAATCATTTTCAACAATGCGGATCGCATGCGCTCGGCCTGCTCACCTGTGCGCAATATTCATTTGCCGCGGTTGGCACGATGGTGGTATCGGGATTGCCACTGATACCCAGTCAAAGTTTTATGGTGAGCACTTGCCTGTTCGTCACGCTGGTCGTAGCGGGATACGGTTTCGCCTTCAACCGTACTGTTCCCATATTGCTTCCCTAGTTTGTGCGCGGGCAGCCTTGATGCGCCAACTACGGCTGATGGAACAGATTCCTGCGCGCGGTCACTCATTGATATCCCATCATTGGAGCCAACGTCACATGAATTCATCGGTATGTTCGCAATCAAACACCAGAGGCATCCCATGACGCTTTATCGCTTGACGGCGCAGGCCGATCTGGGTGTGATGTTCGACGCGGAGGCGATACTGTATTCCTGGTTGGAATCGTGGCCGGTTCTCATTTTGAAGCAACGCTTTGAAGCATTTTATGCAAGCTGTCCCTCGGTAGGTTTCGAGATCGATGGCATTGCGATCGGCGGTGCGATTTACGATGGCAAATATTTTCATATTGCCGTACTGCCAGCCTATTACGGTCGCTGGGGCCGCTTATGGCAGCCGACGTTGGAATGGCTTTTCAGCGTGGTCGATCCGGTCGATGCACGCATCCACAAAACCAATCTGCGCTGCATCCGCTTTGCCGATCACAGCGGTTTTCCGCGTATCGAGGAAGACAATACGTGGGTTACTTATCGAATGAGCCGCCGTACGTTGACGCCGTCGCGTCGGCAGATCGAGTCAGCCGATCGTGTCAGGACTATCGCAGGATAATCGTACGATGATTCCTCGATGCTCACTACCTCACAAAGAGGAGATGGTAGCCGATAGCCATGCCAACTATTATCATGTTTATTGCTTAAATCAAGAAGGTAATTTCAGTTGCGGCGCCGCGTCATCCAACATGTTGCTAATGCCGGCCACCAGCAAAAATGATTGCATTACCGGCAGCGCTCTCTGCGCAGGGATGTCTAGCTCGGCGGCGCGGTAAGCAGTCATCAATGCGCGACTCTGTTGTTGATAATCAGGCGCGTTCGAATCAAGTGCTTCCAACTGCGCATACAAGGTAGTCTGTGCTTCTTCAAGCATGCGGGCACTAAATGCAGAAATAACACGTATGTCCTCGGGGCGTAAGCGTCACCACGGGTCTGCGTTGCCACAGTTTTGCGTGTTACAGCACACGGCTTGAAGCGCGTGTCATGGCGACTGCGCTAATCTACTGCACAAAAAATTCGAGAATGTGCGCAAGAATCGGGTGGCTGATGAAAGCGAAAACCTCAATAATCCCGAGGTCTTCACGCATCGCCGGATGTCAAATTACTTCATTGATGAGATCGTCAACGCGCATCGCGTTCGGGCAATACCAACACCAAAGACTCCACATCATCTAATTCAAAACATCAACGTACCGCATAAAACAGAAAGCCGACGATGGCCACAGGGTTGAACCAACATGTCACGCATTACGCTGCCATTGCGCGCGCCATCGACTACATCCGGCAACATGCAATGCAACAGCCGCCACTTGACGATATCGCCGCGCACGTAGGAATGAGTCCATTTCACTTTCAGCGTTTATTCGCGCAGTGGGCAGGCGTATCACCAAAACGATTTTTGCAATACCTGACCAAAGAGCGGGCGCGGCAAGTGCTGCTTGAGACCAGCGATATTCTGGAGGCATCACTCGAACTTGGGTTATCGACGCCGAGTCGCCTACATGATTTGATCGTGAGTTGTGAGGCGATGTCGCCGGGTGAATTCAAACACAATGGCGCTGGCGTGGCGATCGAATACGGTACCGCTGCCACGCCGTTTGGTATGGCGTTGATTGCATCGACTGCACGTGGCGTTTGCCATTTCGAATTTTGTGATGCCTTTTTTAGTGAGGCCGGGATGCCGCCAGATGCAGCGCTGCAGTCGCTACGTAGCCACTGGCCGCACGCGACGCTGATTGAAAATAACGCTGCCGCAAAACGTCTCGCGGAAAAAATTTTTCCTGCTACGCCAACGCGGGGCACCTTGCATCTGGTACTGCGCGGAACGAACTTTCAGATCAAGGTGTGGGAGGCACTGCTGCGTATTCCACCGGGAAGGATGATGTCGTACAGCCAGCTAGCCACACTAGCTGGTGCACCACGGGCATCGCGCGCCGTGGGCAGTGCCATGGCGGCGAACACGATCGGCTATTTGATTCCGTGCCACCGTGTTATCAGAAACGACGGCGACATCGGCCACTACCGCTGGAATCCGATTCGCAAAGCCGCATTGCTAGGTTGGGAAGCGGCTCGGCAGAGCTGAATCTTGACGAGCGTTGCATTCGCATTGAAGCAGCGCTGCATCGGCACTGGAGCCGTGCCGAATCAGCTCCCCGCCACCGTCATGCTCTCGATCAGCACCGAGCCAATCGACTTGCTGCCGCGATTCAAGGTATCGGCGCCGATCGCCACGATCTGCTGAAACATCTCTTTCATGTTGCCGGCAATCGTGATCTCTTCGACTGGATACTGGATCACGCCGTTCTCCACCCAGAAGCCGGATGCACCGCGCGAATAATCACCCGTCACATAGTTGGTACCCTGCCCCATCAATTCGGTGACCAACAAGCCGGTGCCGAGTTTTTTCAGCATCGCCTTAAAATTGTCGGTGGCAGCGGTCAGGGTCGAGGTCATCGATAAATTATGTGAACCACCTGCGTTCCCAGTGCTGGCCATACCAAGCTTGCGCGCCGAATAGGTCGATAAAAAATAACCCTGTACGACGCCGTTGCTGACCACATCGCGCTGAAAGGTTTTGCAGCCTTCATCGTCAAATGGCGCAGAGCCCACGCCACCAATCACATGCGGATCTTCGCTGATCTGAATATGCGACGGGAAGACCTGCTTGCCCAGCGAATCGAGCAAAAATGTCGACTTGCGATACAGCGCACCACCTGATACTGCCTGCACAAACGCACCCAGCAATCCGGTCGCCAGCGGTGCCTCGAACAGCACCGCGCATTTGCGGGTGTCGAGCTTGCGGGCATTGAGCCGTGCCAGCGCCCGTTGTGCGGCGTAGCGTCCGATTACTTCCGGCTTGGCCAGATTTTTCGGATCGCGCTGCGAACTGTACCAATCGTCGCGCTGCATCTTTGCACCGCGCCCGGCAATTGGCGAGACCGACATGGTGTGCCGCGAAAATGCATAGCCACCAGAAAAACCGCGCGAATTCGCCGAGACAAATTGCGACTGCTGCGCATACACGCTGGCGCCTTCGCTGTTGGTGATGCGGGGATCAACCTCAAAGGCTGCGGCCTCGCAACGCTGTGCCAGCACAACCGCCTGCTCGGTACTGATGTGCCACGGATAAAATAATTTCAGATCGCGCGGTGCGGTTTCAAACATCGATGGATCGGGCAATCCTGCTGCGTCATCTTCGGCCGTGAAGCGGGCGATGTTCCATGCCGCCTCGACCGTATCCTTCAAGGCCTTTTGCGAAAAGTCTGAGGTGTCGGCATTACCGCGCCGCGTATGGCGTTCCTCGCCGAGGTATACGGTTACGCCGATACCCTTGTCTTTATTCTGTTCGATGGTTTCGATCTTGCCTTTGCGTACTGTTACCGACAAACCCTGACCTTCATTGATGTCGACCACTGCATCGGAAGCACCACGCTCCCGCGCGTAGCGCAACACATCCTGCGCCAGTTGTTGCAATTGTTCCGGACTATGGGTGAATACGGACTTACTCATGTGCAGTTTTCTTTGACGGGACTTTAAAGCGGTTATCATAGCAGTCGTTTATCTTCCATGAGCGCGGCATCACGCCTCATCACATCATCATGCCAAATCCAAATCGCGGCAATTGCGGTTTCCAGTCCACCGAGTTCGAACAAGAATACGATCGCCCCTCCAAATCGCAGCTCAAACGCGACATGACCGCGCTGCAAAAACTCGGTGCCGAACTTGTTGCCGAAGCGCGCGACCGCGTCAAGCGGGTACCGATGCCTGAAGACGTGCGCGAGGCGATTCTTGAATGCCAGTTGATCAAAGACCATGAAGGTCGTCGCCGTCAGTTGCAGTATGTTGGCAAAAAAATGCGCACGCTCGACGACGAAGAAATCGCTGTGATTCAGCGCACGCTGGATAGCTGGCGCGGACTGTCCAAAGCCGACACCAATGCAATGCACGCGCTGGAACGTAAGCGCGACAAATTGTTGACCGACGACAATGCACTGACCGAATTATTGGCAAATAATCCCGAACTCGATGCGCAGCAACTACGCGCACTGATTCGCAATGCGCGCAAAGAACAGGCCGAGAGCAAGCCGCCGAAAGCCTATCGCGAACTATTCCAAATCCTGAAACAGGTCGCAGCAAAAACGACTGCTGAAACCACTGACGGTAATGACGGTAACGATGACGACGACAACGCAGACTGAAGGCGAGCTGCTGCGCATCGGCCTGGTCTCGGTATCGGATCGCGCCTCGGCTGGGGTTTATACCGACCAGGGTATTCCTGCCTTGCGTGACTGGTTCACCGCTGCGCTGAGTAGCCCATGGGAAATCATTACGCGCCTGATTCCCGATGAGCGCGAAGCGATCGAGACTGCCTTGATCGAGCTGGTCGATGTGCACAAATGCCATCTCGTGCTCACCACCGGTGGCACTGGCCCGGCGCGACGCGATGTAACACCGGAAGCCACTCAGGCAGTGGCGACCAAAGAGATGCCAGGTTTTGGCGAGCAGATGCGCCAGATCAGTTTGAAGTTCGTTCCGACCGCGATCCTGTCGCGACAAATCGCCGTCATCCGTGAAACTGCCGACCATGCTGCATTGATCATGAACCTGCCGGGTCAGCCGAAATCGATTCGCGAAACGCTCGAAGGCCTGAAAGATGCGGATGGATCGCAACGCGTCGCTGGCATCTTTGCCGCCGTGCCTTACTGTATCGATTTGATCGGCGGGCCTTACATTGAAACCAACGAAACAGTATGCAAAGTGTTTCGTCCGAAATCTGCATTACGCGTTAAATCACTTTAACCCGCGCCTTCACGCGCGCTCGAACCCGAACTCGACATCATGAATCCGCCACTGCTTGAAACTATCCAGATCGAGACTGCACCGAATCCAACTGCTGCCGTCATCTGGCTGCATGGTCTCGGTGCTGATGGCCATGATTTTGTACCGATCGTGCGCGAACTCGACCTGACTGGCTGCCCGCCGATCCGCTTTATTTTTCCGCATGCGCCCACCATGCCGATCACGATCAATAACGGCATGGTGATGCCTGCCTGGTACGACATTGTCAGTACCGATCTGGTCAAGCGTGAAGACGAAGTTGGCTTACGCGCATCCGAAGCCGCCATCGCGCAACTGATCGCCGATCAAGAAGCACGTGGCATTCCCGCTGACAGGATTTTGCTGGCCGGATTTTCACAGGGCTGCGCGATGACACTGCAAACCGGTCTGCGGTATCCAAAAAAATTGGCTGGCCTGATGTGCTTGTCTGGCTATGTGCCGCTGGGCGCCACGCTGGAGCATGAGCGACATGGTGCCAATCATCACACACCGATTTTCATGGCACATGGCGAGGCCGATCCGGTAGTGCAATTTCATCGAGCCAAGCAATCACGCGACCTGCTACTGGCGTTGAATTATCAGGTCGAGTGGCATGCGTATCCGATGCAGCATTCGGTATGTGCCGATGAGATTGATGACATCAGTCTGTGGTTTCAGCATCTGTTGGCGCATTAATCGACCGCAAACGAGCATGCTACAAGCATGTTACAAGCATGCGACAAGCACGCGACATGCACGTTTTGCTTCCCTGTTTTATACCGTTGTATCGGCCTCACGCTTCCTGCTGGAGAACGTATCATCAATAATCTGGAAAAACTTGGCCTCCTGATCGAGCAAGAAAGCGAGACCTTGCTGACGCGCTGGCGCACCGAGTTACGCAAACTCGATTCCGCAAAAAATCTGGATTTGCCGACTCTGAATGACCATATCCCGATTTTATTGAAGGAATTGTCGGCTGCCTTCAAGCTTTCGTCGAACGAAGGCGTTGCCGATGCGCGGGCAAGCACTCCGCCTGAACACGGTGTTCAACGATTTGCCGATGGTTTCGAAGTGGAGGAAGTCGTCTCCGAGTACAACATTTTGCGTAACTGCATTCATGATCTCGCAACCGAAAAAAACCTTATTTTGCAGGGCAAACCTTTTACCATTTTGAATGTGGTGCTGGACAAGGCAATCGGTGCTGCCGTTAAAACCTATGCGGAGCAGCGCGCGCAGGAAGTGCAGCAAAAACGTGCCGAATATTTGTCGTTCGTTGCGCATGATCTGCGCACACCGCTGAGCGCCGTGTCGCTCGCTACACGCGTGCTGGAAATGAGCGTAACCGATCCTGACGAGAAGTTAGCGCTTAAAAAAATATTGCACACCCTTAATCGTAACGTGCGACATTTGGCCGGGCTCGTAGACAAAATCCTCGATGAGACTATTCACCTCGAAACCGATGTTGGCGTCAAGCTCGAGCGCCGCGTATTCGATCTGTGGCCGCTGGTCGAAAACCTGATCCATGATCTGCATCCGGTTGTCGGTAACGGCGGTACACAGCTTGTCAATCTGGTGCCGCACGACTTGGAAGTGTATGCAGATGCGAGCTTATTGCAACGTATCTTTCAAAATTTACTTGCAAATGCGATCGCATATACAACCCACGGAACAGTCACGCTATCCGCACGCGTGCTGCCTGATCGTAGAGGCATTGAGTGCTGTGTGACCGATACAGGAACAGGGATTGCCCGAGACCGTGTAGAGAAGGTGTTTGATAAATTTGAAGGCGATGCCGACAGCGACAGCAGCACCGGCCTGGGCCTCACAATCGTCAAAACGTTTGTCGAGGCACATGGTGGAGAAATTGGTATAGCAAGCGAAATAGGCGCTGGTTCGGTTATTCGTTTTACTTTGCCTGACAAACAAAATTGATGGGTGCCGGGCGTGCTTCCGAAACTTTCATTTCCGGTTTTACAAGGAATGGCAAGCCACTCGTACCTGCTGAAATAATTTCGCCACTCGCATCCTCGAATTGGAACGCTGCGCCACTCTGGTCCGCTCGTCAATGGGTATCGTTGGTTGTGGTAATTACCAATCCTTTCAAGATAACACCCATGGGTGTGACCGGGAAAATTTTTTGATAAGCTCGATGATGCCATCAAGGACCTTTTTAGAAGGTATCTTCCATACGCTTGAGACTGTCGTAAAGGTTGTTGTTAATGCTTTTAAGAAGTATTCGAAAGCGCCATTGCGTTGGTTAAAGCCACCCCAAGTGGAAACCTTGCCAAACTTGGCGCAAGTTTGCTTACTTTGGGCGAGACCCTTGCAGAGGTTACGCAACCGGAATTCCTGCTTGCAGACGTCGCGAACCAAGCTGCCATGACTGCAATCCAGGAAGCCGTCAAGACGGCTGCGCATATCTGCGGATTTAATGCTATCGAAGGCTGGATGAAAGACACGCTTGGCGCGCTGTCTGTAGCAAGCAATTTCACCAGTTTTGGTAACGCCGCCAAGGAGATAGTAACGGAAGTGCTTGCCCATGTGGCAGGACAAAAGGGACCATTGCAATCGCAATGGGACGACGCGCATCCTGACGAGCCCGAAGATCAAAACTACAAAAAAACTCAGGAAAGACATGTGAATCAGGACTCACAAGTTCCAATCAGTTTTTCCACGAGTCCGCATAAAAAGGCTCACTCGACTAAAGGTGATAACGGAGAAATAACTCCTCTAACGATCGGTTGGGAATAACGCTTGAACATGCCACCCGGCAGCCTGATTTATTTGAACACAACGGTCTTCTGCCCGTTGAGCAAAATGCGGTGCTCAACAAACCATTTCACCGCACGTGCCAGGACGATGCATTCCACGTCGCGACCAATCGCGCTTAACGTCTGCGGGTCCATCGCATGATCGACCCGCTCCACATCCTGTTCAATGATCGGACCTTCGTCGAGATGCGCCGTCACAAAGTGCGCTGTTGCACCGATCAATTTCACGCCGCGTTCATGCGCTTGTGCATACGGTTTGGCACCGGTAAAACTCGGCAAAAAAGAATGGTGAATATTGATCGCCCTGCCCTGCAAGGCGGCACACATGCTCGGTGACAAAATTTGCATGTAGCGTGCCAAAACCACCAGATCGATCGCGTTGGCCTCGATCAACTCAAGAACCTTCTGCTCCTGCAACTGTTTTTCTTCTTGAGAAGCCCCTGCAGCGAGCGGCAGATGATGGAACGGAATTTGATAACTATCGGCCAAGGCCTTTAATTCAATGTGGTTTGAGACGATCGCCGGGATTTCGACCGGTAGCAACCCGCTGCGCATACGAAATAACAAATCGTTCAGACAGTGCCCGGTACGAGACACCATCAACAATAATCGGGATTTTTTTCGTGCGTCGTGCAACTGCGCATTGAGCTGCATCGACGCAGCAAGGATCGAAAAATCCTCGCGCAATTGCGCAGCCAATATCACTGGATCATCCGCTGAAAAATGCACCCGCATGAAAAACAAGTTGGACTGCGCATCACCAAACTGCGCCGAGTCAAGAATATTGCAGCCGTGCTGAACGAGAAAGCCGGATACGCGATGGACAATTCCGCGTTGGTCGAAGCAAGATAAAGTGAGGATGAATTCGTTATGCATGGTTTACGCAATTCCGCATCGTGGAGATGCAGCAATTGTCGCATGCTGAAATTGTGAGAGAGAGGTGATGACGTTAGTACGTCACATTGCTCCGTAAAATGCGCAGTAACAACTGAGCGTATCGACGAACAACTGAGCGTGTTGACGAACCCTCTTCGTCAACAGGTTGTGTTGCGTATCTCACATCTCACATCTCACATACTGCAGAGATCGTGATCAATCGCACTGTCAAGGACCGAGCATCACGTTTTGGGCAAAGACTTTCGCCAACGAAGTACCGCCAACATTATTTCAAAAAGTCAGCGGCTTCGAAAAACAAGTCAAGCGCGAGTGGGCTGCCACCGGCAACCCACTGTTTCATACTTACACTGTTGCTTTCGCAACCGCCAATCCACGCGGTGCCGAACCCGCCGTACCGACCTGTACATCACCAGACAACTGACCACCCTCTTCGATGACCACTTTGCCGTAGCGAATCTTGCCGGATACTTTGCCGGTCGAATAGATCACCAGTTTTTGGCGCACAGTCAGTTCTCCATCAAATTCACCACGAATTTCTGCAATATCAATTTCTGCCGAGCCTTTGAATGCGCCGCTTTCGGCGATCTGAATGACGCGCGAATCCATCGTTGCCTCGACACGTCCTTCTACAACAAGCGTGTCGCAATCGGTGATTTCAACACCTTTGAGTTTGATGTTGGGGCCGACAATCAACTTGCTGCCGACTTCGTTGGTACTCGACATCGGTGACGTACCGGACGAACTGGAAACCGTCGAAACGCTTGACGACGGTGCCGTGGAAGCAGTGCTCACTCCGCCCATCGGCGTTGATTTGGAAACAGTGGAACCGGCACTGGAGAGGTTGCTCCCGGGGCTGCTGAAGGGAGAAGTCGTTTGCGCATTGGTATCGCGCTTGCCAAAGAGTTTGTCGGAACTAAGCATGGTATCTCCTGAAAGAACAAAAAAAGGAGACGGCATCTGCATCAAATCATGCAGCAACAATGAAGTCCGACCGCATGCCGGCGACGCAAATTGGGACGGTGCCGGATATGCGTCGCTGAGGTCATTGGAAGTATCAACAAGCCGTCACGAAAAACATGATCTTCGATTTGGCTGGTGAACTACGCGAAAGTTCAAAAACTGTTACAAAAATTGCGGAACCTCAATTTGCCGTAGTGGAAGATTTGATTGACATCAGAGGATGGTCTGGCCTCGCTGCGCGGACTGGGGTGGGCACTTCGAATCGCTACGGACGTAATCATCACAATGTCACTTTATGCTTCGCGCGAACACATTCCGCATGAGGGAGGCAGGCGCTATTTTGCTGGCACGTCGAACATCAAATTCCCCCAAAAGCTGTCCCAATCGGCTTCGGTCGTGTTTTCTGCCGCAATCATATGCACGGTGCTGATCATCCACGGACCGGCATACGGCAATGAATAGGTGACGAGGCCATCCGCATCGGAAATAGCGCGAATCGATACCGTTTGATCGCCGTGGTGATGCCACGCACGCAACAGCGCGCCAGCCACTGGTTTATCGTCAAAAAATAATGTGAAGCGCAAAGGCTGCCCTGGAGGCGTTGCTGATGGATCGACTAGCGGCACCAGTTCAAGGCGCTGGTGAGTTCGTATCGCAAACGTACGATCGGACTTGCCACCAGCGCGTAACAACGTTTTGGTGACCCTGCGAAATCGCTCGCGACCCGGCAATGCTGATGCGCCACTTTTCTCGCGAAGCGCCACGATATAGTCGAGTCCTTCGTCATGCAGATACGCTTCAAACTTGCCGGCTTCGATCGTGATACCTGACGGAAAACTGTCGAAGGCAATCAGATGGGTACCGGGGCGCGTAATGTTGACTGGCACCTGCCCGATCGGTTTATCCGATGGCACTAGCGCGATCAAATCTTCCATCTGGTCAGAAAAATAATGATGCAGCATGGCGGAATGACTGGTCACAAAACCGACCTGATCGCCCTCAAAATATTGGCCGACGTACATCATTAGCTGTGCCGTGGTACCAACGCGCGGCGAGAACGGCGCGGCGCGCATCCAGAATTCGTGTGCGTTTGCCATCAACGGGAACGAAACGATGACGCAGGCAAAGATTGATTTCCAATAGCGCATGGGAGTTTTCCAAAATAATTGCAGGGCGCCTTAGCGACGTTATGTCCAAAGGCACGTTACGTTGTACGCACTACAGTAGCGAGCAGACGCATCCAAGGTAAAACAACATGATGGCAGCGCAGTAACATGGCAAAAAAAAGCCGCAGACAATGCTGCGGCATGATGGATTGATGTCTTCAACAGCGCTCATCGCGCCGCGCGTCATCAGTTGCGGATAATCCGCTTGTACTCGTTGGTACGGGTATCGATTTCGATCATGTCGTCTTGCGCCACAAATAACGGTACTTGCACCGTATGACGCAATGACTCAACTGCATTTTCAATGCGCGCTTCTTTTAGCACGTTACCGGAAGTATTACCCTTGACTGCAGGCTCGGAATACACTACCTGACGCACGATGGTGGTTGGCAACTCAACTGAAATTGCTTTGCCGTCATAAAAAATCGCTTCGCATTCCATGCCGTCTTTCAGGTAATACAACGCATCGCCCAGGTTTTCTTCTTCGATCTCAAACTGGTTGTATTCCGCATCCATGAAGACAAACAGCGGATCGGCAAAATAGGAATAGGTCACTGGCTTCTTATCGAGCACGACGACATCAAACTTGTCGTCACCACGCATGACGTTTTCTTGCGGGCTGTTGGTCAGCAGGTTCTTCATTTTCCATTTGTAGGTGAAGCCAGTGCGGCTCGAACCATTGACATCGGAACGTAGAACGATCATCGGTTTGCTGTCGATCATGATGATATTGCCGACGCGAATTTCTTTTGCAGGTTTCATAAAAGGTCGTAAAAAAGTGGTTACATGGAGATCAGCTATCGCGGTCGGGCCAACTGCGCCACGCGCGTGCATGCAATCGAAGTGGTGATTATTCGGGGTGATTCGGGGTGATTCATGATTATTCGGGAATGTCAGCGCGCGATTATACCTGCAAATTTGTCCGCATCCGCGCGTGAAGCCAATTGCCGCGCGTCGGTGAACCGTAGCAGATTGCTGACGAGGTCACCGTTTGCAGCCATCTCTTTTTGCCATGCCGCGCTGCGTTGATCAAGCTGCGGCGAATCATTGTAAAACTGTGACCACAACGTAGACCACGTCGGCGCGCCGTCGTCATCTGTCGGCGAAGCAGCGTTCCAGCAACGCGAAAATTGTGTGAAACTCTCCACGTCAGGTGCGTAACGCTGCAGGAACGCCGCTAATTTCACATGATGCAAATTCTTGTCCTGCGGATAAATATGCCAAATAAAGGGTCGATGCGCCCATTGCGCGCGCACGAACGAATCTTCTCCCCGCACAAAATTGACATCGCAAGCCCACAATAATCGGTCGTACATCGGCTGCGCGATAAACGGCAGAACGCGCACCGTTAATGCACCACGGCATGCCACCGCGCCTGCTTTTGCCGGTTGTGCCAAAAACGTTTCAACCGCATCCACCGCAACGCCCTCGGGGACAACGCAGGTAATTGCATACCCGCTGGCTTGCCACGCATCAAACAGTGCCGCAACAGGTGCATGCGGATAACAAAACAGCGATACCTTGAACCCGGCAATATCCTCTGCCGATAAACCGAGGTCCAACAAAAATTGCCGACGCTCGTTCGGGTCAGTTTGAAACTGCTGCCGCTGCGCATCAAGCGACGCCTCACAGAGCAAGCCACCGGTCTTGCTGGTAAATCCGGGGAAGAAAAAATATTTCGTCAGCGGCAACTGCCCATGCGGCGAAGGCAGCGTGTGGCAACCCTCCACCCACTCCTCGGCGCTTAATCCTTCCAGATTCAACCAAACCGCCCGTGGCATACGCAACACCATTGCGGCGAGATAGCCGGGCGCAATATCGCAGCCAAAAAATTCGATGACGATATCAGAGACGTCGGCTGCACTAAACGACCCGCCTTGATCTTGCCAGTGCCGTATCGTTACGCCAGCCAATGACTGCACGGCAGCGGCTGGCAGCACATCAGGACAGATGCGTTGAAAGCTGTGTAGATCGTCGACCCATAACGTCACGTCTATCGCATGCTCTTGCTGCAGTTGTCGCGCCAGTCGCCAGCAAATGCCAATGTCGCCAAAGTTATCGACGACTTTACAAAACAGGGCCAGTGTGCGAACGGATGGGAAATTTTTTGGCGTGATCGGCATGAGAGAGTAAGTGGGTTTCAGCGCACCATCGCGCCGCGCCGCGATGGTGGGCAGCGCAAACAAACCGCTATTATGCCGACGATGAAAAAAGCAGCTGCGACTATACTGCTGCCCTCACTTGCAAGGATCACCTGATGCACGCCATTCACGAAATCCGCCCAGGCCAATCGGTCGAGCTCCTCAAAGAGCTGCATATCCTGACGCGCGACGGCAAACTCAATCAAGACAGTCGGCGCAAATTAAAACAGGTATATCATTTATATCAATTCATCGAGCCGCTGCTGACATCGCTGATTGCAGCAAACGATGAGCGCGGAATTACGTTGGTCGATCATGGGGCCGGTAAATCGTATCTCGGCTTTATTTTGCATGATCTGTTTTTCAAACACCTGCACAACGGCTCGCATATCTACGGTATTGAAAGCCGCGCCGAACTGGTCGATAAATCGGTCGCACTTGCGGCTCGACTTCAGTTCACGGGAATGTCGTTTCTTGCGCTGACGGTCGCACAGGCCATCACCTCAGATCAACTACCCGCACAGATCGATATCGTCACCGCCCTCCACGCCTGCAATACCGCAACCGACGACGCGATTCATTTTGCATTGAAGCGCAATGCGACGCATATCGTGCTGGTGCCGTGCTGCCAGGCCGAAGTAGCCTCGGTGCTGAACCGGCTGAAAGGCAAGTCGCTAGGCAAAAACGTGCTGACTGAATTGTGGCGACACCCACTGCACACGCGCGAATTCGGTAGTCAGTTGACCAATGTGCTGCGCTGCCTGCAATTAGAAGCACATGGCTATCAGGTCAGCGTGACCGAGCTGGTTGGCTGGGAACATTCAATGAAAAATGAATTGATTATAGCGACGCAAAAGCACTTGCCGACACGACGGCCTGCGCAACGCTTGCGGGAAATCCTGGAAACTGTTGGTCTCGAAGACGAGATGGCGGCGCGGTTTTTTGTGCCGGAGACGTAATCCGCAAAGGCCATTGGTGACGCTGAGATAGTGCGGCGGCTGGCGGCGCTGCACCGTATTGCCCTTAGCCCGACCATGGTGCTCGCATCATTGAGACGAACACATTAAAAAATCAAAACGTCAGAAAACTGAAGGCATCAGAAAACGGCATCGTTGACCAGCTTGCGTCGATCAGCTATCAAGAATTTTTCCATGGCTTCTGCTGGCATGGGACGGGCAAAGTGATAGCCCTGAATTTCTTCGCAGCCATGCTCGCGCAAAAAGGCACATTGCTCCTGCGTTTCCACGCCCTCTGCAATCACGCGCAGATGCAGCACATGGGCCATCGCAATGATCGCACGGCAGATCTCCGCGTCATGCGGATCGATAACAATATCGCGCACGAATGAGCGATCAACCTTGACGTTATCGAAGGGGAAGCTTTTCAGATTCGCCAACGAGGAATAACCAGTACCGAAGTCGTCCATCGATAACGCGATGCCGAGGGTTTTGAAGCGCCCAAGGAGCTGCACCGCCCGCTCCGGGTTGTCCATCACCGGACTTTCGGTGACTTCCAGCTCAAGCAGCTTCGGCGATAGCTCGGCGTGTTGCAAAGCCTCCTGCACGTCTTGAAACAACATCCCGTAGCGGAATTGACGTGCCGATAAATTGACTGCCATGCGCAGCGGGGTGATACCGCGTTTGATCCATTCGGCAAGCTGTCGGCAGGCGGTTTGCAGGACCCATTTTGCGATCGCGACGATCATGCCGGTTTCTTCAGCCAGTGGAATGAATTTGAGCGGGCCGAGCAAACCCAACTCCGGATGCTGCCAGCGCACCAGGGCTTCAACGCCGGTGATATTACCGGTAACAAGGTCGAGTTTTGGCTGGTAATGCAGCACAAGCTCATTGCGCTCTACCACGTGACGAAGCCCGGCTTCCAGTGTGATTCGTTCACGTGTATCGGCACTCATTTGCTCGGCATAAAACTGGTGACCGTTGCGGCCGAGCTCCTTGACGCGATACATCGCGATATCCGCATTTTTGATCAAGGCATACAGATTTTCGCCATCACCAGGATACGTGCTGATGCCGACGCTGGCCGTCAAGTGAAAATGGTCGTCATCGATATCAAACGGTAGCGCAATCTGCTCGATCAATTTCTGCGCGATGTTTGCCAGCAAAGTGGATTCGGCAATATCTTCGGCGAGAATCACAAATTCATCACCGCCCAGTCGTGCGACCACATCGACTTCACGCACCGATGCGGTGAGCCGCCGCGCGGCTTCGCGGAGGACCTTGTCGCCCGCTTCATGGCCGTGCGAGTCATTGATGTTTTTGAATCGATCAAGATCGACGAACAAGACGCCGACTTGCGTTTGATAGCGCGCCCCGCGCGCGATCGCCTGCGACAGGCGCTGCAAAAAATGTGCGCGGTTCGGCAAACCGGTCAGTTCGTCGAAATGGGCCAAATAGCCAATGCGTTGATCGGATTTTTTGTTTTCGATGGCCAGGCTAGCCAGTTCGCAAGCGCTCGGTACCACGTTGCGCTCAACCACCAATAACGCCTCGGACTGCCGATAAAAAATTGCCAGGTAGGCGACCAGTTTTCCCTGGCGACCGATGATCGGCCACAGACAACACACAGCCAACGGCTGCGCGCGCGCGATGGCATGAAGATCTGGTAGCGCCGTGTCCGATTCGATATCGGCAGAGGTTCGAGTCAGGCACTGAGCGATATCTGCTGACACCGGCGCACTGTCGGCGCCCTCGACAGCATTCGGCACGACATGAAGGACCTCGTCCTCGCCGAACGAACCCGTTACTGATGTGTCAGGCAAAATTTGTAGCGCACACTGCAGATCGCGCGCCTGCGACTCGATTAGGTCGGCTATTTGTGCAAGCGTCGACGACAAATCATTGCCACTCGAAATCATCTCAAAATATGATTCTGCTTGGTCATCAGATCGATTGAACGTTTGCGCTCGGTTTCGTCACGCATGAAACCGATGAACAATGACTCACCACCGATGTTGGCCTGACTGAAGGCGATCTCGATCAGAATTTCACGCCCGTCGCGATGCAGACCATTGACATGCGCCGAGGTCCAGTCGACCGCACGCTGACCCGAGGCGAGATAATTTCGCATGCCAGCGTCGTGCACATAGCGGTAGCGCTGCGGCTGCAGCATGCTGAGATGCTGGCCGATCAGACTGTCGGGAGGATGACCCAATAAATTCTGCATCGCCGGATTGGCGAAACGGATGATCGACCTATCAGTCAGGATCAGGATAGCGTCGGTACTGGTTTCCCAAAGTGTACGAAAGCGTGCCTCACTGCTTTCCAAAGCACTTTTACGCTGCAGATTATCCAGCCCGAACGACACGTCGTTGGCGATTTCTGCGAGAAGCGAAATCAGCGGTGCGTCAAAATAATCCTTCTCCGGGGCGTATAAAACCAATGCACCGATGATATCGGCAAGCTGCTGGAGTGGAAAAACAGCGGACGACTGAAAATTGTAGTGTGCAGCCAATTCGCGCCACGGTGCGGCCGATGGCCCATTCAAAAAATCGTTGGTAACGATCGGCTCGCCTTCACGTAGCGAGCGCCCGAGTGGACCGCGTCCGAGTACATCCTCAAAATCGATTGAAATCCGTGCATCGTGCAAATACTGAAGCTGTGGTCCACTGGCACATGCAGCGCCTACTTTGATCGACTCTTTTGACGCCAGCGCGATCCACACCAGGCCGAAATCACCGCATTCGACGACAATCTGACACACCGCACGAAACAATTCTTCACGCGTTGCGCTGTCGATAATGGCGCGGTTGCAGCGACTGCGCGCGTCATACAGCTTGGTGAGCCGTTGCAAGCGACGTTCGATCTGGCGTGCGTGGCTGACATCCTGCAGCTCAATACTGATGCGCAGCGCACCGGAACGCTCGGTAAACAGCGCCATCGACGATTCGACTTCGATGGTCATACCGTCTCTACGCACCAGCACTGCATCGCCGTGACACCGGCTGGCAAAGAGACAGTGGTGCACATGCTGCGTCAGCCGGCCCGCGTCAACCGTGCTCAGACCTGATTGGGTCAGTGTCACAAGTTCGGTTTCACTGTATCCGAGCAAGCGGCATGCGGCGGGATTAGCCGACAAAATCTGCCCTTCGGGTGTTGTCAGCAATATCGCCTGCAGACTAATCTCAAAGGTCGCCCGATAGCGCGCTTCGCTATCGGCCAATGCCTGCTCTGCCATTTTGCGACCGCCGGCATCGATGAAGGTCGCCAGCATCCGCGTGGCCCGCTGTGCCGCATCGCGCACGGTTACCCGGCCGCGTACCGACAACCAATGCCACTCGCCCGACTGCCCACGCACCCTCACTTCGGCATCGTAAAAATCGTCGCGGCCTTTCAAACAGGCGATGATCGCCCGGTCGAACGCCGGGATATCGTCCGGATGCATCAACGCACCAAGTTGCGCCTCCTCCAGACACGATATGCCGACAGGTCCACCGACCAGCGCAGCCCAATGTTTGCTGGCGAATATCTTGTGCCGATCGAGCTCCCAGACCATCACGATCAGCCCGACCGACTCACCGACCGTACTCAGCAGGTCTTCTGCAGCAATCGAATGATCAGCCATACGGGGCATGCTCCAGACGCGTCAAGGCGTGGCGTGTTGATGATGTCATCGTGTTTGTCGCTTGCGCAACAATCCGGTGATTGGCGCACTGCGCCGTCACCATCAACGACACGCAAAGCTATAAGGAGAATGCAACGAACATTACTCTGCGTCAAGTCAACCTGGAGCTCGACATCGATTGCAAGGCCATCACGGATGGCGAAGCGCCGTGATGCGCGCTGTCATGTGATCAACCGCTTATTTCATCACCATCTGCCCACCCAGCGCAAAAACAAGATCATCCAGCATTTTTGCCAACTCACCGGTCATCAGCATCATGTCGCCATCGAAGCGCTCGTCGTCATCGCGCGAACTCACTTCAGCGCTCTCGGTGATGACGTCCAGCGGCGCAACGCGTTTGACGGTCAATGACTCGGTCAATACGAACGAAATCCGGTCCGCCCAAGTCATCGCGAGGCGCGTGCATTGCTTGCCGCTGGCGATATGCCGTTGTACGTCTTCGGGTTCGATGGTCTGGCTGACATAACGCACGGTGGCCTTGCTGTCGCCGCTGGCGCGCAGCTCGGTATCCTGGTCGACAGTAAAGCCTTTTGGAACGATATCCGCAGTCAGCCAATGGGTCATTGCCGCCACGGGTGACTGCACCACATGCAGGCTTTCTAGCGGCAGTTTATCGATGCTTTTCACCAGCAGCTTGATCACTTCATCGGCTTTTGCTGCGGTAGCAGCATCAATCACCAGCCAGCCATTGACCGGATCGATCCAGGCACGGGTGCTACGGTTAATGCTGAACGCACGCGGCAGTAACGTGTCGGTGACTTCTTCCTTGATTTCACGCAGTTGCTTGCGACCGGGCTTAAAGCCTTGCTGCTCTTCGATTTCGACGGCTTTTGCTTTGGCAACCTGATTGATCACGCTGGCTGGCAACAACTTTTTTTCAGTGCCAAGCGCAAATAGCAGTTGCTGATTGACAGTGTGCACCAGAATGCCATTATCCCGCGGCGATACCCATCCTTGCGTTTGCACATCGAGGCTGCTGCAAGGTTGAAAAGCATGCGGCGCAAGCGCCGCTTCGAGTCGTTCTGCATTCATGTCCCACGCTGCGGGGAGACGATAGATCTGTAGATTCTTGAACCACATGGGAGCCTGATAAAAAGTCTGGGATTCTACACCCCGACGGTACCACCAACCGGCTTTTTCTCGATCTAAAAAACCGGCATCCGCCATCCGGGAAGCCTGCTATTTTTGTCACAACAATGCTGGAGAACTCAGCCATGCAGACGGTATAATGAGCCCGCTTTGGGCTGGATTATTTCGTCAAAAAATCTGTTCCGGGTTTGTCTGCAACACCGCCCTGCTTCCTTGCCACCGCAACCGATACACCGCATCGACGTTAGCCGTCACCTACCTTGTTTATGTCAAAAAAATCTGCCAGCAAATCCATCGAGATCAAAATTTCAACCGTCGTCGCGATATCCGCCATCTTGCAGCAGACCGATGCCATGCAGCTCGATGCAGCAATGCACGAGATGACCGGTGGCGAGGCCGATTTTTTTGAAGACGAATTGGCGGTGCTCGACGTTGGTGCGATCGACGCCGACTCCGCCGCGATCGACTGGAATGCCCTGACAGCGCTATTCAGGAAATATCGCCTGCATGCGGTTGCCGTGCGCAATGCGCCTGCCGGCATGGAGGCTACTATCCTGTCGCATGGGCTGGCGCTGGACCGCAATGTACGACCCAAAGCTGTGCCGGCCAGTGCACCCGAGCCTGAACCCCAACCCGCTGCGTCATTACAACCGATTCACAGCGCTTCTTCGGCCACCATGATCATCGACACACCGGTCCGCGCCGGACAACGTGTGTACGCTCGCGGAGGCGATTTAATTATCACTGCCGCGGTCAATAACGGCGCCGAAGTGATTGCTGACGGCAGCATCCATATTTACGCGCCATTACGTGGTCGCGCGCTCGCTGGTGCCAGCGGCAACGCCGACGCGCGGATTTTCACCACGTTGATGGGTGCCGAGCTGGTGTCGATTGCAGGTATTTATCGTACTTTCGACAAAGGTTATCCCGACGATACCGGCGAACGCGCCGTGCAAATTCGACTGCTAGGCGACCGACTCGACGTACACTGCGTCAATTCGTGAACTGCAACCTTATTTAGAACCTGATTTGCAATTTCACTTAAACCGAATCCGACCTTTCCAATAGGAGCTTTTTTGTGGCAAAAGTTATCGTAGTAACCTCCGGCAAAGGCGGCGTCGGCAAAACCACCTCCAGCGCCAGTTTCGCTTCCGGTCTCGCATTGCGGGGCCATAAAACCGCTGTGCTCGACTTCGACGTCGGCTTGCGTAACCTTGATCTGATCATGGGCTGCGAGCGCCGCGTGGTGTACGACCTTATCAATGTGATCAATAACGAAGCAACGCTGAACCAAGCGTTAATCAAAGATAAACATTGCGACAACCTGTTTGTGCTGCCAGCCTCACAAACTCGCGACAAGGATGCGCTAACCGAAGATGGCGTCGAGCGTGTTCTGAAAGATTTGGCCGCCATGGGCTTCGACTATATCGTCTGCGATTCACCGGCCGGTATCGAGCGCGGCGCGGTCATGGCATTGACCTTTGCAGACGAAGCCATCATCGTCACCAATCCCGAAGTCTCGTCGGTGCGCGACTCAGACCGCATCCTCGGCATCATTCAAGCCAAATCACGTCGCGCCCAGAACGGTGGCGAGCCAGTCAAAGAACATTTGTTAATTACTCGCTATGTGCCAAAACGTGTAGAGGCGGGCGAAATGTTGTCCTATACAGACGTCCAGGAAATTTTGCGCATTCCGCTGGTCGGCATCATTCCGGAATCCGAATCGGTGCTGGCTGCTTCCAACCAGGGCAACCCAGCAATCCACATCGAAGGCAGCGACGTCTCCCTGGCGTATCAGGATCTGGTCTCGCGCTTCCTCGGGGAAGACGTCCCGCTGCGCTTCACTACGTATGAGAAACCGGGCTTCCTGCATCGTCTGTTCGGAGGCAAATGACATGGCTCTGCTCTCTTTTCTATTTGCCAACAAACCCAAAACCGCGAACGCCGCCAAGGAACGCCTGCAAATCATCATCGCGCGCGAACGTAATGGTCGCGCAGGTCCAGACTTCTTACCGGCGCTGCATAAAGAGCTGATTGCGGTGATTTCGAAATACACCAAGGTCAATCCGGACGACATCAAAATTTCACTGGATCGTCAGGGCAATCTTGAGGTGCTGGATGTGAATGTGGTGTTGCCTGATGCAGTCGGCGGGGCGTGATCCGATCAATGATCTGAGCCAGTAGACTGTTTGCAGCTATTACATAGCGTAGGGAGTACCAGACAGATGTGCTGGTTAACAATTTCGACACGCTGCACTCTACGCTGACGTTGTCGATGCGGTGTGCGTAGCGTTGGAGCGAACCGTACGCTACGGAAGATGTTGCTTGTTCTTTCAGCACCACCACGAACTGCTTAAACAGGAATTTATTTCTATCTTCAGATAGTCATAGAGCTGTCATCACCAGCGTGGTCTACACGCCTCACACGGTCGAAAATTCGCCCGACAGCACCAAGTAGAGATCAAATTAACCAGTAACCCGTCACCATCGTTGTTTTTATGCGACGTTAAACCGGCGTTTGGCATCAATGCTTTTTGCTAACTAATTAGGGCTAAAGAAATCAGCATCGCAAATGCTGGTGCGGGTTTTCAGGCGATTTACTTCTCGCGGCAGTGACAAGCAACGTGGCGAAATATCAACAGTTTTATCGGTATTCTTCACCATGTTTCCTTTCCATCATGAAATGGCAAAAGGCTTGTTATATACTTCGTTCTGTTCGAATTTAGAAGCACGGTAAAGCAGATGGAGGCAACCACGAGTTGTTTGGCATTTACCGGCATAGAACCCATTTACTATTTTCTCAACCAGGAATGACAC
>JAYTZV010000233.1:0-11084 GCA_043741695.1 Burkholderiales bacterium
ACCGCGCCTGCGGCGCAATAGCCACTGCAATTCGCGCGCAATCGCGGCAATCCTGCTAATTCTGCGCAAATCGCTTGCACAGGCTGCTGTCGGCCGATAGCATCAACGACAACAAGTGCGTGCCGGACTGCTCGGGCACCGACAATCTCATCGAGACAAAGGACAAACATGGAAAAGTTGTGGCTGACATCGTACCCGGAGGGCGTGCCTGCGGAGATCGATTGCGCGCAGTACAGCTCGGTGGTGCAATTGCTGGAAGAATCGTTTCAACGCTACGCGTCGCGCAATGCCTATGTTTGCATGGACCACTTTTTGACCTACGCCGAGCTCGACGCGTACTCGACGAAGCTCGGTGCCTGGTTGCAAAGCAAAGGGTTGAAACAAGGTGCGCGTGTAGCGATCATGATGCCGAATGTGTTGCAATATCCGGTCGCAATTGCAGCCATCTTGCGCGCCGGTTTTACCGTGGTCAATGTCAACCCGCTTTACACACCACGCGAACTCGAACATCAACTAACCGACTCCGGTGCCGAAGCCATCATCCTGCTTGAAAATTTTGCGACTACGCTGGAGCAGGTGATTGCACGTACCAAGGTACGCCATGTGGTGGTGGCGAGCATGGGCGATATGTTCGGCGGCGTGAAAGGCATGATCGTCAATTTTGTTGTGCGCAATATCAAAAAACTGGTGCCGGCATTCAGCTTGCCGAATGCCGTGCGGTTCAATCAGGCGCTGGCCGAAGGTAGTCGTTTGCCCCTGGCACCGGTCAGTTTGCACCCTGAAGACATCGCATTCTTGCAATACACCGGTGGTACCACTGGCGTCTCGAAAGGCGCCACGCTCACGCATCGCAACGTGATTGCCAATGTGCTGCAAAGTGAAGCCTGGGCGCAACCTGCATTTCGCAAAGAGCCACAGGTCGAGCAACTGATTTATGTGTGCGCGCTGCCGCTGTATCACATTTTTGCGCTCACTAGCTGTGCGCTGGTCGGCATGCGGCTCGGGGCGATGAATTTGCTGATTCCAAATCCGCGCGACATGCCGGGGTTTGTAAAGGAGCTAGCGAAATACAAGGTCAACATGTTCCCGGCAGTGAACACCTTGTACAACGGTTTGCTGCATCAATCGGGATTGGAGACGATTGATTTTTCACTGTTAAAAGGATGCAACGGCGGTGGCATGGCAGTACAACGTGCGGTGGCTGAGAAATGGTTCGCTCTAACTGGCTGTGCCATTGTCGAAGGCTATGGGTTATCGGAAACCTCGCCGGTCGCAACGTGCAACCCTGCTGCGGCAACAACCTTCAATGGCTCGATTGGTTTGCCGGTGCCATCCACTGACATCGTCATCCTCGACGATAACGGTCACGAAGTCCCGCTTGGTCAACCCGGTGAAATTGCGATTCGTGGCCCGCAGGTGATGGCGGGTTATTGGAATCGGCCGGACGAAACTGCGAAAGTGATGACGCCCGATGGTTTTTTCAAATCAGGTGATATCGGTACGATGGATGCGCAAGGTTATATTCGCATCGTTGATCGCAAGAAGGACATGATTCTGGTCTCCGGCTTTAACGTCTACCCGAATGAAATCGAAGGCGTGATCGCGGCGCATCCTGGTGTACTTGAATGTGCCTGCGTCGGTGTGCCGGATGCGAGTTCGGGTGAGGCAGTCAAACTGTTTGTGGTGCGCAGTGATCCGACCCTGACGGTCGATCAGTTGATGAATTACTGCAAAGAGCAGTTCACCGCGTACAAGAAACCGAAGAGCATCGAGTTTCGCAGCGAGCTGCCGAAGACCAATGTCGGGAAAATTTTACGGCGCGAATTACGTGATGAAAAAACCACCGCGTAGCCGCTGTTGCACAACCGCGCGGTGCGGCGTGTGAAGTGGCGATAGGTGTCGCACTGCGCTCGTAGAAAGCGCATGAAATTCCGCATTGTGTGGTGTGTGGTGTGTGTGATGTGTGTGGTGAGTGGTGCGTTGTGCGTTGTGCGTGATGCCTGGTGTTTGGCACATATTTCGACTACACGCAGCAGAGTTAGTCACGATGCTTTCAAAAATTGTCAGCAGCGCCGCAGTGCTTTTTCAGGGAGAGCATCATCGCGTTATTAAGGCGAATCGTATTCGGTACCGAGGCGCGCATGGCGTTGCGGCTGCAACGATTTTCGCTCGCCAGTGCCACCTCGCTATTCATGTTCGCACTGACCTTCACCGCTGCTAAAGGTGGTTTGCTACCGGATTTGAACTATGCCCTCATTGCTGTCGAGATCGCTTTGGCGATTATCGTTTTTTACAGTGCGATTCGCTCCGGTTTTAGTGTGCGCTTCAAGGACCCCAGCCTGACTGTTCCGCAGATTCTGGTGGCGACCACGGTGTGCATGCAGGTGATCTGGTATGCCGATGCAGTGCGGGGTGCATTTTTGATCGTATATATCCTGGCTGCGGTGTTCGGTATTTTTCGGCTCGACGGTCGTCTCTTTTTGCGGGTTGGTTTTTTCGCGGTCATTATTTACGGTGTTGAAATTGCCGTGCAGTGGAACTTCACCGACAAACCTGGCAACTTGCTGGTCGATATTTTGCAATGGCTGGTACTGACTTTTCTGTGTCCGTGGTTTGCATATATCGGTGATTTCATCAGTACCTCGCGACGCAAACTGCACGACAGTAATGACAAGCTTGCCAAGGCGATGCGTGAAGTTGAAGCGGCGATGTCGATCATTCAGGATCAGGCAATCCGTGATGAGCTCACCGGCTTGTACAACCGTCGCTATCTGATGGCAGCGGTGTCGGCTGAAGTCCAGCGCGCCGATCGCAGCAGTGAGCCATTTTGCCTGCTGCTGCTGGATATCGATTTTTTCAAACGTATCAACGACACGTTTGGCCACCTCGCATGCGATCAGGTACTTATCCTGTTTGGACAGACAATTTCAGCGCAATTGCGGGCGATTGATTCTTTCGGCCGATACGGCGGCGAGGAGTTTATTTTGCTGATGCCGCAGACGGGTTTGAATGGCGCTCTGGTGGCCGGCGAACGCTTGCGACAAACCATCGCGCAGACCCGTTTTGATAGCGCCGGAATTGAAAAGACACTCTCTGTATCGATCGGTGTCGCCGAATTTTTTGATGGCGAATCCGCCGAGCAAATTATTGCGCGGGCCGATCTCGCCTTGTACGCCGCCAAAGGCAGTGGACGAAATTGCGTGGTGCCAGCGCTACTTCCTGACCGTATTTACGGCGAGAGCGAGTATGTCGCCGATGATAAATCCGGCTCAATCATTCAACGCGGGTAACGCGCGCGGCTTGCGATCTTCACCGGTCGCGACATAAGTCAGCGTCGCCTCAGTAACTTTGACGGTAACGGCTTGCAGCCGGTTGCGCTCGGCAAATACTTCCACGTTCACCGTAATCGACGTGGTGCCGACCTTCACGATTTCGGCATAAAAAGAGAGCAGGTCACCGACGAAAACCGGTTGCTTGAACAAAAACGAATTTACGGCAATCGTTGCTACCCGACCGTTCGCACGGCGGGTGGCCGGTAGCGAGCCAGCCAGGTCAACCTGCGCCATGATCCAGCCGCCGAACACATCCCCATACACATTGGCGTCGGATGGCATTGGCATGACGCGCAGCTGCGGCATCTTTCCATGCGGTAGGGTGTCGCTGCTGGATGCCTTGCTGGCCCCGTCGATGGATGTTTCCCCTTTAGTACTGGTTATCGTGCTCGCTATTTTGCTCGTTGTAGTGCTTGCCATCGTCATCTCCTCGAACCGCTACAATCTGTCACCGAAACACACCCCGCAGCTTAAACCAATCCGATGTGATCCCCAATGCGTAATCGTTCTGTTTCCTCCCCTGAGCCCGCTGCCAATCAATCGGCACGCAATGACTGGACCACCCTAAAAACCCTGTTCCCGTATTTGTGGACGTATAAATGGCGCGTGTTGCTGGCACTTGGATTTTTGATCGGTGCCAAGCTGGCCAACGTCGGTGTACCACTGCTGCTAAAAAATCTGATCGACCGCATGACCGTCTCGCCGCAGCATCCACAGGCCATGCTGGTGCTGCCGTTGGGTTTGCTGATCGGCTACGGTGCGCTACGCCTGTCGACCACGCTATTTACCGAGCTGCGCGAATTCGTCTTTGCCAAGGTCACGCAGCGCGCGGTGCGCACGATTGCCTTGAAGGTGTTTCGGCATCTGCATTCGCTATCACTGCGTTTTCATTTGAATCGGCAAACCGGCGGCATGACCCGCGACATCGAACGCGGCACGCGCGGCATTTCGTCGCTGGTGTCGTACACGCTGTTTTCGATACTGCCAACGTTGGTGGAGATCACGCTCGTGATTGGCTATCTGGCGCTGCATTACGACATCTGGTTTTCGCTGATCACGGCATGCGCGCTGGCGATTTACATCAGCTTCACGATTGCAGTGACCGAATGGCGCACGCACTTTCGCCGCACGATGAATGATCTCGATTCCAAGGCCAGTACCAAGGCAGTGGATTCGCTGATCAACTACGAGACGGTGAAATATTTTGGCAATGAAGATTACGAAGCGCAGCGCTACGACGATGGCTTGCGCCGGTATGAAGACGCCGCAGTCAAGTCACAAAAGTCGCTATCGATTCTGAACACGGGGCAGTCAATGATTATCGCGCTTGCCGTCACGCTAATTTTGTGGCGCGCCACGCAAGGTGTGATCGACGGCAAGATGACACTTGGCGATTTGGTGCTGGTGAATGCCTTCATGATCCAGCTGTATATTCCGCTGAATTTTCTGGGCGTGATCTATCGCGAAATCAAACAAAGTCTGGCGGATATGGAGCGGCTGTTTTTACTGCTCGAACAAAACCGCGAAGTAGCTGATGCGGCGAATGCGCCGGCATTGGAGCAGGCCGGTGCCGAGGTGCGGTTCGCGCATGTTAATTTTAGTTACGAAGCCAAGCGACAAATTTTGTTTGATGTTGATTTCACCATCGCTGCCGGCACGACGACCGCTGTAGTCGGTCATAGTGGCTCAGGCAAGTCGACGCTGTCACGCCTGCTATTTCGTTTTTATGATGTAAATGACGGCACGATCACGATCGATGGCAAGGATGTGCGCGATGTATCGCAAGCGTCACTGCGTCAGGCAATCGGCATCGTGCCGCAGGATACCGTGCTGTTCAACGACACCATCGAATACAACATCGCGTACGGTAAAACCGGTGCCAGCAAAGATGAAGTGATTGCAGCTGCACGTGCTGCCTACATCCACGACTTTATCGAGACGCTGCCTGATGGCTACGCGACGATGGTGGGCGAACGCGGCCTGAAGTTATCGGGTGGAGAAAAACAGCGTGTGGCGATTGCGCGGGCCGTGCTGAAACATCCGGCACTGCTGATTTTTGACGAGGCGACGTCGGCGCTGGATTCAAAAGCCGAACAGGCGATTCAGGCGCAATTGAAAGAGATCGCAAAAAATCGCACGACGTTGGTGATTGCGCATCGCTTGTCGACGATTGCCGATGCGGCGCAAATTCTGGTGCTGGACCACGGTCGCATTATCGAGCGTGGCACGCATGCCAGTCTGCTGGCGGCCAACGGCGCGTATGCGCAGATGTGGGAACGTCAGCAAGCGCGTTCCGAAGAAGCCGAGAGTGTGGTTTCTGCGCCAGAAGCGATCAGCGCATTACGGTAATTTTTTGCCAGTCGCGTTGAAGTTGATTACCATCACTTGATGGAAACCAAATGGCTGGAAGATTTTTTGTCTCTCGCGGAGACCCGCAGTTTCAGCCGCTCCGCGGCGCTGCGGCACGTTACGCAGCCTGCCTTCTCTCGCCGTATCCAATCGCTCGAAGCCTGGCTTGGTGCCGATCTCATTGATCGTACTGCCTACCCGACGCGATTGACAGCGGCGGGCGATATCTTCCACGAGCAGGCGCTCGAAATGCTCGGTCAAATCAATACCACTCGCGCGTTATTGCGCAGCAAGCGACCGACTGCACAAAGCACAGTGGACTTTGCCGTGCCGCATACGCTGTCGCTGACCTGGATGCCAAAATGGCTCACTGCGCTCGACGCTGAGTTCGGCCAGATCAACACACGTTTGCGCGCATTGAATGTGCATGATGCGGTGATGACCCTGGTTGAAGGCGATTGCGATTTGCTGCTCTGCTATCACCATCCGCGCCAGCCAGTACAACTCGACCCAACGCGCTACGAGATGCTGGTACTTGGCGCCGAAGTGTTGCGACCGTACGCGCGTTGTGATGCTGCCGGCGTACCGGAGCATATGCTGCCGGGTACGGTGAGGGCACCATTACCATTTTTGTCGTACACCCCGAATGCATATCTTGGCCGCATGGTCGAGCTGATGCTGGCCGACACCAAGCGCCCGCTGCATCTGCAAAAATGCTACGAAACCGATATGGCGGAAGGCCTGAAAATGATGGCGCTGGAGGGCCGTGGTGTGGCTTTTTTGCCGGAGTCGTCGGTCGCTCGCGAGGTTAAACAAAAGCGTCTTGCGCGCGCCGACAGCGGTCAAGACGTGTGGCAAGTGGCGATGGAAATCCGGCTGTATCGCGAGCTGCCAACTGTGCAGCGTGCGGGCAAGGCGCTGGTTGCGCGGTTATGGGATTACCTTATGCTACGCCAAGCCAGTGGTGCTGCGGGTGGGCACAAAAAAAAATCTGTCGAGAAACCCGCCACTGAGAAATCATCAGCACCGCGTAAAGCTTCCTCTACCTCTCCGAGCGCATGAGTGGTTGGCATTAAAAAAAAGTTCCAATTTACGATATGCATTTTTTGCATATCCGCATGCAGACAAAGCATTGGCGAGAAGCAGCATTGGTAATCTAGCATTCGTGACTTCGCATTCGTGACTTCGCTTGACCGACTCTTCCACCAGTTCACTTTTCTGAAATCGCCATGTCTTCAGCGCACCGTATTCCTTCTTACCTCGCACCTGGCGAAATCGGCCCGTGGGGTGTCTATCTCGAACAGATTGATCGTGTCACACCGCATCTCGGCAAGCTCGCACGCTGGGTAGAAACCCTGAAACGCCCGAAGCGTATTCTCGTCGTCGACGTACCGATTGAGCGTGACGATGGCAGCATCGCGCATTTCGAGGGTTACCGGGTTCAGCACAATACCTCGCGCGGGCTGGCAAGGGCGGCGTAAGGTTTCATCAGGACGTAACCTTGTCCGAAGTGATGGCGTTGTCAGCCTGGATGACAGTCAAAAATGCGGCCATCAATGTGCCCTACGGCGGTGCCAAAGGCGGTATCCGGGTCGATCCGCGTACGTTGTCACAAGGCGAGCTGCAACGCATGACGCGACGTTACACCAGCGAAATCAACATCATCATCGGCCCAAGCAAAGATATTCCCGCACCCGACGTCAACACCAATGAGCAGATCATGGCGTGGATGATGGATACCTATTCGATGAATCAAGGCAGTACAGCTTCCGGCGTCGTGACTGGCAAGCCAATTTCGCTAGGCGGCAGTCTGGGACGGCACGATGCAACCGGTCGTGGTGCGTTTGTGGTTGGCTGCGAAGCCGCCGTCAAGCGCGGCTTGTCGATTGAAGGCGCGCGTATCGCCATACAGGGTTTCGGAAATGTAGGTGGCGTTGCGGCCAAACTGTTTTCGCAAGCGGGCGCGCACATTGTCGCCGTGCAGGATCACATGAGTACCGTCATCGATCCAAGCGGTCTCGACGTCGCCGCGTTGCAGCGTCATGTCACTGAACATGGCAGTGTGGCGGGTTTCAGCGGTGGCGAACAGGTCGGTGATCGTGCCCAGTTCTGGGCGACCGAGTGCGACATCTTGATACCAGCAGCGTTGGAACAACAGATCACTGAAACCAACGCGCAGCGCATCCGCGCCAGTATTATTCTTGAAGGTGCGAATGGCCCGACGACACCGGCCGCCGACGATATCCTGCATGACAAAGGTGTGCTGGTCGTACCAGATGTGATTGCCAATGCGGGCGGCGTGACTGTCAGTTACTTCGAATGGGTGCAGGATTTTTCCAGCTTTTTCTGGACCGAAGATGAAATCAATTCCCGCTTGACCCGCATCATGCGCGAGGCCTTTTCAGCTGTCTGGCAGATCGCGCAAGATAAGGGTGTGTCGTTGCGTACCGCAGCCTTTATCGTGGCCTGTACGCGGGTTCTGGAGGCGCGTGAAATGCGCGGCTTGTATCCGTAAATTTGCGTTCATGAACTTGCACTCTGGAACTTGTATTGCTTCGCGGGCACTAATGAGCTTGCATTGCTCTATTTGTATTGCTCAATTTGTATTGCTCAATTTGTTCTGGTCAATTTGAACCACTGAATTCGAGTTTCTGATTCTGTATCACTAAAGTTACATGGTCTGTACCAATGGCTGTCCCTCATTCAATTACGTTCTATTTTTCTGTTTTGCCGCTTGTGCCATGATCCAGCCGCACTGCGGAGTAGGTATATATGCGCATTGACGGCATGCTTTTTGCAAGGTTGAATTGAACTTCGACCCGACTGTGCCAGCGGTCAGCGCAAAATGATGCAGGTCATGCACCAGGCTCGATCAGCGTCAACGACCGATGGCTTGCGCATTCAGTCAAATGTGATTAAACATCTTAGATCTGTAAATCGTTTATAAAATAACGCGGGTTCGGGCGATATTGGTTGGTACACTCACTGCAACAATTTTTTCCAAGGAAAACTCATGAAATCAATAACATTCGCAGCGTGTCTCGTCGGTGTCGGCATGCTCGCCGGCGCAGCCCACGCTCAGGAAACCGGAACGCTAAAAAAAATCAAGGACTCGGGACAAATCACACTCGGTGTTCGCGATTCGTCGATTCCATTTTCCTACCTCGATGACAAGCAGTCGTATCAAGGTTACTCAGTTGATATTTGTATGAAAATTGTCACTGCGCTCCAAAAGCAACTCGGCATGACCGCATTAAACGTGACGTTGAACCCGGTGACATCGGCGACCCGTATTCCGTTAATGGCCAACGGCACCATCGATCTCGAATGCGGTTCGACCACCAACAATCTTGAACGTCAAAAACAAGTGGCATTTGCACCGACCACCTTTGTGACCGCCAATCGCTACCTGTCAAAAAAATCGGCCAACATCAAGTCGCTTGATGACCTGAAAGGCAAATCGATTGTATCGACGTCTGGCACTGCCAATCTCAAACAGATCACATCGATCAACGGTGAAAAAAATCTGGGCATGAATATCATGGCTGCAAAAGATCATGCCGAGGCTTTCCTTACAGTGGAAACGGGCCGTGCTACGGCATTCGTGATGGATGATATTTTGCTGGCATCGCTGGCCGCCAGTTCAAAAGCACCAAACGACTACACCATTTCGTCCGAAGCCCTATCGGTTGAACCGTACGGCATCATGATGCGTCGTGAAGACCCGGCATTCAAAAAAGCTGTTGATGCTGCAGTGGTTGCCTTGTTTAAGTCAGGTGATATCAACCGCTTGTACGCTAAATGGTTTCAGTCAGCGATTCCGCCAAAAGGAATCAATCTGAATATTCCGATGAGCGCGCCGCTGAAGGCAGTCATTGCCAAACCAACTGATTCGGGTGATCCGGCTGCGTATGTCGTTATGCCTGTACATGCTGCGCTGGCAGTTCCAGCCCACGACATGCCAAAGAAGAAATAAGCAGGTCTGCTGTTGTACTCAGGCGGGAGGCACCAAGGCCTCCCGCTACAGCTACAAAATAAAAAATGGCATCGTTTCACCGCGTAAAATTAAAAGAGTTCACTGACGCTGGCGCGGCCACCGCGTCGATGACAATAACCGGCAAAACCGAGAGGCCGCGATGAATTACAACTGGAATTGGCGCATCTTCTGGCAAGCGTCGCCCGAGGGCCTCGGTACCTACATGGATACCCTGATCTCCGGACTGCTCTGGACGCTGGCCACTGCGCTGTCGGCATGGTTGATCGCGTTGTGTATCGGTGCTGTCATCGGTACGATTCGCACCATGCCTAATCGTTGGGTAGTGCGTGCGGCCAATGCATACGTCGAATTATTTCGCAATATCCCATTGCTAGTGCAAATGTTTCTCTGGTACTTCGTCATGCCGGAATTGCTGCCGGTTGCGATGGGTGACTGGCTCAAGGGTTTGCCGAATGCGCCGTTCATTACGGCGGTTATCTGCCTCGGATTTTTTACTTCGTCGCGTGTCGCGATTCAGGTGTCCGCTGGTATTCAGTCGCTGCCACGCGGCCAGAAAATGGCGGGTACTGCGCTAGGTCTGACGCTGCCGCAAACCTACCGATACATCCTGTTGCCGATGGCGTTTCGTATCATCTTGCCGCCCCTGACCAGCGAATTTTTAAACATCATCAAAAATAGTTCAGTGGCATTGACGATCGGGTTGATGGAGCTGACCGCACGCGCACGTTCGATGCAGGAGTTCACGTTTCAGGTGTTCGAAGCATTCACCGCGGCCACACTGATTTACATTGCAGTCAATGTGGTCATCGTCACGCTGATGCACTTCGTTGAAAAACGTGCTGCTATCCCAGGCTTTATTTCATCGGGCTCAGCCAGCACGGGAGGTCACTGACCATGTTTGCCAATTTTGATTTTGATGTGATCCGGCGCTCGTGGATGTACCTGTTTGAAACCGGCATGGTGTTTACGTTGAAGCTGACTGGTCTGGCGATGGTCGGTGGCATTGTGCTCGGCACGCTTCTGGCGATGATGCGCCTGTCGCGCTTCAAGACGCTATCGCTGATTGGTACCGGCTATGTCAATCTCGTGCGCGCGGTGCCGTTGGTGCTGGTGATTTTCTGGTTCTATTTTCTGGTGCCGTATATCGGTGCGTGGATTATCGGCGCCAATCAACCGATCAAGGTCGGCGCATTTTCGTCGTCGCTGATTACCTTCGTGTTGTTCGAGGCCGCGTTTTACTGTGAAATCATGCGCGCTGGTATCCAGTCGATTTCACGTGGGCAGGTGTCGGCTGGTTATGCATTGGGTATGAATTACTGGCAGATGATGGGCAATATCGTATTGCCGCAAGCATTTCGCAACATGATTCCGGTGTTACTGACACAGACCATCGTGCTATTTCAGGA
>JAYTZV010000234.1:0-11082 GCA_043741695.1 Burkholderiales bacterium
ACGCGACCGATTTGCGGCATTTTTTTACCTTTCATCAGCGCGACAATTTGCTGATCTTCCGGATCGTTACCGGGTTTGAAATCCCACACCAGTCCGCGCCAGTCAGGGCTGGCTTCGAGCACGATGCGCGAGGAACGCACCCATTGCGCCAGATGGTAGGGTCCGGTGCCGACCGGATTGGCCATCACCTGACCGGCGCTATCGCGATAGGCTTCCACCACTTCGCGCGCAACCGCACTGCTCGGTTCATGCGCGAGGATCATGCCGAGATTGAAATCGGGTTGGGTCAAATGGATGCGCAGTGTGTACGCGTCGATGAGTTCCAAACCCGCTACCGGGCTGTCGTAATCGAACACGCCGGTTTTTTTTGCCTGCACTGCGAGTGCATCTAACCCAACCACTTTGCCTTCAAATAGCCAGGTGTGCGGTGACGCGAGTTTGGGATCGAACAAGCGACGAAACGCGTAGACGTAATCCTGCATCGTCAACTCGCGGCGCTTGCCTTTGAACGCCGAATCGGGATAAAAATAAATACCCTTTTTCAAATGCAGTGTGTACGTCTTGCCGCCGTCAGTCACTTCGGGCATACCCTCGGCAGTGAGCGGCACCAACTTCGCCGGGCGCGCCAGATAATCATAGGTGTACAACGTTTCGAATATCGACTGCATCACTACCGCGGAATATAAATCACGTGCAATCGCTGGATCGAATCCCGTCTCGGCTGCGGGAAACACGAAGCGCAGAATTTTTTGCGGATCGGCAGTGGACGTAGCAAATGTGGCATGTCCGGCTAGTGCCGACAATGCGAGCAAACACACGCTGAACAGCTTGCGCAATGCATTGTGCGTCATCGCGTTAATTCCTGGCTGTGATTACAACGCATTGGCACTCGCTTTCAATGTTTGACGACATCCATGTATTCCCAGGTACCGTGCATGATCGGATGTTTTTTGAATCCCAATACCCAGGGTCGAGAAATGACATTGCGTATGCGGGTCACGCCGAGCATCCATGCAGTGTCAGCTTCCATCTGGCGATTCATCTGTGCATACAGCGCAAGGCGCTCGGGCCCGGTCGGTAGCGCAAGCGCTTTTTTATACAGCGCATCAAACGCGGGCGATGCGTAGCAACCGTTGTTGCCACGATTGGCATTCGGGCCGTACAGCAGCTGTAAAAAGTTTTCCCCTTCCGGAAAATCGGCGGTCCACGCACCGCCCCACATCATCAATTTGCAATTGGTCGCGGCCTTTAAATTATCTGAAAAATTACTGGTTGGCGACGCGGCGCGAATACCGATCTTATCCAGATCATGCTTCCACAATTCAGCAATCTCTTGTGAAGTTGCGTTGGCTTCACGATGAATTTTCAGCGTCAGCGGTTTGCCATCGGGCAGATTGCGATAGCCATCCGCACCGCGCCGGTAGCCGAAGTGATCGAGCAGTTTATTGGCGAGATCAGGATCGTACGCAATGCTCGAGCGATACGACGGATCGTAGCCGACCACGCCGGGCGGAATGATCATCTGCGCAATCGCGGCTTGGCCTTGTCGCACGATCGCGATCTCTTCTTTGGTGTTGTAAGCCATCGCGATTGCACGGCGCAAGGCGACCTTATCAAGACTGTTGCTGCCGACCAGCGGATCACGCATGTTAAAGAAGGTATAGGTCACACCGGGATCGACCAGCCGTTGCAAGCGGATTCCCTGCGATGCAAATTCGGGCTTCAAATGATCGCCCTCCAGCGCCATGCGTGCGGCCAATTGCGGCAACGTATCGATATCGATCTGTTTGTCCTGAAACGCCAGCCAGCGCGATTGCTGCTCTTCGATGACGCTAATCTCGATGCGGCCGACTTGTGGCATCTGCTTGCCTTTCATATCGCGCAGCAGCGCTTGATCCATCGGATCCGACGACGGCGCGAAATCCCACACGAAGCCACGA
Source organism: Burkholderiales bacterium (assembly GCA_043741695.1). GTDB lineage: Bacteria > Pseudomonadota > Gammaproteobacteria > Burkholderiales > Burkholderiaceae_D > Actimicrobium. The sequence goes on from JAYTZV010000234.1 coordinate 1,941, forward strand.
TAGACCGGATTCGCAACCAGCACGATTTTGCTGCGCGAGACATAGGTAGCGAGTTTGTAGGCGCCAGTACCAACCGGATGCAGACCGGTTTCAGTACCGTATTTGTCGATCACTTCGCGCGCGACACCAGCCAGTGCGCTGTACGCAATTACGTATGGAAAGTTGTAATCGCGCGCAGTCAGCTTGATTTGCAGCGTGTAGCGGTCGAGGGTAGTAAGGCCTGACACTGGCGCGTCGTAATTCAGATGCCCGGTTTTTTTTGCGTCGGCAATCAACTCGTTCATACCGACGATTTTGCCATCCAAAAATCCAGCCGACGGCGAACGATTTGCCGGGTCGAGCAGCCGCTTGAATGCATACGCATAATCGGCTGCGATCAATTCCCGCGGCTTGCCGTTGAAGGCAGGATCGTCGCTGAAATAAATGCCCTTTTTTACGCGGAAGGTGTAGGTCGTGCCTTCATCGGTGACGACCGGCATGGCTTCGGCGGTTTTGGGCACCAGTCGCGCCGGACTGGCAAGGTAATCGTAAGTCAGCAGCGTCTCAAAAATCGCCTCAGCAACGTACCCGGAATACAGGCTTTGGGTATGGACCATGTCGAAGCCATCGTCACCGGCGTCGAAGGCCATGTGGATGACTTTGGCAGGATCGGCCACGTTGCTGGCGGCAAGCGCTTTTGCGTTTGCTACGAGCAGCATCACCTGCATGAGAATGACAAACGCCACACGCTTCATCGATTGATGTTTCCTCGGACTGGGTTGGCAAGTTGGGTTTGCTGCACTACCGCCGACATCATAACAATGAGTTCATAACAATGAGTTGGCCTGACATTGTGATTTTCCTTTTTTGGCCAATGGTCGGGTTTAGAACACACGCTTTATCACGTCTTCTTACCTAATTGACGTTTCGCTTGCTTCTTGGCCCGGCATCGCTACGCGGATAACGGAGGCATCTGGGTATAATTCGGCCTGCGTCAACACATTGCAGAAACATCAACAGACCACACTTCTCACCAGTCTGTGCACCAATTACGCTGCAACATAGGATTTCACGGATGGATTTTTCGGAGAATATACAAACTCCCGCACAAAAATTTGGTGGCCTGGCGGTCGTTGTCATTTTGCACGTGTTTATCATTTATGCTCTGGTGTCAGGATTGGCCCGCAAAGCGGCGCACGTTGTTGTACCGGAACTTGTGGCCGACATTATTGAGCCGGTCAAGCCACCACCGCCGCCCCCTCCGCCACCTCCTGCAGTCAAACCGCCGCCGCGTGCATCAAAGGTTGCTGCTCCACCGCCCCCATTTGTGCCGCCACCCGAGACGAAAGTTAGCGCACCACCACCACCGACGCCGATCGCTACCGTGACTAATACGGCGCCGCCGACACCCGAATTGCCGCGACCAGCACCGCCCGCGCCACAGGCACCACCTGCTCCTGTGGCTGCGCCGCCGGTGCGAGTGGCTGGTATTAATGACTTGAATAGCTGCAAGCCTGAGTATCCGCGGGCGTCACTGGTGGCCGAAGAGACTGGTGTTACGCGGGTTGAATTTGTCGTTGGACCGGGTGGTGAGTTGGTTGATGCCAAGGTCAAAAAATCCAGCGGTTCGCGTAGTCTCGATCGTGCGGCAGTTGCCGGATTAAGTAGATGCAAATTCAATCCCGGCACGCAGGATGGCAAGCCGGTGCAATCGACGTTTTCGGTCGAGTATGTGTGGAAGTTGGATAATTAGATCGACTGTGTGAATGCGCCGAATCGATTTGACTTGTAAATTTAACGTAAATCGCAACAACACAAAATCAGTAACCGAATCGGCTTGATGCCGCCGCCTTGCAGTACGTGAGCAGCATCTGGAATTTTTTGCAGTATCAACACCCTATTTGTCTTGATCAATCTGGAGGAAGCATGTCGTTAACTACCCGGGTATCCGCCGCTGCTACAGCGTTGCTGATATCGATTACCTCTGTTGCCGGAGTGCTGGTACCGATCACTGCGGATGCTGCTGATACACCGGCTGCGATCGCTGCACCGAGTACCAGTTCAAGCACTGCATCAACCACGCAGGCATCCGCTCCATCTGCAATGGCTGCACCTGCCGTCAGCGCAAGCGCCACACCCGCCGCAGAAAAAATCGATAACCCTTACGGCCTCGACGCGCTTTGGAAAGGCGGTGATCTGGTCGCCCGCGGCACGCTGGTTATTCTGGTGCTGATGTCGATGAGCAGCTGGTACATCATCATCACCAAATTGATCGAGCAAACCAAACTCGGCGGGCAGGCAACCGATGCGAACAAAAAATTCTGGCAGGCCAATTCGGTGCAGGCAGGTGTCGCCAGTCTGAAAGACGGTAGCCCGTATCGCTTCATTGCCGAGACCGGCATCAAGTCGAGCGTGCATAACGACGGCGCGCTGCTCGAACATATCGATCTCAATACCTGGGTGACGATGTCGATCCAGCGCGCAGTGGAAAAAGTGCAGAGTCGTTTGCAAGATGGTCTGGCATTACTTGCTACCGTCGGTTCGACTGCCCCGTTCGTCGGGTTGTTCGGTACCGTCTGGGGTATCTACAACGCACTGACCGCGATCGGTATTGCGGGCCAGGCGTCGATCGACAAAGTGGCGGGCCCGGTTGGTGAAGCATTGATCATGACCGCGATTGGTTTGGGTGTTGCGGTACCGGCAGTATTGGGCTACAACTTTTTGGTGCGCCGTAATAAGCTGGCGATGGAGAATATTCGTTCGTTCAGTTCCGACCTGCATTCGGTGTTGTTGTCCGGTGCGATGTCGACCGCCATCAGCAAGGGGTAAGCGATGGCGATGTCTCTCGGCGCGCCGGACGGTGATGAAGACGAAGTCATTGCCACCATCAACACCACGCCACTAGTGGACGTGATGCTGGTGTTGCTGATCATTTTCTTGATTACGATTCCGGTGGTGACGCACACGATACCGGTGAAGCTGCCCAATGAAATCAATAAGCCGTATGTGACCAAGCCGGACAATATCAATCTGGCGGTGAACAAGGCGGGCCGCGTGTTCTGGAATGAAAAAGCGATTGTGGACGAGGCTGATCTGGTGGCGCGACTAAAGACGGTGGCGGTGATGACACCGCAACCCGAATTGCACATTCGTGGCGATCAGGATGTCCAATATGAATATATCGGCCGCGTGATTTTAGCTGCGCAACGCGCTGGTATTCAGAAGGTCGGCTTTATTACCGAGCCTGCCGCACGTGGTGGCTGAAGTTGACGTTCACGTCAAAGCTGAATAACGAAAAAAGGACAGCACCAATGGCGATGAATTTTCGCGCGGATAGTCGCGACGATGAACCGATGATTGAGATGAACATGACGCCCTTAATCGACGTCATGCTGGTTTTAATCATCATGTTGATCATCACGATTCCGATCCAGAATCATGCGATCAATTTGAACATGCCGGCGGGGAATCCACCGCCGCCACTGGCACCACCGGTAGTGGTGAATGTGGATGTGACTGCTGACGGTACCGTGTTGTGGGACGGTGTTGTGCTGCCAGATCGCGCTGCGCTGGAAGCGAAAATGCAGGTTGTTGTCACGCAGCCGACGCAGCCGGAAGTGCATCTGCGCCCGAACAAGTTGGTGGCTTATAAGTCGGTGGCGGCAGTGATGGCATCGGCGCAGCGGTTGGGCGTGACAAAAATAGGCATGGTCGGGAACGAGCAATTTGTGAAGTAAGCGTGGCTGTAAAGATAACGCGGCATGTGCGCCGCGGTAAATCCGGGTCTGGTTTCTGGTGTCTGCCGCCGGGTTGGCTCGGGTTTGAGGCGTTGGTAGCCAAACAGGTAGCTACATAGGTTGACACACGGACAGACGCAAAGTCCGACGCAACCAGCGTCGCGACTTTTACACACTTGGTGATACACTTTCGCTGGCTTTGGCGGGAGTTCCTGCCTTCTATGGCGCACTAATTCAGTCATTCTTTTTCACGCGGAGCAATCAATGCGTTTTCACCAATTGATTTTTGCTGTCATGTTGATGGCAATTGCAGCCGCTGCATCGGCGTTCGAGCGGCCGTTTCCTGCTAATGTGAAGAGCGGTAAGGTACAGATCGTTGACTACACCCAAGTTCTGATCGATGGCAAGTCACGCATGTTGGCAAGCGGCGCGCGTATCTGGAGCACCGACAATCTGACGGTCGTACCTAACGCACTGGGCGACACGCCTCATCGCATCGCCTATACCGAAAACCCGGATGGCACCATTGATCGCATCTGGCTGCTGACCGATGAGGAAGCAGCGGCGATGCCATCGTCACGACCCTTCTGGAACTGGTTCAAATAATGCAGAAAAAAGTATTCATCAAAACCTTCGGCTGCCAGATGAACGAGTACGACTCGGACAAGATGGCCGATGTGCTCCGTGCCGCCGACGGCATGATCAAGACCGACACAATTGAAGACGCCGATGTGGTGTTGCTCAATACCTGTTCGGTGCGCGAAAAAGCGCAGGAAAAAGTGTTTTGCGATCTCGGTCGTATCCGTGAATTGAAGCTCAAGAAGCCCGACATGCTGATCGGCGTTGGCGGTTGTGTGGCATCGCAGGAAGGTGCCGCAATCATCAAACGCGCACCGTATGTGGATCTGGTGTTCGGTCCGCAAACCTTGCACCGCTTGCCTGCCATGCTCGACATGCGCCGCAGTACCGGCAAACCACAGGTCGATATCAGCTTTCCGGAAATCGAAAAATTCGATCATCTGCCGCCTGCCAAAGTCGATGGCGCAACGGCGTTCGTGTCGATCATGGAAGGCTGCAGCAAATACTGCAGTTACTGCGTGGTGCCTTACACCCGCGGCGAAGAGGTATCGCGCCGTTTTGAAGACGTGTTGTCTGAAGTCGCTGGCCTGGCGGCGCAGGGCGTGAAGGAAATCACTCTGCTAGGACAAAACGTCAACGCGTTTCGCGGCGTGATGGCCGATGGCGAGATTGCCGACTTTGCACTGTTGATCGAATATATCGCCGAGATTGATGGCATCGAGCGCATTCGCTTTGTCACCAGTCATCCGAAAGAATTCACTCAGCGCTTGATCGATGCGTACGCAAAGGTGCCGAAGCTGGTTGATCATTTGTACCTACCCGCGCAGCACGGCTCGGACCGTATTTTGATGGCGATGAAGCGTGGCTACACGTCGCTTGAATACAAATCAATCATTCGTCGTCTGCGCGAGGTGCGTCCGAATATCGCGATTTCGTCTGATTTCATCGTCGGCTTTCCCGGCGAGACCGATGCCGACTTCGAGGCGATGATGAAGTTGATCGACGACGTTGGTTACGACAACAGCTTCAGTTTTATTTTCAGCCCGCGTCCCGGTACGCCAGCGGCAAATCTGGAAGACGACACGCCGCAAGCGGTCAAACTGGCCCGCTTGCAGCGTTTGCAGGCAGTTATTGATACCAACACCAAGCGCTACAGCGAGCAAATGGTGGGTAGTACTTATCGGGTCTTGGTTGAAGGCCCGTCGAAAAAAAATGCGAATGAAATGCAAGGCCGCTCTGAAAATAACCGCGTGGTGAATTTTGATGCCGGTGCCAATGGAGCGCGATTGATCGGGAAACTGGTTGATGTGACGATCACGCAGAGCTTTGCGTACTCGCTGCGCGGCGATCTCGTCACTGCTACTAGCCTCACTAAACTTAAGAACGTTCCTCAAAGAGTCGCTTGAAAACGCGCATACCCACCGAGCCGCAGTACTTCGTTCCAGAGCCGCTGGACAACAAACGGCTCGCACATTTGTGCGGCCCGATGGATGAAAACCTGCGACAAATTTCAGCCGCGCTTGATGTAACGATCTTCCGTCGTGGCGATCGGTTTATTGTTGGCGGCAGCAATGGTGAGCGAGCGACCGCACTGCTGGCAAAATTTTATGACCGTGCCGACAAGGTAGTGTCGATCGAAGACGTGCAGCTCGCACTGGTCGAACAGCGTGCCGGTATGTCGTTCGCGGAAGTACCTGCTGCGACGCTGAAGCCGGTGCGTGGCGGTGCCAAAAAAAGCAGCAGTAAAGTCGTTGTGAGCGAGCCAGACGCATTCGACCTGTCGGAGGCGGATGGGCCTGTGCTGAAGACCCGTCGCCATGACTTACGTGGCCGCACACCACATCAGATCACGTATTTGAAAGCGATTCTTGAACATGACGTGACCTTCGGAGTTGGTCCTGCCGGTACAGGCAAAACCTACCTGGCTGTGGCATGTGCGGTCGACGCCCTGGAGCGTGACGCAGTCAAACGTATCATTTTGACGCGCCCGGCCGTTGAGGCTGGCGAGCGTCTCGGATTCTTGCCTGGTGATCTTGCGCAAAAAGTAGATCCATATTTGCGCCCGCTGTATGACGCGCTCTACGATTTGCTCGGCTTCGATCGCACACAAAAAATGTTCGAGAAACAGGCCATCGAAGTTGCGCCACTGGCCTACATGCGTGGCCGCACGCTAAATCATGCCTTCGTAATTTTGGACGAGGCGCAAAACTCTACCGCCGAACAAATGAAAATGTTTTTGACGCGGATCGGCTTCGGTAGCAAGGCGGTTATTACTGGCGATGTGACGCAGATTGATTTGCAGCGCAGCCAGAAAAGCGGACTGATCGATGCGATCGACGTATTGAGCGATGTGCGCGGTATCGCCTTCACCCGCTTCAGCAGCGCTGATGTAGTCCGTCATCCACTGGTGGCGCGTATCGTCGATGCATATGAAAGTGCAGGTGCTACGCCGATAAAATCTGCAGCTCCGGCCCGACGCAATGCCATCAAAAAATAAGCTGTCGTTGTTGGTGCAGTATCCCGATCCGCGTCTTGAAGCAGTGGTGACGCGCCCTCTGTTGCGCCGCTGGGTGCAGGCCGCACTGCTGGCTCCCGCAGAGCTGGCAATTCGTTTTGTTGATAAGGATGAAGGTCGCGAACTCAACCGCGATTATCGCGGCAAAGACTACGCCACCAATGTATTGACCTTTGCCTATGGCGAAGATGAATTCGACGTCAAACTTGGCGAGGTTACGCGTGCTGATCTGGTTTTGTGTACTGACGTTCTGTCGAGCGAAGCGCAGGCGCAGAACAAAACGCTTCTGGCGCATGTGGCGCATCTCGTCGTGCACGGAGTATTGCATGCGCAAGGCTATGATCACGAAAATGATATCGAGGCTAATGAAATGGAAGCACTGGAAACAGAGGTTCTTGCACGACTTGGTTTCGGTAATCCTTACTCAGTGCAGCCGTAAGTTGCCGATCTGTTATGTGAAGGGATTAGCCTAACAGCCTGGGCAATGCCCAAGCCGTGAGCCGACAATATCCTTCAACGCAGCATTGTTCATCATCGATTCCGCTAACAACCATGTCAGCTTTGCGTTCCCGGCTTCCAGCGTCTTAAGCCGTTGATCATCTCAAACAGTCATATTGCCTAACTTCGCCGTGCAGTTGTAGTAGGTCGCACACTGGTGCCATACTTATGAGATAGCCCCTTGAATCACCGGACACAGTCAGTGCGTTACATTAACGCATAGGAATACGACTGTGATTATGACTAGAACGAACGACAAACAGACAATCGAAGTGGTCTCGGTGACCGAACAGCGCCGTAGGCGATGGTCGGTCACCGAGAAGGCAGCCTTGGTTCGCCGAACCTACGATCCCGGCATGAGCGTCTCGCTCGTGGCCCGCATGCATGGTGTCGCCGCAAGCCAGTTATTCAATTGGCGCAAACTTGACCGAGACGGTGCACTCACTGCAGTTGGTGCAGGCGAGTCCGTAGTTCCCGCTAGTGAATTGGCTGCGGCCCGCGCCCAGATATCGCAACTCAAGCGCTTGCTGGGCAAGAAGACTATGGAGAACGATATTCTCAAGGAGGCAGTGGATATCGCCCGAGAAAAAAAGTGGCTGTTGCGCTCGCCCTTGTCCAACAAGGACGAGCCATGAAGGCGGTTTGTGCCGCACTGGGCGGGGCACGGTCGAACGTCCACTTGCAGACAATACGGGCATCCGACTGGATCGATGGCCGCACGGCTCGCCTGCGTGACCCCGGTGTCGATCTAATGCTGGTCGACGCAGTACGTGCCGAAATCATCAGCTTGCCAACGTATGGATATCGTCGTGCCGGTGCACTGGTCAACCGCATACGCAGCCTGATCTCCATGCTGCCAGTCAATCACAAGCGGTTCTATCGCGTTATGAAAGAGCATCATTTGCTCCTGCCCAAAGTGCCCAAACGGCGCGCCAGCAGCCGCCCTCACGATGGCAAGGTTGCCGTAACAGAATCAAATACGCGATGGTGTTCGGACGGTTTCGAGATCGCCTGCGAAAACGGTCAAGTCGTCACCGGCACGTTCACCAAAGATTGCTGCGACCGTGAAATCATTGCTTGGCGCGCTTGGTCTGGACGCGGTTTGCCCGGCGAGCCGGTGCGGGAAATGCTCATTGAGGCAGTCGAGGCACGATTCGGAAATGTGGAAGCGTGTTCAGGAACGCTTCAGTTCCTGAGTGATAACGGTGGTGCGTATCGCGCACACGAAACGCATGCTGTTGCGCGCGGGCTTGGCCTCACACCGGTCCACACTCCCGTATGCAGTCCGCAGTCGAACGGGATGGCTGAAAGCTTCGTTAATACCTTCAAACGCGATTATGTGAGTCAAATGGATCGCAGTACGGCAGCAACCGTATTGGCCCAGTTGCCAAACGCTTTTACGCATTTCAATAAGGTCCACCCACACTCGGCATTGAAACTGAAATCGCCTCGCATGTATCGCAGGGAGTTGGTGCGTCAGGCTCAGGAAAATGACGCAAATTAGGCGCTGAACAGTGTCCGGTTATGCAGGGGCAAGATCACTTACGGCACAACTCGGCTATGTTCGCCGCTGCAACGGCCTCTTTCAATAGACCAATGATTTGCTCTTCCGTAAATCGCTTCTTTATGGCTGGCATCCATCGGCAGATTCCAGTTTAGCATCGTACTAATTTCGGGGAGCAGGTCACTTTTATTTGAGCGTCGAACTGATTTCGGGGAGCAGGTCGATGTGAATGCAACCGTGATGATTGTGAAGGTGTGTTTGTCTGTTGTTTGAGAGGAGTAGCAGATTAGTTGTAAAATGCAAACAGGCCCTTCGAAGAAGGGCCTGTTT
>JAYTZV010000235.1:0-1267 GCA_043741695.1 Burkholderiales bacterium
ACCTTGCCGAACGGCGCGGTCTGGCTATGTTCGATATCGGACATAACGCGACGAGTTGCCTAGTCGAGCCGGATCATGCCGGCAGCGACCGTCTGATGCGTGACTTCATCGATCAGAATAAAGGCGCCGGTTGAACGCAAGTCTGTGTACGCATCTGCAGCCAGCGGCTGCTGCACCGTTAGACTGATACGCGCGATATCGTTCAGCTTCAGGCCAGTGGCCGGACGTCGCTCTTGCGTGTTGATATCGAGCAGCGTATCGACGCTGGTCACCTTGGCAGCGACCTGACGCGTGGTGTGCTTGAGCCAGTACTTGCGACGCAAATCAAGCGGCTCTTCGGACAACCAGCATAAATCGGCATTCACGCTTTTCAGCAGCGTGGCCGGGCGATCCGCTGCCACCAGCATGTCGCCACGCGAGATATCGACGTATTCGTTCAGCAGTAGCGTCACTGACTGGCCGACCACCGCACTTTGCAGCGCGCCATCGAGCGTGACGATTTCTTTCACGGTCGCGCTGTGGCCATTTGGTTGTACCGTCAGCTTGTCACCAACGCTGACTTTGCCCGCTTCGATACGACCCATGTAGCCACGAAAACCATTGGCTTCATGGCCATTGGTACGTGCCACCAGCTGCACCGGAAAACGGAATGGTTCGTCATGGCAATCGTCGTAGACGCTCAGCGATTCGAGCAGCTGAATCAGAGTTGGTCCCTGATACCACGCCATTTTTTCGCTGGCAGTGACCACGTTGTCGCCGGTCAGTGCTGACAGCGGAATCGGCTCAATGTGTTTGAGTCCCAGCGTGGCCGCAAATTCGCGGTAAGCCGCAACGATGCGCTCATACACGGTCTGGTCGTAATCAACCAGATCCATCTTGTTGACTGCAACGATCACATGCTCGATCTGTAGCAGATGCGCAATCGTCGAATGGCGTTTGGTCTGGATCAATAATTCAACACTACCGTCGTCACCGAGTTTGACCTTCGACACGTCCACCAGAATGATTACCGCATCCGCAGTCGATGCACCGGTCACCATGTTGCGGGTGTACTGCTCATGACCCGGTGTATCGGCAATGATGAACTTGCGTTTCGGTGTGGCGAAGTAGCGATACGCCACGTCGATCGTGATGCCTTGCTCGCGTTCGGCTTCGAGACCATCGGTCAGCAGCGACAGATCGATTGTGTCGCCGACGGTGCGCTTGTGCTTGGCGCGTGACATTGCATCGAGTTGGTCGGCAAAGATGCCTTTGCTATCGAACAGCA
>JAYTZV010000236.1:0-11027 GCA_043741695.1 Burkholderiales bacterium
TGCTCATGGCCTGGTGTATCGGCGATGATGAACTTGCGTTTCGGCGTGGCGAAGTAGCGATACGCCACGTCGATCGTGATGCCTTGTTCGCGTTCGGCCTCTAAACCATCGGTAAGCAGCGACAGATCGATTGTGTCACCCACGGTGCGCTTATGTTTGGCACGCGACATCGCATCGAGTTGATCAGCGAAAATGCCTTTGCTGTCAAACAGCAGACGACCGATCAGCGTGCTTTTGCCATCGTCGACTGAACCGGCCGTGATGAAACGCAGCAGACCGCGCTCGGCGGATTGTTGGCTTTGCTTTGGTGCTTGAGCGGGTTGTGCAACTGCGGCGGTCATCAGAAATATCCTTCTTTTTTACGTTTTTCCATCGACGCTTCGGAGGTTTGATCATCCATCCGGGTCGCACCGCGTTCGGTGATTTGGGTAACTGCAGTCTCGGCGATGATGGCGTCAACCGTCGATGCATCGGAGGCAACCGGGCAGGTGCACGAAATATCACCCACGGTACGGAAGCGTACCATCATGTTTTCGACTTTTTCACCGTCGCGCGCTGGCGTCAGCGGGGTCAGCGGTACCAGCAAACCGTTACGCGGAATCACGTCGCGCTTGTGAGCAAAATAAATCGGCGGCAGCTCCAGTTTTTCGCGGGCGATGTACTGCCAGACGTCGAGTTCGGTCCAGTTCGAGATCGGAAACACGCGCATGTTTTCGCCGGCGTGCACGCGGGTGTTATACAGGTCCCAGAGTTCAGGGCGTTGGGCTTTCGGATTCCACTGACCGAATTCATCGCGGAAGGAAAAGATCCGTTCTTTCGCGCGCGCTTTTTCTTCATCGCGACGAGCACCGCCGATGCAGGCATCGAACTTGTGGGCGGCGATGGTTTCCAGCAGCGTGACTGCTTGCGCCGCATTGCGCGAATCGGTTTGTGGATTACGCAACCGCACCGTGCCACGCTGAATCGAGTCTTCGACCGAGCCGACAATCAGGCGCTCGCCGAGTTCGGCCACGCGCTTGTCGCGAAAGGTAATGACTTCTTCGAAGTTGTGACCGGTATCGACATGCACCAGCGGAAACGGAAATTTACCCGGCCGAAATGCTTTTTCTGCGATCCGCAACAGCACGACAGAATCCTTGCCGCCCGAAAATAACAGCGCGGGATTCGCGCATTCGGCAGCGACCTCACGCATGATGTGGATAGCTTCGGATTCGAGCCAATCCAGATGGCGGTTGCTGGCCGCGTCCAGAAATAATTGTTCGACTGCTGTGTTCATGATGCCCTAGCTATTCAATTGAAGAATGGATGTGCTGTGGTGCGCGACAGCTTATGCGGTGGTCGACTTGATGCGAACGAGCTTGCCATCAACCACATGCAAACCGCATTCTTTCGATTCCGGATTTTCCCACCACCAGCGACCGGCGCGCACGTCCTCGCCCGGCTGGATCGCCCGTGTGCAGGGCTCGCAACCGATCGATGGATAGCCGCGATCATGCAGCGGGTTATACGGCACGTTGTGCGTGCGAATGTAATGCCAGACGTCTTCCTCGGACCAGTCGGCGAGAGGATTAAATTTGGTCATGCCATGCGCTGCATCGATCTCTTGCACATGCAGCTCGGCGCGCGTGGCAGATTGGCTGCGACGCTGGCCAGTGACCCATGCCGTATTGCCTTGCAAGGCGCGATTCAACGGATCGACCTTGCGGATGCGGCAGCATTCTTTGCGCAACTCGACGCTGTCGTAAAAACCGTTCAGGCCGTAATTTTGCACGTAGCCTTCGACGGCTACCGGGTCCGGCGTGAAGCGTGTGACTTCATACGCGTATTTTTCCTTGATCGTGTCGAGCATGCCGAGCGTCTCTGCGTGCAGACGGCCGGTTTCCAGAGTAAAGATGCTAATCGGCAGACCTGTGCGCAAAATCATATCGGTCAGCACCATGTCTTCGGCGGCCAGACTCGATGCAAATACCGCCGGCGAAAAATCTGCGACGATACGTCCCAGCGTGGCGTTGGTATCGGCCACCAGTTTGTCGAAGTCGCTCATGCTGCCGCCTTCGGCCGCTCGGTGCGGCGAAACAGTGGCGTCTTCTGATCCCACGAGGTTTGATAAGCCTCGGAGAAATCGGTCAGGCCTTTCAGCTCATCATGAATGTTGCGGTCTTCGCGCGTGGCAAACGCATCGAAGCCAACGCGGCTCATGTAAAACAATTGATCGCGCAGGACGTCGCCGATTGCACGCAACTCGCCTGCATAGCCGAGACGGGCGCGCAGGTTGTAGGCAATCGAGTAGCCGCGGCCATCGGCGAATTTCGGGAAGTCAACTGCGACGACCTGGAAACGGGCAAGGTCGTCTTTTAAAACTTCAGGACGCGCATCGCTTGGCAGCCAGACGCCAAGTTCGGTACGACCTTCCAGCGCGGCGCGTTGCGCCAGCCAGACCGCCAGCGGCACGATCACTTTACCGGCACGGATTGTAACCGATTCCGCCGCTTCGTCTTCTGCCAGACGCAGCACGGTCCAGTCATCGCTGACTACCGCGCGGTGTTTGATAATTTCACGCATATGCATCCTCTCCGGCGACGTGCAGCTTGGTCTTGATCGGTGTCGCGTAGACATGATCCTTGAATGGCGCAATGCCAAGGCGTCGGGTGGTATCGATGAAGCGCTCGTCTTCGATTCGGTCGCGCACATATACTTGTAGCAAGCGCTCGATCACGGTTGGCATCTGCTGTGCCGAGAACGATGGTCCGATGATTTTGCCGATCGAACTCTCGTTACCCTGCGCGCCGCCTATCGATACCTGATACCACTCGGATCCATCTTTATCGACACCGAGGATGCCGATATTGCCGACATGATGATGTCCGCAGGCGTTGATGCAGCCCGAAATATTCAATTCAATTTCACCGATGTCGTACTGGAAATCGAGGTTATCGAAACGCTCGGTAATGGCTGCAGCAATCGGGATCGACTTCGCATTGGCGAGCGAGCAGAAGTCACCACCGGGGCAGCAGATGATGTCGGTCAATAGACCGATGTTCGGCGTTGCCAGACCATGTGCCTTGGCTTCCTTAAACAGCTCGGGCAAGTCGGATTGCTTCACGTGCGCCAGCACCAGATTCTGTTCATGCGTGACGCGAATTTCGCCGAAGCTGTAACGGTCGGCCAAGTTAGCAATGAAATCCATTTGCTCGGCAGTCGCATCGCCCGGTGGCACACCGGTTTTTTTCAGCGACAGCAGCACGATTGCGTAACCGGGCACCTTGTGCTCGCGCACATTGCGCTTGGTCCAGGCAGCGAACGCCTTGTTTTCTTCTTTCAGTGTAGCGATCGCCGGATCATCACCAGCGAACGTCTCGTAGGGAAACGGCGTGAAGTATGACGCGACGCGATCGAATTCGTCCTGCGTCAATGTACTCGGACCGTCTTTTAGATCGGCCCATTCTTCTTCCACTTGACGACGGAATTCCTCGATACCAACCGCCTTCACCAGAATCTTGATACGCGCTTTGTACTTGTTATCGCGACGGCCATATTGGTTGTAGACCCGCATCACCGCTTCGGTGTAGGTCAGCATGTGCTGCCACGGCAAAAATTCGCAGATCACACTGCCCAGAATTGGCGTACGACCCATGCCGCCGCCCACCATCACGCGCAGGCCAATTTCACCTGCTGCATTTTTAATCACCGAGTAGCCGATATCGTGCACCGCAGTCGCGGCACGATCTTCAACCGCGCCGTTGTAGGCCAGCTTGAACTTGCGCGGCAGATAAGCGAACTCGGGATGGAACGTGCTCCATTGCCGCATGATCTCGGCGAACGGACGTGGATCGATCAGCTCGTCGGCGGCGACGCCGCAAAATTCGTCGGAAGTGATATTGCGGATGCAATTGCCGGACGTTTGGATCGCGTGCATTTCGACCGATGCCAGATCAGCCAAAATTTGCGGCGTATCTTCCAAGTTGATCCAGTTGTATTGAATATTCTGACGCGTGGTGAAGTGACCGTACCCGCGATCGTATTTGCGCGCGATGTCGGCAAACATGTGCATCTGCGCGGACGACAGCAGGCCGTATGGAACGGCCACGCGCAGCATGTACGCATGGCGCTGCATGTACAAACCGTTTTGCAGGCGCAGCGGCTGAAATTCTTCTTCGGTCAGCTCACCCGAGATGCGACGGCGCACCTGATCGGTGTACTGTGTAATGCGTTCCTTGACGATTTGGTGGTCGTATTGATCGTAGCGATACATCAGTGATCCTGTTGATTAGGGTTGCAAATAAGTTTGCAAATAAGTTTGCAAATAAGCTCGCAAACAAGTCCGCAAATAAGTTCGCAATTGCACAATGCTGCAATCGAAGTCCGGTAGTAATTCTGCCAGTGCTGCGAGGTTCAATGCACCAGCTTGATCGCTACGCCAGCCAGCGTCATCGCCAGCAAACCACGCAAGATTTTTTCTGGCACGGCGCGCGCAGCGAGGGACCCAATGGTAATACCCGGCACCGAGCCAAGCAACAGCATCGCCAGCAATTCCCAGTTGATCGAGCCAAGCCACCAGTGGCCCAGCGCCGCAATCGCAGTCAGCGGCACGGCGTAGGCGATATCGGTGCCAGCGATTTCGGCGGGCGACAAGCGCGGATACAGCAGCACCAGCAACGTGGCACCGACCGCACCTGCACCGATTGACGAGATCGTTACCAACGTGCCCAGCAGCATACCGGCAATGACAGTGAGCGTCGTCAATTTGGCGCCATGCAGCTGGCGCTCGGGGTGCGCCGTCATCCAGTTTTGCATGCGGGTGCGGAATAAAATTGCGATGATGGTCAGCATCACCGAGGCTGCGATCGAATAGCGAATGATCTGGCCGATTTCCTTGTCGAGCGCCCCAAAATACTTTAGCGCCAGCGTTGCGGCAACCGCTGATGGCAGCGCGCCGTAGCAGAGCTTGCGTACAATATCCCAGTGCACATTGCCGCGATAACGATGGGCGAATGTGCCTGCCACCTTGGTGGCGGAAGCAAAAGCGAGGTCGGTGCCGACGGCGACCGTTGGCGAAATACCGAACAGCAGCGTCAAGAGCGGGGTCATCAGCGACCCGCCGCCCACGCCGGTCAGGCCAACCAGCAGGCCAACTGCAAAACCAGAGATTACATACGATAAGGTCATGGGATTCCGATCAGAATAGCCTGAATCGTAATAAACTTCGCCCACGAAACAAACTACAGAGTATTTATTTGCTTATATGCCGCCGCGGTATAAGTGCGCCTATCAAAACCCCGCTAGCGTCGTTGCGCTGGCTTGCCGTACAGATGGTCTATCTGTGCCACCGCGCCTAGCCATCCGGGTTTTGATAGACGCACTACGCGCATGCTCGCAGCATCAGACTGCAGAAAGCCCCCATGAACCTGCATCAATTCCGATTCGTGCGTGAAGCCGTTCGACAGAATTTCAATCTGACCGAAGCTGCCAAAGCACTTTTTACGTCGCAGCCCGGTGTATCGAAAGCCATCATCGAGCTCGAAGAAGAGCTTGGGGTCGATATCTTCACGCGTCATGGCAAGCGCATTCGCGGGTTGACCGAACCAGGCCGTGCGGTCTTGAAATCGGTTGAAGTTATCATGCAGGAAATCGACAGCCTGAAAAGCATCGGTCAGGAATTTGCCGCGCAAGACAGCGGCAGCTTTACGATCGCAACCACGCACACGCAGGCCCGCTATGCCTTGCCAAAGGTGGTGCAGGCGTTCACGCAGCGTTTTCCGAAAGTGCGTTTGTCACTCTTGCAAGGCAACCCGAAGCAAGTCGCCGAGATGGTGTTGAAAGGGCATGCCGACATTGCACTCGCTACTGAATCAATCACGACTGTGGAAGGATTACTCTCGATTCCCTGCTACCAATGGGAGCATGTGGTGGTGGTGCCAACCGACCATCCGCTGCTGAAATCAAAATCACTAACGCTCGAAGAAATCGCCGCGTGGCCGCTGATTACCTACGATAGCGCTTTTACGGGTCGCGCCAAGATCGATCATGCCTTTGCGTTACGTAATCTGAAACCGGATGTGCTGCTTGAAGCCATCGATGCCGATGTCATTAAAACCTATGTCGAACTTGGCCTGGGCGTTGGCATCATCGCCGGCATGGCGTACGATGCCGAGCGCGATAAAAACCTCAAGGCGATTTCGGCGGGACATCTGTTCGGCTCGAACGTTTCGCGCGTGGCGATTAAGCAGGGCGCGTATTTGCGCAGTTATGTGTACACGTTCATCGAATTGCTGGCACCAACATTGAATCGTAAGTTGATAGACCAGGTGATGAGCGGTGAAAAGGAAATGTATGAGTTGTGATAATGATGGTGTTGGTGTTGGTATTGGTAACAGTAATGGTAATCGGGCGAGCAAGGTGACTGCATGAATTTGAACCGCGACATGGCCGCGTACTACACCCGGCGTGCAGCCAGCTACGAACAGGTCTACGCCAAACCGGAACGCCAGCACGATCTGCCGATCATGCGCGAATGGGTGCGCACGACGCTGGCCGGCCATCGGGTACTTGAACTTGCCTGCGGCACCGGTTACTGGACTGCAGAGATTGCGCAGGTTGCCGCATCCGTTCATGCGACCGAGATCAATCCCGCAATGCTTGCTACCGCACAGTCGAAAGGACTTCCGTCCGACAAAGTGCGCTGTGAGATCGGCGATGCATTTGATGTTCAACGCGATCCTGCGGCCGCACCATTGAGTGCCGTCTTCGCCGGATTTTTCTGGTCGCATATTTTGCGTGAAGATCAGGATCGGTTCATGCAGGGCCTGCGCTCGCAAGTCGGCAAAGACACACTGCTGGTGCTGATTGATAACGTCTACGTTGAGGGCAGCAGTACCTCGATTGCGCGTACCGATTTGCAGGGCAATACCTTTCAAATCAGATTACTCGATGGTGAAAGCTTCGAAGTATTAAAAAATTTTCCGACCGATAGCGCGCTGCGCAAACGCCTCGGTGCGCATCTCAAAGATATCCGCATACAACGCGTCGACCATTACTGGATGCTCACCGGTCGCTTGAAATGAGTGCACAACGGCGCGCGCTCGACGGACCGGTCGCGCTCTTGCTGCTGCTGCTGTGTGCACTGTGGGGCTTGCAGCAGGTGGCGATCAAGTTGGCAGCACCGAGCATCGGCACGGTGTTGCAAACCGGGTTACGCTCCACGATTGCCGCTATGTTGGTCGCTGCGCTGATGCTGATCCGGCGCACGCCGTTTGCACTGCGCGACGGCACCTTGTGGCCTGGTATCGCCGCAGGTGTTTTGTTCGCCGCTGAATTTTTATGTGTCGCGGTGGGCCTCAACTTCACTACCGCGTCCCGCATGGTGGTGTTTCTTTACACAGCACCAATCTTCACCGTGCTCGGATTGCATTGGCTGGTGCCGGGCGAGCGATTGCGTCTGTTGCAGTGGATAGGCATTTTGCTGGCATTCATCGGCATCGGCATTGCCTTTGCGACGGGCTACAACACGACCGCTGTGCATGCAGCAGATACTGCCTTCGGTGACTTGCTCGGCGTCGCTGCGGCGATCTTGTGGTCGGCTACGACCCTGTTGATTCGCAGTTCGACCTTGTCAGAAGCTGCACCATCAAAAACACTGCTGTATCAGCTCGGTGTGTCTGCTGCATTGGTCCTGCCGATTGCGGCACTCACTGGCGAATTTTCGACGGTCACAATGACTGCGATCGCTTGGGAAAGTTTATTGTTTCAATCCGTGATCGTCACCTTCGCCAGCTACCTCGCATGGTTCTGGATTCTGCGCCGCTACCTCGCTTCACGCGTTTCGGTATTTTCTTTTTTGACGCCGCTGTTCGGTGTTGGTTTTGGCATGCTGCTGTTGCATGAGGTTGTCGCGCTGCGTTTTGCGATCGGCGCGGCGCTGGTGCTGGTCGGTATTGTGCTGGTCAATATGCGCTAGCAAAGAAAATGTGCAAAACGGCATCGCATTCCGTTTTCGCGCGATGCAACACAGACATTCACTGTAAAAATTCAGTGCCAATACTTACCCACAGCATCTGTGGATAACAGTGTGCACAAGCACGGGGCTTCTCGCCAAGTGACTGATCTGGTTCAGTAAAATTTCACTGCCGAAAAAACGGGCACCGTATCTATCGGTGGCTTGTTGTACAAATACGTCCTTTTTATCGACGGCGCCAAAAAGTGTCGGAACCATTGCGTGTGATTTGTTACTCAAGTCGAACATCGGCAACACGACGATCTTTTTTGTCGCGTTAATCATGCCTTCGTTACAGCGCGATGCCATCAGCTTTTGATCAGCGGCATCGACGCCAATCAATCGGTTCAACCATCCAGCAAGACCGATGCTTCATTGATCCCCATACCCGATAGAGGAAGAGACAAACATGCGTAGCCCCACCCATGCCGGCTTTCCGGCAATGTTCAATCAATTCACCGTACCGCAAGCAGCCGTTGGCGAAACGTCGCACCATCATCCACAGGTTGCGTCGACCTTTTCCAACACGCCAATCGCCCGCATGCCATCGCCACGACGCTCAAGCCTGTTGCTGTCGCGCGGTCAATCCCCTTTTGATGAAAGTCAGTGCATACCGACTGGCAGCGGCGGCACCGCATCAAGCAACGTGCCGACGACCTTGACGGACACACCACTGCAGGGCTTGGAACAACTCGGCAGCATTGCGATCGTCAATGGCGGTGCCACAGGGCCTACACCCACCGCGATGGATTTGCTGGCGCTCGGGGTAGGTCGCAGCATGTCAATTGCCTGCGACGATACGCCACCAAATTTGTTGAATGATTTTCCCGCCACAGTGACTAACGTTGTCGCCACCAGGCAGGTTGGTGCAGTCGCCGCTGCTGACACGATGTTTCTGCTTGAATGCAGCACTTTAAAAACCATCGAAAATGCGAAATACATCAAGCCGCAAGGACGCGTCGTGATCGCCGGTGGCGAATTGCACCGGGTTGCCGAGCAAGTGGCGGTCTTGAAGCAATTGCGGCCAGATGCTGACATCTTCGGTCATGCCGCCAGCGAGTTTGCGCTATATGCGCCGTCGTCGGTTGCCGATCCGGTGCAGGCAAGTTACCAGACGGCGGCGATGCTCGACGGTGAGGCTGTCACCATGGTGCGGCCACTGCGCGGTGAAGACGCTGCCTGGATCAGTGAACAGGTCGGCTGCGCCATCAAGCCTGGTACCGCCATTCCCGCGCCCTATCTAAAAAACGGGCGGTTGGATCGCACGTCGTGCAACGCGCTGCTGGAGTCGCCGCACACCGGGCTCAAGGACGCCATCGAGCAATTAGCATTACCGCAGGAGGCGCCTTCCAACGCAATCTCCGCCGCCCTCAAAACCGCCAGAAAGGAATGCAGAAAATTCACTTCGGTTCAGCGTGCGCGTCGCGCGCCGGGCATTGCAATTGATGCGGCCAAGGTCGACCGTCAGGTAGCGACGCTCGGGCCCACTGTGGTCTACGGTGCCAGTGGCAGTATCGGCTCAGCCTTGTTGAAGTGGTTGGCAAAAAGCGGGATTCCGTTGTGTGGTGTCATGCGCAAACCTGACAGGAAATTTTTGCGCGGTTTCGACTCGCCCCGGTTTGATCTGGTCATCGACGACAAAGTGCCGGACAGCTTCGCCGCGCGCACGGCTTTCATTACTGCATCGACCGGTTGGTCGAAAGATGCCGCGGGAAATATCATTTTTGACCGCGGCCGACTGCTGTCGGCCAACGTCGATATTCTCACGCCGATTTTCATGCGGCTGCCGACAGATATTCGACAAGTAATCGTGATTTCTAATCCCTGTTCGGAGATGGCTTATCTGGGCTGGCTGGTGCGCCCCGATCTGTCGCGCAATTTGTTTGCGCATGCTGGCACCGACGTCACGCGCCAGATGAACCGCGTGAAGGATCCAAGCGATACCTCACGGTACGGCACCGCGGGTCCGCATAGTCCGATGCAGGTCAACTGGGAAATGAAGAAAAATCGTAGGGGGTCTGCAGCAGTAAAGACAAATACTTTCTCTTCGGATGCTGTTCAAAATACAGCGGAGGTCGGTGCTGCCGAAACAACCCAACCGTCAGGTCACATCGACGCACGTATTCCACTGCTCGGCCAGATGCATCAAAGCAGATCGCGCGACAAAAATTCGGTTACGGTACCGACCGCTGCCGCCAGCATTTTTGAGGCAATCAATATTGCTACCCATGCACCGCAAAGCTATGCGCGACCGCTGACATCGCACGAAGCCGAACAGATGACGACCTTGATGCAGCAGTACGGACAAAAAATTATCGTCAGCGAAGGCATCTCGCCAACGTTGCCGCGCGATGCACAATGCGAAATTCGTTGGGACATGTTGAGCGAGGCGCTCGATGGCGTTCCGGATTTTTCACCTAAATTGTTTGCCGCGTTGCAGGCGATGGAAGAGGGACGTTCCGGCTTGCTCAATGCGCTGGTCAAAAAAATCAACGAGAGTCGCACCGATAACGAGAAAATCGATAACCACTGGATCATTGAACACCGTGGTCCGGTGTTGGCGAATGCCATCATTGCTGCGGATAAACCGCGTGCAGGTCTGACGAATAAACACTAATTAGTCGTGAGTCAGGTTTCATTCAGTCCGAGGGGAGAAAAATCTCCTCGCCTGATATGACTGCGCCGTGGCGTTAGCGATGGCGCTGGCGTTGGCTAAGGACGGAAGACTACAGAGACGGGACCAGAGAGTAGCAGTGAGCAGCTATGGTGAGAAGCGGTAGTGAAAAGCGGTAGTGAAAAGCGGTAGTGAGAAGCGGCATTGACAAGCGGTAACTGCAAGAGAGCGTTTAAGTGGGGCGACCGACGGGGCTCGAACCCGCGACAACCAGAATCACAATCTGGGACTCTACCAACTGAGCTACAGCCGCCACTGAAACAATCCACGCAATATAGAAATGCCGTCGCGCGAAAGACCCGAATTATACAAAGTTGTCGACCGGCGTGCAATGCAATTCGCGACGCAGGGCGATTCGATACG